>NZ_CABTZR010000010.1 GCF_902489365.1 uncultured Corynebacterium sp. | reverse complement strand
GTGATGATCCTTACGCAGTTACCGCCGCTTCTTTCAATTTGTTGCGCTACATCCGCGATGCCGACAACTTTGTTTTCAAGCAGAAGGCGGCATACGAAAAGGAACTGATAGAAAATGCGTGCAACATCTAAGGTCTTTTATTCCATCGCGACCTACCTCTTCGTGTCGCTCATCGTCTACATCATTGGCGTTAACTACGTCAAGGATGATGGCTACATGTACGGCACCGAGTGGGTCGGCATCGTGGGCATGGTGCTCGCTACGCTGCTCTGCCTTATGCTGGGTGGCTACCTGCACTTCACCGATAATCGTTCCGACATCGCTCCGGAAGATTGGGAAGAAGCGGAGACCGAAGACGCAGCCGGTATTCTCGGCTTCTTCTCTCCCAGCTCCATCTGGCCGCTGTGTATGACTGGTTCGATTGCGGTTCTCGGCCTCGGCATCATCTACCTCTACTTCTGGATGATTATCCTGGGCGCAGTCCTGCTCGTCGCCTCCGTGACCGGCCTGTCACTGCAGTATGGTCTTCCGAAGGAAAAGCACTAACGCTGAACCTTTCTGCCGCGCGTCCTAGCGCCACGACTTCTCACACCTCCGCCTCGTATCGGGGCGGAGGTTTTGTCGCGTTTTGGCTTCGTCGTGCCGCGGCGCAGAAAGTTCCCGAAAACGTGAAAAAATTTCTTTAAGGGTGGAGACGTGGGGGAGAGTGCGGTTGCTGAAAGGTGTCGCTGTCGGGCTCTTCTGAGAATTCCAGCACGTTAACGGCTATTTTTACGGGGGTCATCCGAAAGTTGCAGACCTGCACTTTCGCTCGCAATACCGGGTGTGATTTATCTCATGGGGGTCGGTCTGCTCGACTCTGCATCGTGCAGGGCATGCCCTTCTGCTCGGCATGTTGCCGGCTTCACAACGTGCGTTACTAAGTCGCACTACCTGCAGGGATGGGGCGTCGTAAAGCGTGCTAAAAAGTTCCCGATTGTTTACTGAAAGACATGCAGTTCTCACCCCGGGTGAAAACTGTGAAGGTCTAGGTCGGGGACTCAAAAAAATCGGGGGGAAATGAGATGACTTATGCGGTCAGACCAGCCATACTGTTATGCGTGACGAGCGTAGTTTCTAACCAAGGTATGGCAGCACCACGTGTTGCCGCGCTGAACCGACCCAACATGGTCAGCGTCGGCACCATCGTGTTCCTGTCTCAGGAATTGATGTTCTTTGCTGGACTGTTCGCGATGTGGTTCACATCGCGCGCGAACGGCCAGGAGGGTGACTGGGCTGAGCACACGGCGCACATCAACGTGCCCATGGGCTTCCTCATTACGAGTGTCCTGGTCCTTTCTTCCGTGACCTCTCAGTTCGGCGTTTTCGCAGCAGAAAGGGGTGACGTATACAAGCTCCGACTCTGGTACTCGGTAACCATCGCGTTGGGTGTTGTCTTCTTGGGCATCATGGCGTTCGAGTGGGCAGAGTTGATCATGGCAGGTGTCACTGTTCAGGCCAGCGTCTTCGGTTCGGTCTTCTACATCCTGACCGGCTTCCACGCTGCACACGTGACTGCGGGTCTGATCGCTTTCGGAATTATCTTGGCGCGAATTGCTCGCTCCAAGTTCACGCCTGCACAGGCCACCGCGGCAATGGCAGTGTCTTACTACTGGCACTTCGTTGACGTTGTGTGGATTGGCGTGTTCGTAGTCATCTACCTAGTTCAGTAGGCCGTAGTCGCCGGAGAGTAACCGGCCTACAGTCATTCATCTCCATGTACGAGTTATCTAAAGGAAAATGATGGATAACATCCAGCAGCCCGCCGCAGTGGAAGACACCACTGCCGCGGCTAAGAAGACCCGCCGTCGCCGCAAGGCGAAGCGCACGCTTGCTGGCGTCTTTGCACTGAGCATCGGGCTTACCGGCGCAGGTGTCTTGGCTTCCGCCCTGACCCCTGACGCACAGGTGGCTACTGCTGCCAAGGATGACCAGGCACTCGTTCAAGAGGGCAAGGACATCTACGAAGTCGCTTGTATCACCTGCCACGGTGCCAACCTGCAGGGTATCCAGGACCGCGGCCCGTCCCTCGTTGGTATCGGTGCCGGCTCTGTGTACTTCCAGGTGCACTCCGGCCGTATGCCGATGATGTCTAACGACGCACAGGCTGAGCGCAAGACCCCGCGTTACACCGAGCAGCAGACCCTTGCGCTGGCTGCCTATGTTGCTGCCAACGGTGGCGGCGCTGACATCGTCTACGACGAGGATGGCTCCGTAGCGCAGGAGTCCCTGCGTGGTGCCAACTACAACGGCCAGATTCAGGCCGAGGACGTAGCCAAGGGCTCCGAGCTCTTCCGCATGAACTGCGCGTCCTGCCACAACTTCACCGGTAGGGGCGGCGCTCTGTCCTCCGGTAAGTTCGCGCCGCCGCTCGACCCGGCTAACGAGCAGGAGATCTACCAGGCAATGCTGACCGGCCCGCAGAACATGCCGAAGTTCTCCGACCGTCAGCTGACTGCAGATGAGAAGAAGGACATCATCGCCTACCTCAAGTCTGCGAAGGAAACCCCGTCTCCGGCTGGTTGGTCGCTCGGCGGCCTCGGTCCGGTGGCTGAGGGCCTGGCAATGTGGATCATCGGCATCAGCCTTCTGTGCGTTGCCGCTATGTGGATTGGATCTCGCTCATGAGCAACGTAAAGAAGAATTACTCTCGCAAAGAGCTCGATGCTATGAGCAACGACGAGCTCGCAGCCCTCGGTACTGAGCTGGACGATGTTACCGTTGCGTTCCGCAAGGAGCGCTTCCCGGTAGAGGGCGATCCCGCCGAGAAGCGTGCCGTTGCAAACGTCACCTTCTGGCTCATCATCTCCGTCCTGATGGGCATTGCTTTTCTGGCCGTTTACCTCTTCTGGCCGTGGGAGTACAAGATGCTCGGCGAGGACGGCATGTGGTGGCACACCCTCTACACGCCGTTGCTTGGCCTGACCTCTGGTCTGTGCATCTTGGGCTTGGGCTTTGCCATCGTTCAGTACGTCAAGAAGATTCTCCCCGAGGAGATCTCGGTTCAGCGCCGCCATGACGGTCCTTCCGATGAAGTTGATCGCCGCACGCTGACCGCGCTGCTGAATGATTCTTGGAACACTTCGACCCTGGGTCGCCGTTCCACCATCAAGGGCCTGCTCGGCGGTGCCAGCGTGCTGTTCGGCCTGGCGGTGATTGCTCCGCTGGGTGGTGCCATCAACAACCCGTGGAAGAAGCGTCACGAATTGAACTACATGGGTGACGGCACCCTGTGGACCTCCGGCTGGACCATGCACGAGAAGGGCGTCAAGCTCTACCTCGCACGCGACACCGGTACCATCGCCGAAAAGCACGAAGGGGAGTCCGGCTCTCACTACACCACCCGTGGTGTGACCCGCCTGGTGCGTGTGCGCCCGGAGGATCTGGCTGCAGGCGGTATGGAGACTGTCTTCCCGCTGGCTGCTGAGGATGTCAACGACGGTGCAGAGTACTCCGAGGACAAGGACGTCTACGAGAACCACATGCACTCCATCCACGGTAACCGCAACGCTGTGATGCTCATCCGCCTGCGCAACGATGACGCCAAGAAGGCTATCGAGCGCAAGGGTCAGGAAGACTTCCACTACGGCGATTACTACGCCTACTCCAAGATCTGTACCCACATTGGTTGCCCGACCTCGCTGTACGAGGCTCAGACCAACCGCATTCTTTGCCCGTGCCACCAGTCGCAGTTCGATGCGTTGCACTACGGCAAGCCGGTCTTCGGCCCGGCAGCCCGTGCGCTGCCGCAGCTGCCAATTGACGTGGACGATGAGGGCTACCTCATTGCTAAGGGCAACTTCATCGAGCCTGTCGGACCTGCATTCTGGGAGCGTAAGTCATAATGAGTAACAAACTTGCACAGATGGGTAACAACATGGACGAGCGGTACTCCGCTGCCGGCGTCCTGCGTACCCAGCTCAACAAAGTCTTTCCCACTCACTGGTCCTTCATGCTCGGTGAGATGGCACTGTACAGCTTCATCATCTTGTTGCTGACCGGTATCTACCTCGCGCTGTTCTTCGACCCTTCCATTACGAAGGTCATCTACGACGGTGGATACACCCCGCTGAACGGCGTGGAGATGTCTCGCGCCTACGCAACGGCACTCGATATCTCCTTTGAGGTCCGCGGCGGGCTGTTTGTGCGCCAGATGCACCACTGGGCAGCACTCATGTTCATGATGTCCATGATTGCCCACATGCTGCGCATCTTCTTCACGGGCGCGTTCCGTCGCCCGCGTGAGGCCAACTGGATTATCGGTTGCGCGCTTATCCTGCTGGGCATGGTCGAGGGCTTCCTCGGTTACTCCCTTCCGGATGACCTGCTCTCCGGTGTTGGTCTGCGAATCATGTCCGCCATCATCCTGGGTCTGCCGATCATCGGTACCTGGCTGCACTGGGCCATCTTCGGTGGCGACTTCCCGTCCGACCTCATGCTGGACCGCTTCTACATCCTGCACGTGCTGGTTATCCCGGGCATCATCCTGGGCCTTATCGCAGCACACCTCATCATGGTATGGTTCCAGAAGCACACCCAGTTCCCTGGACCGGGTCGCGCTGAGAACAACGTCGTGGGTGTCCGCATTATGCCGGTCTTCGCCACCAAGGCAATCGGCATGGGCATGATGGTCGCCGGCGTTCTGGCGCTCATCTCCGGCCTGATGACGATTAACGCCATCTGGAACCTTGGCCCGTACAACCCATCCCAGGTTTCCGCTGGTTCCCAGCCGGATATCTACATGCTGTGGACTGACGGTGTTGCTCGTGTCATGCCGGCATGGGAGCTCTACATCGGTAACTACACCATCCCGTCTGCGTTCTGGGTTGCACTGCTCTGTGGTCTCATGGTTGTCCTGCTCTTCGCCTACCCCTTCATTGAGAAGAAGCTGACTGGTGACGACGCTCACCACAACCTCCTGCAGCGCCCGCGCGATGTCCCGGTTCGCTCCGCTATCGGTGCAGCTGCCATCGTCTTCTTCCTGCTGGTAACGTTGTCTGGTGGTAACGACCACGTGGCTCACTTCTTCCAGATCTCGCTGAATGCGATGACCTGGGTTGGCCGTATCGGTCTGATTGTGCTGCCGCCGATTGCATACTTCATGACCTACCGCATCTGTGTTGGTCTGCAGCGCTCTGACCGTGAGGTTCTGGAGCACGGTATCGAGACCGGTGTCATCAAGCAGCTGCCGAACGGTGCCTTCATCGAGGTTCACCAGCCGCTTGGTCCGGTGGACGAGCACGGCCACCCGGTGCCGCTCGAGTACGCCGGTGCTCCGGTTCCGAAGCAGCTCAACCAGCTTGGTTTGGCCGACTCCGAGACTCAGGGAATCTTCTCTTCCGATGACTCGGCTATCGTCTCCCGAGTCAACGAGATTCGCCACGAGAACCACGCTGAGGAGGCGGAGATGTTCCGTCAGCTCAACGAGGCTAACCGCCGCGAAGACGAGGAGAATGGCCGCATCTAGCGCCATCACTCGCTGAAACACGCTCACAGAGCCCGTTCCTTTCTCCATCACACAGGAGAATAGGGACGGGCTTTTGCGTTCTCATTTCCTGTTCTCATTTCCTTTTGTAGCGTTGCGGGGAAACGGGCCCTTAGAGCTGTCTAGATTCATGTGTTCTCTTCAGCCCGAGTTGGGTCATGGGTGGGTAAGCAACGGGGCTCTTGACGCTACTAACTCGTGATTTTGGGTGGGGGAGGAATTATTCTGTCTCTGCACTAAATCGGCCGAAGTCAGGTTATGACTGGCTTGGTTGAAGAAGCATGAGATCCCGCCGCGGTCACCATAGGCCTTAAACAGCCGCCACCAGCACGCTGGGTGAGCGCGAAGGGTGCTTCAAAGGAGTTCGCTAGATACAGGGCTCTTTCACGCCCGGGCGTGTAGGGCGGGTGCTCTAGGTCGCTTGCAGCTTGTGTGAGTGCATGCGATGACAGAGGAGCGGCTTGCGGGCACCGAGCTGGCTGGGAAAGCGGGCTCGTGGCCTCCACGTTGTTTACCTGTCGAGGTGTTTACCCACAGTTAACCTCCTTGTAGGTTGTCTGATGTGCGGCGATTGCGGTGCAATGCACCAACGCGGAGGTCTCTCATTTGCTCGGGGGGAGTGACGCGGTCGACATAAAACCGCAGGAGAGAACCACTTTGTTGCATGGTTTCAGGAGGGGGCAGTGGGTCAAATGGGGTCGATGTGACGGCGAGTTACATGAGTGTGATGAAGGTTACACCGTATATTTTCGGGGGCCCTTTGGGCCTTTAGGTCGGGGTAAAGGTCTAGTGGTGTGGAGTGAAAGGCCCTCTGGGTTACTGCAGGTGAGCGCAAGTATCTGCCGGTCACATGTACGTAATGAACTGGAGCCGTTGGGGGCCGTGTCGTTTAGGTTTCCATTTGATAACGGGACGGTAACGAAGCTGGTTTTGCGTTTCTGACTCGACATCGCTCGTGATGATTTCGTAACCTATTCGAGACATTGAGTTACCGCCACGGTGTACACATCACCGGTGCTCAATACGAACTGAAGATTTAAGCGCCGCGTCTGGCCCCTCCTAAACATTCGGGGGCCGAGCGGAGATGGTCCTACAGGAACGGGTCATCGTCGAACGCTAGGCCCGCCCTTGGGTTAGAGCTTTTGTTCGCGTCATGTGGAGAGCGTGCGTATGGAATGCCTTCTCCCAGTGAGCGAAAGTAGGCGCGCAGGAAGATTTGGAGTTTAAATTCGTGGCTAAGCACCGTCGTCAGGGCAACCTGAACACCCGTCGCATCGCATCCACTGCTGCTGTTGCTGCAACCGCAGCTGTTACCGTCCCGGCCGCTGCTAATGCAGCTGAGGTTGTTGTTCCGGAGACTGATATCCGTTTCGAGGTTGCTGGTCTGGAGAACGTCCCGAATATCAAGCAGCTGCCGAACATTGACCGTTACATTCCGGCCTTCAAGGCTGACCAGGGCGCTGGCTATGCCGCTGCTGTGGAGGCTCCAGTAGCTGAGGCTCCGGCACCGGCTCCGGTTCAGTCCGTGGGTGAGAAGGTTCTCGAGGCTGCTCGCTCCGCCGTCGGTTCCCCGTACGTCTATGGCGCCAACGGCCCGAGCGCTTTTGACTGCTCTGGTCTGACCTCGTGGGCTTACCGCCAGGCTGGCGTGTCCATTCCGCGCACTTCGCAGGCGCAGGCTTCCGCGGGTACCCCGGTTTCCCTCGATGCCCTGCAGCCGGGCGACATTATTGTCTACTACTCCGGTGCATCCCACGTTGGTATCTACACCGGCCACGGCACCATCATTGACGCGCTGAACTCCGGCACCCCGGTCGGCGAGCGCTCCCTGAACTACATGCCGATTCACTCCGCTGTTCGCTTCTAAGTGAACCCGGCAGTTTGTCGAACCCCTTCCACTGCTCTTGCCATGTTGATGGCGAGGGTGGGGAAGGGGTTCGGCTATTCTAGAAGCCGTTACGCTTTTGCTTGACTGAGGGTATAGTTCAGTCAGCTATTAACCTTCTCTTAGTTTCGGGGGTATTCATGTCGCGTCGTGGCATTGCGTGTGCCGTCGCTGCAATCGTTGTGGGTGCGGCTCCGGTGGTGGTGTTGTCTCCATCCGCAATCGCTCAAGAGTTCCTCCAAGAGCAACCACAAGAAGCGGCACAGGAGCAGCCATCCGAGGATTTGAACGATCTCATTGAGCGCATGGCGGACGTCGCCCAGCGCGTTTCTGCCAAGGGTGAGGAAGTCAAGGGGCTTGAGGATGAGCTCGCAGAATCGGAGAAGGAGATCGGCCAGCTGGAACGTAAGGCTGAGGAGGCGCAGCGCAAGTTCGAAGGCGCTTCCGTGGTTGTAGCTGAGCAACAGCAGCGGATCGATTCCCTGGCACAGTCGCGCTACCGCCGAAGCGCGGCGACGCCAGTGTCGGCAGCCCTTGATGCCAACGACGTAGCTAGCGCGGTCGAGCGCATGGGGTACCTGGGGGCTTTGACGAAGGCTGCCAAGCGTGAAGAGGAAGCCATGGTGGCTGCCGCCGCCGCGGCCGATGAGGCGCATCAACAGGCAGTCGATGCTACTGAGGAAGCGCGCCTCAAGCGCGACGAATTGCAGGCACAGCGCAATGCAGTTCTCAAGGAGCAGGCTGACCTGGAAGAGCAGCAGAAGGAACTCGAATCCAAGGTTGATGGCTTGAGTCCCGAGGCGCGCCAGGCATGGGTTGAGCACTTCGGTGGCTCTTCCAACCTTGATCTAGCTGCGTTGGCCGATGGTTCGGGGTCCGCCGCTGTCCAAGCAGCACTTACCCGAATTGGCGCCCCGTATGGCTGGGGTGCGACGGGCCCTGATGTGTTCGATTGTTCCGGCCTGATGGTGTGGAGCTATCAACAGATGGGGAAGAGTATCCCGCGCACCTCGCAGGCGCAGATTGCTGGCGGCACCCCAGTACCGATCGATGAACTACAGCCCGGAGACATCGTGGGCTATTACGCCGGCATTACCCACGTGGGAATGTATATCGGCGATGGTCAGGTGGTTCACGCCTCCACCTATGGCGTTCCCGTGGCGGTGGTGCCGCTTCATTCCATGCCCGTTCAAGGCGCCGTTCGCTACTAGACTATGGCGCGCACACTCCTGGTAACGAATGATTTCCCGCCCACCATCGGCGGGATTCAGTCGTACCTTCGAGATTTCTTGACAACCCTCAACTCGGAGGATGTCGTCGTCTTCGCCTCGACCCAAGATACTGACGCTGCCGAGTATGACTCGACGCTGCCGTATACCGTGGTTCGCTGGCCACGCACTATCATGCTTCCGACACCAGCCACCGCGCGCCGGATGCAGAGCCTGATTCGTGAATACGATATCGAGACCGTGTGGTTTGGAGCGGCGGCCCCGCTCGCCCTTATGGCGTCGGCGGCCCGGGCGGCGGGCGCTCGCCGGATCGTTGCCACGACGCACGGTCACGAGGTGGGCTGGTCCATGCTTCCCATAGCCCGGCAGGCCCTGCGTCGCATTGGCCAGAATGCCGATGTCATCACGTATATCTCGGACTACACGCGCACCAGGTTGGAACCCGCGTTTGGTACCCATGCGCGCTGGGTGCACCTGCCTTCCGCGGTTAATCTAGAAGACTTCACTCCGGCCACGGGTGGAGAAAAGCAGAGCGCGCGGGAGCACTTTGGCCTCGGCCCCGGCCCCGTCATCGTGTGCATCTCCCGCTTGGTTCCCCGCAAAGGCCAGGACCAGCTCTTGCGGGCGATGCCGGCTGTACGGGCACGCTTCCCGGATGCCCAGGTACTCATCATCGGCCGCGGACGCTATGAGCAGACATTGCGCGAGCTAGCGCGTCTGTACTGCCCCGACGCAGTGTTGCAGGAGGCACGGGACACCGAAGAGTTGCAGTTGGCTCTTCATGCTGCCGATGTTTTTGCCATGCCGGCGCGCACGCGGGGTGGGGGACTCGACGTCGAGGGCCTTGGCATCGTTTACCTAGAGGCACAAGCGGCGGGGTTGCCGGTCATTGCGGGCGACTCCGGTGGGGCACCGGAAACAGTAATGCCCGAGACTGGCATCGTCGTGCGCGGCTCCTCGGTTCCGGAGCTTGAGCAGGCCCTGTGCACGCTGCTTGGCGACGTCCCCGGGGCCCACCGCATGGGGGTGGCAGGGCGCCGTCACGTGGAGGAGCACTGGACGTGGGAAATCATGGGCGCCCGATTGCGTGAGGTTCTGGAATGTGATCGTGGGCAGGTCGGGGTATATCCTACTAGTCATGCTTGAACACACTTCCTCCGCTGACGGTGGCCACAGTGGCCTCACCATCGGGTTCGATATTGGTGGAACCAACTTGCGGGCCGCGGTGATTAATCCCGCCGGAGAGATTGTGGATTCGACAAGCGTCCCCACGGCCAGGGAAGCGCAGACACTCGAAGATGATATCGTTCGCTGCGTGGACAACTTGGCCGCATCCCATGACATCGAGGCCGTGGGGCTTGCCCTCGCGGGCTTTTTGGATCCCGAGTGCGAAGTTGTACGCTTCGCCCCGCATTTGCCGTGGCGTAACGCTGCAGTACGTGAGATCCTCAGCAGCCGTTTGGACGTACCGGTCCGCCTTGAGCATGACGCCAATTCAGCCGCGTGGGGCGAATGGCGCTTTGGCGCTGGGCGCGGTGCCGAAGAATGGGTCTTCTTTGCCGTGGGAACGGGCATTGGCGCCACGCTTTTTACTGAGGGAAAAATCTACCGTGGAGCTTTCGGCACCGCCCCGGAGTTCGGGCACCTTGTTGTGTCTCCGGGCGGGCGCCTCTGCCCCTGCGGCAAGCGCGGGTGCCTAGAGCGCTACGCTTCCGGAACCGCTCTGCCGGACACCTGCGCAGAGCTGCGCGGCGAGTATGACACCACCTTGCCAGAAAATCCCTCCGGCGAGGAGATCACCGCAGCAGCTAGGCAGGGCGATCCGCTGGGGATAGCTGTCATGGAGAACTTCGGTCAGTGGCTCGGGCAAGGGTTGTCCATGGTGGCAGATGTGCTCGACCCGGAGCTCATCGTGATCGGTGGCGGGGTGTCCAAGGACGCGGATTTGTACCTGGATCGGGCGCGGGATGCCATGGCTCATCAAATCGTCGGAGCCGGTCACAGGCCTCTGGCCCGAGTCGCAACCGCGAAGTTGGGATCGGCGGCAGGTATGATCGGAGTCGCTGATCTCGCACGCCAGGAGCACCGAGGTTAACACCGCACATTTTTCTTTCACCGAGCAGTACCGCTTGCTCGGCACACACAGATAGGACTATAAGCGATGCGAAACAAGTGGTACTGGGCCTTTAAGCACATCTTTTTCGGCCCGGCCCTTCGAGTGTGGAACCGCCCATGGTCCGAAGGTATGGATCGCATCCCGGAGTCTGGTCCGGCAATCTTGGTATCCTCCCATCAAGCGGTGATGGACTCCTTCTACTTTCCGCTGTTGTGCCCGCGGCAGATCACCTTCTTGGCAAAGAGCGAGTACTTCACCACCCCCGGTTTCGTTGGCCGCCTGCAAAAGTGGTTCTTTAGCTCCGTGGGGCAGGTGCCGATCGATCGCGTCAACAAGGATGCCGGGGACGCGATGCTGGTGAGCGCACAAAAAATTATGGGCCGCGGGGATCTCTTCGGTATTTACCCGGAGGGGACTCGTTCGCCCGATGGCCGCATCTACAAGGGGCGCACCGGTATGGCCCGCATCGCGCTAACCACCGGTGAGACAGTAATACCGATCGCCATGATCAACACCCGGAAGGCTAATCCAATCGGTTCGTGGGTTCCGCGTCCGGTGCGCGTCGGCATGCGCGTTGGCGAGCCCATCGACCCCCACGCATGGGCCGCTGAGCGCAACCTTGACCCGCAGGATCACGCCACCGTGCGTGCCTTCACGGACTTCGTGATGAAGCAGTTATCTGAGCTGTCCGGTGAGCCGTACGTCGACGTCTATGCCTCCGACGTGAAGGCGTCCCTGCAAGCTGGGCACGGCTACCCGGAAGGGGCCGAGCCCAGTTCGGAGGCGCGGTAGTCAGTGACTTCCTCCCTGTCTCAACGCTTAGCGTGGCCTGATGTAGCGAAAGGGATTTCCATCCTGGGCGTCGTGCTGTTGCACATCACGCTCACCGTGCCCGAATCTAGTGACACGTGGTTGGCCGCTTTCAACGTGTGGCTCGACCCACTGCGCCTGCCCCTGTTCTTTTTGGTGAGCGGGTTCTTCGCGCAAAAGGTTTTTCGCTTTAGCTTCGCAGAACTCTTCACTCGCCGCCTGTGGTACTTTCTTGTTCCTTATGTGGTGTGGATGCTGGTGGAGCAGCAGACCAAGCGCGTGGAGTACCACTGGGTATTCGGGGATCCCGTGTTCGATTTCAGCCAGATGACGGCCAGCCTCCTCGTGGGCCACTCCATGGCCTGGTTCCTTCACTCACTGATTCTGTTTAATCTTTTTCTGTGGTGCGTACGTAAGCTCCCCGGGTGGGCGGCGCTAGCGCTGAGTTTTAGCCCTATTCTGTTCATCGCATGGCAGGCGCAGTTCACTTCGATTGCGAAGGCCATCATGTTCCTTCCCGTCTTTGTCGCCGCTGCTTATTTCCGGGATGCAATCTCCGCCTTTGCTTCCGCTATCGAGGCTCCCTTCAAAGGCGAGTGGGATTACCGGAGCTTGTGGGCGTATTCCGGCATGCTTGGAGCCTATGCCATCGGCTTCTTTATCCGCCGCGCGTGGGATAATTACGCTGGGGCCGTCGAGGTCGCGTGGTTGTTGCCAGGCACGGAGGCGTTGGTGAGAGATGACGTCCATATTCTCGTGCGCATGGTAGAGCAGTTCTTCGAAGTTCCGGTGGGAATTGCAGCGGCGGTGGCCGTGTCCTATATACCGGTCCTATCCACCGGACTGCGGTTCATCGGCTCCCACACGCTGCCCATCTACCTCGGCCACCCCATTGGCCTTACCGTCCTCTATGGCTACCCCATGGCACTCAACCCACGCGAGGTAAGCCTGGCCGGTCAGTGGCCGTTGGAAAATACCTGGTTCTGGCTCAGCATGTGCTTTGTTTATTGCGCGATTGCGTCGTTGGTGTTGTGGGCCTTGGGCAAGGTGCCCGTTGTGGGCTGGACGCTGAAGCCGCCGCCGATCGGTGCGAGTAGGCGAACCACGGAACCGCCCTCGGCAGGCTTGAGTTTGAGCCAGAAACTCACTGAGACAAGGAACGCCACGACAAAGAAATAGTCGTTACCTGGAGCCTGCTGCCACCAGGACCACTCCAGTTCCAGCTGCTCGCCGTGGGGGACAAGTCAGTGGCCGCGGCCAGGCACAGCCCCGTGAGATAGCGGCATAGAGACATGCCCCGAGCGCACCGAGCGAAGCCACAGTAAGGAGGAGAGACAGTGGCCACAGCGGCATCCACGACACCAAGGCAAAGAGCGCTGCAGCAAAAGGCGGGTAAGTAAAAGGCAGCGATACTCCGTTGCCGAGAATGTAGCTTTGGGCGTAGAGATTCTCCCCACGGAGCAGGGCCTGCCCTCCCTCTCAGTAGACATCGAGGTCAACATGGTAATACGGCACAATGCCGCCGCTGTTCATCGACGCCGCAAGATGGATAGTCCCCGACACCGTTGCCAGCCCCACCAGAAGGAGAGGAAGGAGGGGCGAGGAGAGAGCTTTCTTCACGCAGTTGAGTATAGGCCCCCAGTGGCACGGCTCCTCTAGGCAGCAGACTAGGATACGGGACGTGCGCTACTTCTACGACACCGAGTTTATCGAGGACGGATCGACCATTGAACTGGTCTCCATCGGCGTTGTCGGAGAAGATGGAAGCGAGTATTACGCCGTATCTACTGATTTTGATCCGAGCAAGGCCAACGCGTGGGTACGCGACAATGTGCTGGACAAGCTCCCGAGCCCGGCGGATCCGGTCTGGAAATCACGCGAGACCATCCGCGAGGAACTCCTGGAATTCTTGGGCCGCCACTCCACCCCCATCGAACTGTGGGCCTGGGTAGGGGCTTATGACCACGTGGTTCTCGCGCAGCTGTGGGGAGACATGGCGAGTCTGCCCAAGGGGCTACCGCGCTACACCCGGGAGCTCAAGCAGTACTGGGAATTCGCCGGCCGTCCCAAGCTACCTCCCGTGCCTAACGGTAACCACGACGCGTTGGTCGACGCCCGTCATAACCTGGCCAAGTTTCGCACCTGTGAGCAGCACTTGCCGCTGACTCGGGGCAACCGCGTGAGCTGATCGTGAATTAATACCGTGACCTAAAAGTCCATTAACTAACGCACGACAGGCCCAAGATGGTTAAATACTGGGTGTGAGTTGGACAGTAGATATTCCCAAAGAAGTGCTTCCTGATCTGCCGCCGCTGCCGGAGGGGATCAATGAGAAGTTCCAAGACGCCATTTCCCGTGAGGCCAAGCAGCAGCCGAGCTGGGATCAGCTGCAGGCTGATAACGTGCGAAAGATCCTGGAATCCGTCCCACCAATCGTTGTGGCCCCGGAAATTGAGGAACTCAAGCGCAAGCTTGCCGACGTCGCCTTGGGCAAAGCCTTCCTTCTCCAGGGCGGCGATTGCGCAGAGACTTTCGAGTCCAACACTGAGCCGCACATCCGCGGCAACATCAAGACCCTGCTGCAGATGGCGGTTGTCCTGACGTATGGCGCGTCCACCCCGGTGGTGAAATTGGGTCGTATCGCTGGCCAGTACGCCAAGCCGCGTTCCTCGGATCTGGATGCCAACGGCCTGTACAACTACCGCGGTGACATCGTCAATGGAGTGGAGGCCAACGAGGAGTCCCGCCGCCACGATCCCGCCCGCATGATTCGCGCCTACGCGAACTCCTCGGCGGCTATGAACCTGGTCCGCGCACTGACGCACTCCGGAACCGCGGACCTTTACCGCCTCCACGAGTGGAACCGCGAATTCGTGGCCAACTCCCCGGCGGGTGCTCGCTACCAGGCCTTGGCTGATGAGATTGAAAACGGCTTGGCTTTCATGAACGCCTGTGGGGTGTCGGATGAGACCCTGCGCTCGGCGGAGATCTACTGCTCCCACGAGGCCTTGCTGAAGGATTACGAGCGTTCCATGCTGCGCTTGGGTACGGACTCTAACGGCGAGACCAAGCTTTATGACCTGTCCGCGCACCAGCTGTGGATTGGTGAGCGTACCCGTGGTCTCGACGACTTCCACGTGGCGTTTGCTTCCATCATTGGCAACCCCGTGGGCATCAAGCTCGGTCCTGGCGTGACGCCGGAGCAGGCAGTGGAGTACGCGGAGAAGCTTGACCCGAACCGTGAGCCGGGCCGTCTCACCATGATTGCCCGTATGGGCCACGATAAGGTGCGCTCCGTACTGCCCCCGATCATCAAGGCAGTGGAGGACTCCGGCCACAAGGTGGTGTGGCAGTCCGATCCGATGCACGGAAACACCTTCACGGCGTCGAACGGCTACAAGACCCGCCACTTCGACAAGATTGTCGACGAGGTCCAGGGCTTCTTCGAGGTACACCGCGAGCTGGGCACCCACCCGGGCGGCGTGCACCTGGAGTTCACCGGTGAGGACGTCACCGAGTGCCTCGGTGGCGCTGAAGACATCACGGACGTGGATCTGCCGGGCCGCTACGAATCCGCCGTAGACCCGCGCCTGAACACCCAGCAATCGCTGGAGCTGTCCTTCCTCATCGCAGAAATGCTGCGCAACTAGTACGGTCTCCAGAGAATCGGCCAGGTGCCGTATTCTCCGGAGCCAAACCACCAGGCGGCCACGGCGACAGCCAAGGTGGCTAGGCCGACGAGGACGAGGAACCCGATGAACCCGACTGCGCTGCGGTTGCTCAACGGACGTTCCTCCGGCTCCTCCTCGGCCCCGGCCGCAAATGGTTCTGGAACGGCGGGGGAGGGTGCCGGGGTTTCTACCGGTGCGGCAGGCGGGGGGAAAGCGTCCTCGCGGGTTTCTGCCCGCGTTTCACGCGTGGGGGAATCGGGCGAGGGGATCGCAGAGGTTGCTTCGAAGACACGTGTGTTGTCCGTTCCCGAAAAGTCTGTGGGCACCGCGGCGGTACGCGCGGCAGCCGAGTTCCGCGGGACGGGGACCGTGAATTGCGGCAGTTGCAGTTCACGGGAAACGTCATCCAAAGCATCGAGGAATTCGCCAGCATCTGCGAAGCGTTCGGCTGGGTTACGCGCAGTGGCGGTGGCCACGAGGGCATCGAAAAGCATCGGCACCCCCTCGATGCGGGAGGAGGGTGCCACCACATCCGCGTGCACGCGCGCGGTGGCGTGCGCCAGCGGGGTGTCACCGTGGAAAGGGACCGTGCCCGTCAGCAACTCGAACAGAACGATTCCGGCCGAGTAGACATCGGAGGCCGGGGTGATATCCGCGCCGGTGACTTGCTCGGGGGAGAGGTAGCTTACGGTGCCGACGATCTGGCCGGAGCTATCATGTTCCGCCTTTGCGGAGCGCACCAAGCCGAAGTCACCCACCTTGACCCGGTGGTTATCGGTGATGAGAACGTTATCCGGCTTGATATCGCGGTGCACGAGGCCTGCGTGGTGGACTTCGGTGAGCCCGGCTAGCACGGAGTGCATGACCCCGGCCGCGGCATGCGGCGGCATGGGCCCGCGTTCGGCAAGGAGCTCTCGCAAGGTGCCGCCGGTAATGAGCTCCATGATGAGATAGATGGGTAAACCATCCGCAGAAAAGTCATGCACGGCGACGAGATTGGGGTGGCTCAGCTGCGCCATGGCGCGGGCCTCGCGTTCGAAGCGGGTGACGAAGACAGGGTCATCGTGGTAGCGCTCATCCATGACCTTGGCGGCCACTGCGCGGCCGAGGCGCATGTCGACACAGCGATACACGGTGGACATGCCACCGCGAGCGATCGGCTGATCGATTCGGTAGCGTCCCTCAAGAATGTCGCCCACGTTCAGCCTTGTCATGGATTCCAGTATGGCCGATCGGCGCCCCAAAGTGTGATCCGGCTACAGTTGTGTCCGTGACTAATTCTGAGAACAACTTCGAGAATCCCCACCCAGAACTACCGCAGCTCCTCGCTGGTGAAAAGCTGCTGACGCTAAAAGAAGTTGCTGAAAAGCTCGATCTCCCCATCACGCGCGTCTTCGATCTGCTCAACGCGCGTAAGTTCATCGTGTGGCGAAACGCCGAGGGGGAGCGCCTCGTTCCGGAGGCGTTCTTCAACTCCAAGGGCGTCATTTCCAAGCACGTGTCCGGTGTCATTACAGTTCTTTCGGACAACGGATGGGGCGATAACGAGATCCTGGCGCACCTCTTTACCGAGGATGAGTCTCTACCGGGCCGCCCCATCGACGCACTGCACGGCCATCTCGCGCGGGAGGTTATTCGGCGCGCGCAGGCTTCGGCGTTTTAGGCGCTGTCGTCGCACCTGCTGCATTCGGTTCACCCGTGGTGCGGGGAACACCGTCGAAAATCCATTGCGTGGACAACCAAGCCACGACCACCATCGCAATCACCCAGAACCAGTTGTAGAGCTGGTGATTGCCGTCGCCGGCGAAGGCCACACCAATAAAGAGAGCTGCGCCGGTGGTGAGCTTAATCAGGGGCAGTGGCGGGCGGAAGGTTCCCATGAGCGTGAGTACTGAGGCGTAGTACCACGGCAGCGTCACAGAGTTGAAGACGAACGCCACCTGGTAGGCCGCGGCCGTGGCGGCAATGGCGCGGCGAATGCCCGTGCGCCCCCACCACCACACAAGGGCAAGGCCCAGGAGCATCAGAAGCATCGCGGCCGAGCGCAGTACGGTGAGAACGCCGTTATAGGTGGTGTCGGGGGAGAAGACCTGGATGAGCGGCACGAGAATATCGGCCAGCAGGGTGGGACCAGCCAAGGGGTTGATGACCTTAGAGTTGCCGCTGATTTGTGACAGCCAGCCCCAGGAGCTTCCCGACGCCCACGTGATCGCCGCTACCGCCAACGCGACCTCCGCCACGGCGATAACGCCGGATAACAGGAAGAACCCGAGGCGCTTGAGCGGCTTCGTTCCCTTCGGCGCCCAGCGGTGCAGCATGAGCCACACGATAAACGGCGCGGCGAAGACGGCGGTGGCTTTAAGGGAGACTGCCACGCCAACGAGTATGAGGCTGAGGTGGAACTTGTGGTGCACAGCAGCGAGAAGGCCCAGCGATACCAGCCCCACCATGACTGATTCGTTGTGCATGCCGCCGATCAGATGCAAAATCATCACCGGATTCGCCACTCCCAACCAGAGTGCTAGGGCTGGATCACCGCCAATGCTTCGGGCTAGGCGTGGAATTGACCAGGCGATGGCTGCAAAACCAAGGACGGAAATTGCCTTGTAGACGATGATGCCCGCAGCAACGTTATCGCCCACGAGGTGGGTGACCCCGTTGCCCATCCACAGGTGTAGCGGCCCGTAGGGTGTAGTGGTGTTGCGCCAGTCGTGAGAGACCTCAAGCAGGAAGGGGCCGGGGTTAACGGCTGCGCCCTCGACGTAGGGGTCGAAACCATCGCGCACCATCGCGCCTTGCATGAGGTAGGAGTACACGTCCCGGGAAGCCAGCGGTGCGGCGCACAGCAGCGGGGTGACCCAGCAGATCAACATCCGGCGGATGTCTGCCAGTGCACCGTCTGGCTGCGGGTTCTTGAGCTGTGGGGCGATGAAGTGGCGGCCCGCCAACACCCATGCGGCGACGAGGCCAAACAGTCCGACCCAGTAGAGGACCATGCCGATGTTGCGGCCGTGGCCATAAGCAAGGAAGCTGATGTTGAGTGCCTCAAGAAAACCTCCGCGATTCCGGGTCGCGCCGCCGGAGAAGGAGGCGAGCGCCAAGACGATCGCGGAGACGATGCCCAGTGGCAGGGGATGAGGAATGCGCAGGGGCACACGCGTGGATGCGGAGCGGGCCATGCTACATCCGCCGGGCCGTGGACTTGTGGGCAAGTTCTTCCAAGACCGCCGTGACCTCGGGGTCAACCTGTGCGTTGTGCAGATGATCGAGGCCGGAACGTGTGAGATCGCTGATGCGCTGCTCGACGACATCCGGCGCCCCGGAATCGGCAATGATCTGGGCCATGCGGGCGATATCTGCGGGATCCTCTGTTTGGCCGATGAGGCGGCGAAGCTCCGCAGCAGCAGCGGGATCGGTGGCATCCGCACGTTGCAGAGCCAATGACAAGAGGACCGTGCGCTTGCCTTCGCGCAGATCATCACCGGCGGGTTTGCCGGTAATTGCTGGGTCACCAAAGACTCCCAACAAATCATCGCGCAGCTGGAATGCGACCCCGATGTCTTGTCCATAGCCGCGGAAAGCGGCAACAAGCTTCTCGGGTGCTCCCGCTACTGCTGCACCCAAATGCAGCGGGCGCTCGATGGTGTACGCAGCGGTCTTGAAACGGTTCACTGAGTCAGCCAACGTTGCATCCTCGGAGCCTTCCGCTTCGAGGCAAATATCCAGCATTTGCCCGCCAATAACCTCACGGCGCATCGCCCGCCATGGCGCACGAGCGCGCGCGAGCGCCTCGGGGCTCAGGCCGGAATCCTGGAGCATGTCCTCGGCCCAGACTAAGGCCATGTCGCCCACAAGGATAGCGAGAGACTGCCCGAAGAAGTCAGCGTCACCGCTGAGCCCGAGCTCCCGATGGCGAGCGGCTACGCCACGGTGGACGGTGGGATTGCCGCGGCGTGTATCGGAAGCATCCACGATGTCATCGTGGATGAGGGCGCAAGCCTGGATGAATTCTAGGGAAGAAGCTGCGCGGAGCATCGCCTGTGGGGACTCCGTGCCCTCGAGCCCATGTGCGCCGACAAAACCTGCCCATGCGTAGAGAGGGCGGATGCGTTTTCCACCGTCCAGCACGAAGGATTCCAAATAAGAGATCGCGTTAGTCACCGGCGAACCGATGGACGCGATGGCGTCGCGCTGACTATCTAGGAACAGCGCGAGCTCCTTGCGTACGGCTACGGGAATATCGTCCAGGGAAGGTATTTGCGGAGTAGTCACGCCTGCCACTCTACCTGGGCAGGTGAACGGTTTAGACGCCAGGTTAAGCGGTACCGGCTGGTGCTAGCGGCACTGCTGATTGCAGGATGGCAAAGGGGCGTGAATCGGCGGGGTAATGGAGCTGGCGAAGGAAGTCGCTAAAGCCCATTTTGCGGTAGAGGCCGAAGGCGGAGTTTGCCTCGTTGGGAACTTCCGGAGTGGAAAGCAGGATGTAGCGCGCGGGAAGGTTCCACGCTAAGGCTTCGAGCAGTGCGCGCCCTAGGCCGCGGCCCTGTTCTCCAGGCAGCACGTGGATCTCCGCCAGTTCGAAATAGTTGTGGAGAACCTCTTCTTGCTCCGGGGTTGCGCCGCCGTTGCTGGAGAGCGCTCGGCGGAGTTGCTTGTCCCACCAGGTATCAGGAGAGCCTAGAAAGCCGTAGGCAAAGCCGGTGATGCCGTCTTCGGTGGTGGCCGCCACGCAGGAAAACCCCGGGCGTATGAGATCTCCGCGCCACCGCATGATGGAGCTGTTGCGTACTGAGGGGTCATAGTTCATTGCTGCAATGTAGATATCCACCAAGTGCGGCAGGGCAATGGCGAACTCTTGGGGGCTTAGGCGGCGCAGCGTGTAACTCACATGTCTAATAACAACAGATTCTTGCGGTATGTGAAAGCAGGCGGCGAACCCTTCCCGGGCAAATTTGACGTGCATGTTCGAAAAGTATGGAGAAGTTCGGTAAATCTATTGTCAAAATCGAACAAGTGAACTAAAATTGGGGGTGGATGTAGGAAGGTGGCTTTAAGGTGAATTGCGTCAACAAACAGCGACAGGAAATCAACAACACAGTCTCTATCGACAAGCTCAGGATGAAGCCCAAGGGGGAGAGGTCATGGCACAGGTAATCTCAGCAACAGCAGCGGCGCGGAGCCGTAACCGGGAGGCGTTGCAGTGTGTACGCCGGGATCGTTTCGTGGGGCAAGCGTTGGATTTGTTGGCGGACGCGCGCCAGAGCGCCGCGGAGGGGCGTTTCGCGGATGCTTTAGAAATGGCCTACCGCGCATCGCTGCGCGCTGCCGGTGCTCGCGTGGCGGCGTCTACGGTGTCACGTCGCCGGCGCTTGCCTACCTCCGCTTGGGAGCAAGTGGCGCTCATCGGCCCGGCTGATGCGCAGTGGGCAGCGGAATTTAAGGACTATTCGCGTGTGCGTTCGCGAGTGGCATCCGGACTGGATCCGGTCCCTGATCCTGATACGGTTTATCGCTATGTGGCGCTTGCCGCCCGCTATGTGGATGCGACTGAGTCTGAGCTGGGGTTCGGCGGTCTTGCGGCTTAATGCGGAGCGCAGGCCCTGGCGGTGGGGTGAAGTGCGGTTAAAAACGTGCGGACTGTCTTTGCGGGAACTATCTCGCTATCCTTGACGTTATAGAGGTAGTAATCCTATTTCCCAGTTCCACTACCTAAACCCCAACCCACTACGGAGGACGCTGTGGCCCTTTCTGAGCACGAACAGCAAGCGTTGCGTGAAATTGAGCAGTCGTTGCTGGCCAATGATCCTGATTTTGGTGCGTCGGTGTCCGGTGAAACTTCTTTCGGCGCGAACTCGGGCGCTATCACCCTCCGTGGGGTTGCCTTGATTGTTGTCGGTCTCTGCATGATGGTGGGCGGAATTGCATTGGCCCAGCAATCCCTGTGGTTTGTAATCCTCTCGGTCCTCGGCTTCCTGGTCATGTTTGGATCCGGCGTCTGGATGCTGCGCGGGAACTCGGAAGATTCTCTGGCTGCAGTCGGTGCGCAGTCGTCCATTCGGGGCCGCGGCAAGCAATCCAAGAAGGGGGGTAGTGACGTTGGAAACCGCCTCGAAGACAATTTCCGTCGTCGCTTTGAAGGCCGCTAAGCGCATAAGCGCCTAAAAGCCGGTCCGAAGAGCCCTCCGCTGTAATCCGCGGAGGGCTTTTTGATGCGGTGGCCTAGGGCAGGATGGCTTCGGCCATTGCGTAAAGGGTTTGCGTTGCGCTCTTGAGCTTTTCCGGTGAGCCGTCCGCCAGTTCAGAGGCTCGGACGATGGCCGCATTGAGCAACGAGATATCTACTGAGGAAACGCCGGGGCAGAACTCGTCAACGATGGAGGCGAATCCGCCATGTGACTTCTGCACTGCCTCGTCAGCAAAGGCTTGGGGGAAGTGCTGTGCGGCGGTCATCAAATGGCCGTGCGCACTATGAATAAAGAGCTCGAGCGTAGCGTCGACATAGGCGTGGATACGCTTCTTAGGCTCCGGGGAGGCTACCGCCATGGCAGACTCGAGCTGCTCATTCCACGATTGGGTGGCCTGAATTAGCAGCTGCACCAGTAAATCGTGCTGGGATGATACGTATCGATAGACGCTGGGTCGGGCAAGACCGACCTCCGCGGCGACTTCGGCCAAGGTGGGGACTGCACCATGGCTTGTGATGATCAGCTTTTCGGCAGCCTCGAGCACCGCGCGGTGCTGGACGGCGCGGTGCTCGGCTACTGTCGTTTCAGTGATCTTTGGCATGCGTGTGAGTCTACGTTAAGCTGCGCATTCTTTGCTTATCGCTGGGCGGAGGTGGTGGCCGGTGTTAAGCGGCCGTCGACCATCTCATAGACCTTGTCGCAGTGATCGAGAACCTCGTAGTCGTGAGTGACCATAACGCCCGCGACGTTGAAGTCATGGCACTCTTGTGCCAAGAGCGCAACGATCTCCTGGGAGCGTGCGCGATCCAGGGCTGCGGTGGGTTCGTCGACAAGCAGCACCTGTGGGTCGCCAACGAGTGCGCGCGCGATGCCAACGCGCTGCCGTTCACCGCCGGACAGGCTACCCGGGCGGTGCTTGGCGCGATGTTTCATGCCAACCTTGTCGAGGAGTTCGGTGCTGGAGTAGCGCCCAGTCTTACCAATGACTTTGCTGGCCAGTTCGATCTGTTCCTCCGCAGTCAACGCGGAAGGAAGGTTGCCTGTGGACTGGAATACGAAGCCGATGTGGTTGCGGCGGATCTGCGCCAGGTCGGCGTCGCCAAGCTGCACAATATCTTCGCCCGCAACGAGGACCTGGCCGGAATCGGGCGTCGTCAATGCGCCCGCAACAGCGAGCAGCGTGGACTTGCCGGAACCTGAAGGTCCAACCACAGCAACAAATTCGCCGGGGTTGATACTGAGGTTGACGGAATCGAGTGCCTTAACCTGCGAGTCGCCGTCGCTGTAGCTGACGGTGACGTCTTTTAGTTCCAAAGCTGGGCTCATCGGTTTTCTCCTAGGGCTGCGAGGGGGTTGGTTCGGGTGACACGGACAACGGCGATGAAAGCGCCGAGCAATCCAGCGACGAAGAGGATGAGGCCGCCACTGATGACGGAACTGAATTCGGTGGCATAAGGCATGGCAGTCTGCTCCAGGAGGCTGCCCAGACCCACGGCGACAAGCGCACCTGCCAGGATGGACAAGATAAGGATGACGACTGCCTGTCCGAGGCTATCGCGCAACAAGAAGCCCTTGGTTGCGCCCATCGCGCGGAGGGTGGCGATATTGCCGGCCCGCTGAATGGTCCACACGAGGAAGAAGGCGCCGGTCACGAGCGCGGCAATGACATACAGGAACCACGTGATCATGGACAAGGTCATCATCTCAGCGGTATAGCCGGGGGAGGAGTCGAAGCTCTCCTTGAGGGTTCGAACATCAAGGCCGGACTGTTCCGTGAGGGCGTCGGTGTCCGGCTTGTCTGCCGTGCGGGCGACGATGACGGAGGCTTCGTCATAAGCGTCTGGGTTCACGGCTTCGCCGTGGCGCCCGCCGGCGTGGATTTCTTGCCAGATGTCGAGCGGCAGGTAGGCCACGTCCACGTGTCCGAAGGTGCGCTGGTTATCGGTGAACCCAACGACATTCAGCGGGATGTCCAAGCGATCGAGCGTGATGGTGTCGCCGACCTCGATGCCCTCGTCTTGCAGGGTGGAGGAGACGACGATGTCGTGCTTGGTGTTGCTGGGCTGACCGTCGACCCGGTTGGTGTCAAGTGCGGGCAAGCCTGCCGGTGCCACGAAGGAGTCCGGTTCTACTCCCAGCAGGGTCAGGTCCACTGCCGTGCCGTCTTGGTTATGGGCATTGGCGATGGTCAGTCCAAGAGGAGCGGCTTCCTCCACGCCGTCGTGCTGAGCGAAGGATGTGCTATCAGAGGCGTTGACAACCGAGCGTGTGAAAGCTGAATCTTTCTGGGTGCCGTCGGCGAAAGCGACGACGTCGGCATCCATCGCTTTTAGTCCGGAGACGCCGTCGTTGACCAAACCTGCTGTGAGGCCGGAGATGATGACGACGAGCATGGACATGAGGGCAAGGACCACGCCCATGAGGATGAATCGGGTACGCGCGAAGAGCATCTCGCGCCAAGCTAGATACATAGGGGATCTTCCTAGTGGGTGAAGAAAATTGATGAGGTGCCATCCCATAGTTCGCAAGATGGCAACACTCTGTTTCTATCATAGAAACGGGGCGTTTCTAAAAGGGGGTGGTGGCGACGGTGCTTTTTGACGCCCTCCCTCAATTCCCCACTTTCACCCACCGTGCGCGGGCTAGGGGCTGGAGCCCTGGGGGCCGCTGACGGTTTTGTGGGGATGGGGCGGACAAAGCTGCAGGATTCTGGGGCTGGTGGGGAGATTTAGCTTCTAAGGGGTGGGAGTTGCGTACGTGATTACGCGGGGAAGACCTCTACTTTGGCGGTATGTCAAGGGGGTGCCGGGAAAACTTCCCACCGGAAAAACAGCTTTTTATCTGGGGATTTAGTGTGACACGCGGGCGGGAGGGGTGTTAAAGGTGTTGGTGGTGGGGGAAAGTGGGGTAGAGTGGGGTACAGCGGAGGAGAGTTGTTCTCTTGTCGCGAGAGGAATCCGGAGTTTTCGAGTGACAGGAAGGTGGACCCGGGGATGTTTCTCGGCACCTACACTCCCAAGCTCGATGACAAAGGGCGGCTTACGCTTCCAGCGAAGTTTCGCGAAGAACTGGCCGGTGGCCTCATGGTCACCAAGGGGCAGGACCACTCGCTTGCGGTGTACCCGCGCGAGGAGTTCGCGGCACGAGCCAGGAAGGCTGCGGCTGTGTCTCGTACCAACCCAGACGCGCGTGCGTTCATTCGTAACTTGGCAGCGAGTGCGGACGAACAGCGTCCCGATGGGCACGGGCGTATCACGCTGTCTGCAGGCCACCGTGAGTACGCAAACCTGACGAAGGAATGCGTAGTCGTGGGGTCGGTCGACTTCCTCGAAATCTGGGACGCAGCCGCATGGGCTGAATACCAGGCGCAAACTGAAGACGCTTACTCGGCGGCAGACGCCGATGACGTACTTGCCGGACTGCTTTAGGGCTAGCCCGGTGCACCGAGAGTGCGTGTACGGACTCTGCCCGAGGAGGATGAGCTGGTGTACTTCCCCGACATCAGAACCCTTCCTCGGACAGGGCCCTATACGCACTCGATTTTTTATCGACCAGAGCAGACAGCAGCCTCAGGCGCCTGAACGGAAAGGGGGACAGCAGCTGTGGACCGCAACGGCACCATTACCTACGACGTGAACGACAACCACGGCCATGTCCCCGTCATGCGTGCGCGCATGGCCCAGCTGCTCGCCCCAGCGGTTGAAGCGGCAGGGGAGAACGCAGTGATTGTCGACGGCACCCTAGGCGCCGGCGGCCACAGTGAGTACTTCCTCAACTGCTTTCCGGCCGCACGCATCATTGGCGTGGACCGTGATTCCGCCTCCTTGAGCAATGCTTCTCGACGTCTCAGCCCCTTCGCTGACCGCTTCGTCGCCGTCAACGCGCGTTTCGACGAGGTGGGCAGCGCCATTGCGCAGGGCGAGCACGAAATCTTTTCTATCGCGCGGGAGCACGGCATTGCCGGGGCGCTGTTTGATCTTGGTGTGTCATCCATGCAGCTCGATCAGGTAGACCGCGGATTTGCGTACAAGACCGATGCACCGCTGGATATGCGCATGGACCCACGTCAGGAAATGACGGCCGCCGACATCCTGAATACGTATAGTCACGGCGAGCTTGCGCGCATCCTCAAGACTTATGGCGATGAACGCTTCGCCGGCAAGATTGCATCCGCTGTGGTCAGGGAGAGAGAAAAGGAACCATTCAGCAACTCCGCGCGGTTGGTGGACCTGTTGTACGCCGCTATCCCGGCGGCAACGCGCCGCACTGGCGGCCACCCAGCGAAGCGAACCTTTCAGGCTTTGCGCGTCGAGGTCAACCGCGAGCTTGAAGCGATTGAGCAGGTTATCCCTGTGGTAACGGACGCCCTGGCCGTTGGTGGGCGCGCGGTGTTTATGAGCTACCAGTCGCTCGAAGATCGCATCGTTAAGCATGCCTTCACCAAACTCAGCACCTCGACCACACCGGCGGGCCTGCCCATGGATCTTCCGGGCACCGCTGCGCACTACTCCATTGTGACGCGCGGCGCGGAGAAGGCGAGCGAGGAGGAGATTGCAGAGAACCCGCGGGCAGCGTCCGTCCGGGTACGCGCACTCGAACGCCTCGAGGGCACTCCGTCATTTCATGAACCGGGAGGTAGGCCATGACGCTGAGAGATCGAACCGCACAGGCAATTCACCACCGCGACCACGAGAGGACCCACACCATGGGAGCTAGCCGCGATTTCACCACCGGATCTGATTTCTCCGGTCAGGGAACCGCGCTGCTGGAGCGGGGACGCCGCACCACCCCGTTGCCCAGTCGCACGCCGCATCGCGGTACTGTGCCCGCCCGCCGGGTCGGAACGGGTCTCCGAGGAAACCGTCTTGGTTCGAAGCAGATAGTGAGTAATCGTGGGCGCCGTGTCGTGCAGCCCACTCGGGTTACTGGCCTGTTCGCTCGCCTTTCTTTCATCGCCATTGGCATGCTCATCACTGGTGTGGCAGCGGCGATGTGGCTCTCTGGCCTGTCGACGTCCCAGACCTTTAAAATTCAGGAGCTTACTGCCCACGAATCCACGCTGGATAACCAGCTGGAAACTCTTAACCGAGACTTGGAGAATGTGCGTTCGGCGTCGGACGTCGCCCGCCGCGCCCACGAGGCCAAGATGGGCGTCCCGGTTCAGCCTGGCGTAGTGGAAGTCGATGCAGACGGAAATGTGGAACAGAAGCGCGAAGCCACCCCGGATATGGAATCGGTCATCGACGTAAACGGCGAACCGGTCCGCCCGGGCCAGGCCTCGAGTGACCCGGACGCGACGGCGAACGTGTCCGACAACCTGAACGCCCGTCCGACGCTGAGCGAGAGAAACCGCGAGCGCGAAGGCACCGAGTCGGGTGCGTCTCGTTCGGACAACCACCCAGACGGCGGTGAATCCACCAATGACGGACAGCCGGCCGAAGGGAACGTAGAACTGCCGGACATCCCGGCCCAGGCTCCCTACGCCGCCCGCGGGTAGATTCCATCCCCGCTCCGCGCGTGCCTGCGTGGGCGGGCGGCGATTATAGGGCACAATTCGGGATGTACCACTGATTATTGACCCATCTTCGCTGCAGACAGAAAGGTGACGTGTGACCCCACCACACTCCGGTGGCCCGCGCCCGAGGCGCGCTTCCGCCGCCCGTGCCGCCCAACCACGCGGTACCTCTCACCAACCACGGCAGCGTTACGACGCCGACCGCGTCGTTCCCGCGACCCGTTCACGGAACCCGCGCACCGGCAAGCCCTTCATGAGCCAGCAGAAAACGATGCGCCGTCGCGTGCACGTCATCGCGGCTTTGCTGCTCGTCGTGATGCTGGCGTGGATGGGGCGCCTCGCGTGGGTACAGATCGTGTGGGGTCCCGACTTGGCGGCGAAGGCCGCTGCGCAGAGAACCCGCGTTTACGTCGATACGGCCGGACGCGGCGAGATCCTTGCGCGCGATGGCCAGCGGTTGGCCTACACGATGCGCGCCCGATCCTTGACCGTCTCACCTACTCGCCTGCGAGATGAGCTCCGTGAACAGGAAGAGCAAAAGGCCGTCGGCGAGGCTCACTTTGAGTCGTTGGCACCCGATGCCAAAGAGACTTTCCTCGACGACAAGGTGACAGAGCGGCTCACCGACATGTCGGAGGGCATCCCGAACAAGCTCAAGGAAGCCGGCATCGATGCCGGGGACGTGGATTCGGAGCAAATCATGGACAAGCTCCGTGCCGATACTCAATACGAGGTCCTCGTGCGCAACGTTGATCCGGATGTCGCGGTGGCTATCTCCGAGGACTACCACGGGCTCGCCGCTGATGAGCAGCAGATCCGCCAGTACCCCAACGGTGCTATTGCTGAGAACGTCATAGGCAAAGTGTCCATGGACGGCCAAGGCCAGTTTGGTTTCGAGGCCTCCGGCGATACCACACTGACGGGTATTGACGGCAGCTCCACCGAGGACGTTTCAGCCAGCGGTCAGGTCATTCCCGGCACCTTGCGCGATCAGGTGCCCACCACCGACGGCAAGAACGTCACGTTGACGCTCGATCTGGATCTGCAGACCTACGTGCAGCAGAAGCTGGAAAAGGCAAAGGCTAATTCGAAGGCAAAGAGCGCCGAGGCAGTCGTTCTGGACGCCGCCACGGGTCAGGTTCTGGCCATGGCGAATACCGGCACCATCGACCCGAACAAGGACATCGAAAAGCAGCTGGAGAAGGATAAGACCTTCGATAACCTCGCCGTCTCGCACCCCTTTGAGCCAGGTTCGGTGGCAAAGATCATCACCGCCGCGGCAACCATTGAGGAGGGCCTTACGAATCCCGATGAGGTCCTCCAGGTTCCTGGCTCCATCGACATGGCTGGCGTGAACGTCAGCGATGCCTGGCAGCACGGTGTCGAGCCTTATACCACGACGGGTATTTTTGGTAAGTCGTCGAACGTGGGAACGCTCATGTTGGCCGACCGTCTAGGCCAAGACAAATACGCCGACTACCTCAAGAAGTTCGGTCTCGGTCAGACCTCCGGAATCGAGCTGCCCAACGAGTCGCCGGGCCTGGTGCCCGATCGTTCGCAGTGGTCCGGCGGCACCTTTGCCAACCTCCCCATCGGCCAAGGTCAGGCATGGACAGCGCTGCAGTTGGCCTCCATTTACCAGACGCTGGCCAACGACGGTGAGCGCATTGAACCGCGCATCATTGAGTCGATCACCGCGCCCGACGGGACAAAGGAAGAACTAGAGAGGCCCGAAACCACCCGCGTGGTCAGTCCCGAAACAGCGCGCACTGTCGTGGACATGTTCCGCGCTGTCTTCCAGGAGGATCCGCAGGGGCTGAACAACGGTACAGCCGGCAACGCACAGATCGAGGGCTATCAGCTCTCCGGCAAGACTGGTACCGCGCAAAAGGTCGACGAGGAGACGGGGGCATACTCTAACTCCAAGTACTGGATCACGTTCGCGGGCATCGCGCCTGCCGACGATCCCCGCTTCGTCGTCGCCGTCATGCTCGACGAGCCCGAATCCGGTGTCAACGACGATGGCTCCGGCGGCCAGTCTGCAGCGCCTGTGTTCAGTGACATCGCATCCTGGCTGCTTGATCGCGACAATATTCCGCCTTCGCCGCCAGCCCCGCACCTGACCCTGCGTGCCGAATAGATAGCTCCCGCCGCGAATAACCTACAGAGATAGAGAAGAGGACGCACCGTGACCAGCAGTATCAGCCTTGAGCGCCTAGCAGAAATTTCTTCGGGCACCGTGATCGGGGATGCCTCGACCACCGTGGGCTCCTGCGGACTAAACTCCGCGACCCTGCCACCTGGCGGTCTCTTCGCTGCGCTTCCGGGAACGCGCGTTCATGGCGCACGCTATGCCGCGGACACCGCTGCAGCTGCGATTCTGACCGACCCGGAAGGCCAACGCATCCTTGCCGAAGCAGGAGAAGCACGCCCACTTCTTGTGGTCGAGGATATCCGCGCCATCCTCGGACACGTCTCCGCGGAGATCTATGGGCACCCCACCGAAAAGCTCACCATTCTTGGCGTGACGGGTACGTCCGGTAAAACTACGACGAGTTACCTGCTGGAAGCGGGGCTTTTGCACGCGGGATTGTCTGTGGGCCTTATCGGCACCACGGGCACTCGCATTAACCGCGAGCCAGTGCCTACCTCGCTGACGACTCCCGAGGCTCCCACGTTGCAAGAGCTCTTCGCCCGCATGGTGGACGAGGGGGTAACGCACGTGGTCATGGAGGTGTCCTCCCACGCGCTTTCCCTGGGCCGCGTTCAGGGTACGCGTTTTGCCGTTGGCGGATTCACTAACTTGAGCCAGGACCACCTCGACTTCCACCCAACGATGGAGGACTACTTCGAGGCGAAGGCCATGCTTTTCGACGGTCCCCAAGCCGCCGACCGCTCCGTTGTCTGTATCGACGACGAGTGGGGACGACGCATGGCGCAGCGCGCCGCGGCGCGTCCGGTCATGAAAGTGTCCACGAACGCGGAGGCCACCGAGGTGGAATTCACCGCCCGCCAACTCAGCACCGAGGCCACCGGCGCACAGCAGGTGGAGCTGACGGTGTCCACCGGAGAGCACGCTGGTTCCTATGAATTCCGGCTGCCCATGCCGGGCACTTTCAACATCGCCAATGCGGCCTTGGCCACCGGCATGGCCGCAGCCAGTGGCATCGAGCCGCGCGTCTTCTTGGAAGGCGTAGAAAAGGTGGCGGTCCCGGGCCGCATGGAACGCATCGACCGCGGCCAGCAGTTTGTCGCCGTGGTCGATTATGCACACAAGCCAGCTGCGGTCACCGCGGTCCTCGATACCCTGCGTGCGCAGCTGGAAGGCAGCAGCGGCCGGATCGGAATCGTCGTCGGCGCGGGAGGTGACCGCGACTCTTCCAAGCGCCCGCTCATGGGGGCGGCCGCCGCGAAGGGCGCCGATATGGTCGTGATCACCGATGACAACCCCCGCACCGAAGACCCAGCAGCCATCCGCGCGGCAGTGCTCGCGGGAGCGCGCGAAGCGAACCCGGAGGCCGATATCCGAGAGGTCGGCTCCCGTGCCAAGGCCATCGACGAAGTCGTGGCGTGGGCGCAGCCGGGCGATGCCGTTATCGTCGTCGGCAAGGGCCACGAAGTGGGCCAGCTGATTGGTGATACCGTTCACCACTTCGACGACCGCGAGGAGATGGCGCGTGCACTTGATGCCGCGAAGACAGCGACTACCCTGAGTACCGAAGAATCCAAGGAGCAAGCATGATTGCGTTAAGCCTCGCTGAGATAGCTCAGATCACGGGCGGCCGCCTGGATAGCGTCGACGAGCCAGAGACCCCAGTGACCGGCTTTGTTGAGTTCGATTCTCGCAAGGTCACTCCGGGTGGACTCTTCGTGGCACTGCCCGGAGCCCGCGTCGATGGCCACGATTACGCCCACACCGCGGTGGAGAAGGGAGCCGTCGCCGTCTTGGCTGCCCGGCCGGTAGGTGTACCCGCCATCGTCGTGGAGCCGCGCGGACGCGTAGAAGGTGACGGTGCCAACGCCGATATCTATGCCAACGATGTCGATGGCTCCGCCGCCGCTGTCGTCGAGGCGCTGTCCGCGCTGGCCCGTGCGGTAACGCAGCGGCTGGCGACAGAGCAGGATTTGACCATCGTGGGAGTGACGGGTTCGGCGGGCAAGACCTCCACCAAGGACCTCATCGCCACCATCTTCCGCGAGGTGGGGGAGACCGTCGCCCCGCCCGGCTCCTTCAACAATGAAATTGGGCTTCCGTATACGGCTCTGCGCTGTGATGAGCACACGCGCTACCTCGTGGCGGAGATGTCGGCCCGCGGTATCGGGCACATCCGCCACCTCACCGAAATCACCGCTCCGCGCGTCGGCGTGGTCCTCAACGTCGGCTCCGCGCACCTTGGCGAATTTGGCTCGCGCGAGAATATCGCGCAGGCCAAGGGAGAGCTGGTGGAGGCACTGCCGAGCGCGGAAGCGGGCGGTGTGGCCGTCCTCAACGCCGACGATCCTTTCGTCGCCGCAATGGCGACGCGCACGGGGGCCAAAGTGGTGTACTACTCCACGGCTAACCGCCGCGGCGGCGCGCCGACCGCGCAGTACTATGCCACCAACATCGAGCTCGATGACGTGGCCCGCCCCTCCTTTATCCTCCACAGCCCCAACGCTGAGCCAGTCGCAGTGAAACTGCAGGTATTTGGTTCCCACCAGGTGTCTAATGCATTGGCCGCGGCAGCGGCAGCCATCGAGCTAGGGGTATCGGCGGCCACGGTAGCTGCTGCGCTTTCTGGGCACCGCCTAGCCTCCGAGCACCGCATGGACGTGCGCACGCGCCGCGATGGTGTCACCATCATTGATGATTCCTACAACGCCAACCCGGATTCGATGCGCGCGGCGATTGCCGCCTTGGCCTATACCGCCGCAGCACGCCCCGATGCCCGCTCCATCGCGGTGCTTGGTGAGATGGGAGAGCTCGGCAGCGATGCCGAACAATCGCACCGCCAGCTCGGGGAGATATTGGCCAAATACCACGTGGAGCACCTCGTCGCGGTGGGAGAGAACCCCAACTGCCGGGCAATGATTGAGGCGGCTGCGCAGCAAGGTATAAATACAATGGTGTGCGCCGATGCCGCGGCTGCCGCACGGGCGGTCGACGGCATTCTGCGCGCGGCCCCGGCAGGGGTCGATGATTGGGCTAGCCGTAGCGTTAAGGACGTGGTCTTGATTAAGGCCTCCAATGCCCAGCGCCTCTGGTTGGTCGCGGAGCAGCTGAACCACAGCTAGCCGCTAGAAAGGACTTCAAGCTCGTGACTCAGATCATCATCGCTGGTGCGGTTAGCTTCCTCGTGGCGATCTTTACCACCCCGGTTCTCATCCGGTACTTTTCCGACTCCGGTCGCGGCCAAGAGATCCGCGAGGACGGACCTAAGTCCCACCTGCGCAAGCGGGGTACGCCGACGATGGGTGGCCTGGCCATTCTGGCCGGCATCCTGGTGGCTTATCTCGTGGTCGGCTTCTACGGCATGCTGACGGGCCACGAGGGGTTTACCGCCTCAGGCCTGCTCGTCCTCGGGCTGACGCTGGGCTTGGGCGCGGTGGGCTTTGCGGATGACTTCATCAAACTCTTCCGGAAGCGCAACTTGGGTCTCAACAAGACCGCGAAGCTGGTCAGCCAGCTGGTACTGGCCCTCCTCTTCGGCTTCCTTGTGCTGCGTTTCCCCAATGATGCGGGCCTGACTCCTGGCTCCACCAAACTGTCGTTCATCCGCGATTTGAAAACCTTCGACCTTGCGGTTGGCGGCGCTGTGATCGGAACCATCGTGTTCTTGATCTTCATGTACTTCCTCATCGCGGCGTGGTCGAACGCGGTCAACCTCACCGACGGCCTCGACGGCCTTGCCGCAGGAGTGACGGCGATTGTCATGGGCTCCTACTCGCTGATGGCTTTCTGGCAGTTCCGCTATTCTTGCGCCACCAACTTTGCGGCCGGTTGCTATCAGGTGCGCGATCCCCTCGATCTTGCCGTGCTCGCGGCGGCGGGCCTCGGTGCCTGCCTCGGCTTTTTGTGGTGGAATGCGGCGCCCGCCAAGATCTTCATGGGAGACACCGGCTCCTTGGCGCTCGGCGGATTGGTTGCCGGCATTTCGGTCACCAGCCGTACCGAGCTTCTCATGGTGATTATCGGCGCCCTGTTCGTTATCGAGACGGTGTCCGTTGTCATTCAGATCGTGGTCTTCCATTCCACTGGCAAGCGCTTCTTCCGCATGGCGCCCATCCATCACCACTTTGAAAACGGCGGTTGGGCGGAGACTGCTGTGGTTGTCCGTTTCTGGTTGCTGGCCGCGATGGCGGCGATGGCCGGCGTGGCCATCTTCTACGGTGAATGGCTGACCTCCACAGGCATAGGTGTCGGCGCATGACGCGCCCCAACTTCCTCTCTGGCCGGGTCCTCATCGCCGGTGCCGGCGTTTCCGGCCGCGGCTGTGCTGCGGTCCTGGACCACCTAGGCGTGGACGTCACGGTGGCTGATGGAAACCCGGAATCCCGCGCTCGCCTCGCCGCCGAGCTCGACGTTGCCACCGTGGATACAGCAGCAGTAGACCTGTCGGAATACTCCCTCGTCGTGACCTCGCCGGGGTGGCGCCCGGATTCGCCGTTGCTCGCCGCCGCTGCTTCCCGCGGCCTTGAGGTCATCGGTGACGTGGAGCTGGCCTACCGTCTTGACCAGGCAGAGGCCTTTGGGGCCTCCCGCCGCTGGCTCGCGATCACAGGTACCAACGGCAAGACCACAACCACGGGGATGCTCGCTGCCATCATGGCCGCTGACGAGCAGCGATCCGGCCAGCGCGCCCAAGCTGTGGGCAATATCGGCGTCTCGCCTTTTGATGCCTTGGCCGCAAAGCCCCGCGTGGATATCCTCGTCGCGGAACTGTCCTCGTTCCAGCTGCACTGGTCCTCCCAGCTGCGCCCAGACGTAGGAGCGCTGCTCAACCTCGCCGACGATCACCTCGATTGGCACGGTTCCTTCAAGGCCTACGCGGCGGATAAGGCGAGGATCTTGCGCGGCACGTACGCCGTTTATGGAAAGGACGACGAACACGTTCGCGCGCTTGCCGCCTCTCTATCCGGCGCCACCGCCTTTACCCACGCCGAGCCCGCCCCGGGCGAAGTCGGCGTGAGCGCCGGCAGCCTCGTGATCAATGAGGTCGCCGGACTGCACGCGGCAGTGGTGGAGGATGTCACCACCATCCAGCCCGCAGGTCTTGCTGGGGTGCTGGATGCCGCTGCCGCCGCGGCGGTTGCCGCGCTTGCCGGCGCCCAGCCTGCGTCCATCGCCGAGGGCCTCGACGCCTACGTGGTGGCCGGGCACCGCGGTGAGGTTGTACACCGCCATGGTGGCGTGACCTACATCGACAATTCCAAAGCGACGAATCCCCATGCCGCGGAGGTCGCCATGCGCGGTCTTGACTCCGTGGTGTGGGTCGCCGGCGGTCAGCTTAAAGGCGCTGATGTGTCGGACCTGTTGCGTACTCACGCGGCGCGGCTGAAGGCGGCGGTTCTGGTGGGCGTCGACAAGCATGTGCTAGCCCAAGCCCTCGTCAAGGCGGCACCGCACGTGCCTATCGTCATCGTCGACAGCCACGATCCGCAAACCGCTATGGACCAGGCTGTGAGCGCCGCCGTGCAACACGCCGAAGCCGGCGATACCGTACTTTTGGCGCCGGCTGCGGCATCGTTGGACATGTACACCGGAATGAGCCAGCGCGGTGATATGTTTGCCGCCGCTGCCCGCCGCCTCGCCCGCTAGCTAGGAGCACCCAGAAGCCGTGACTGCCACCAGCACCCAGAAGCCACACCGCACGCTGGGCCACCGCCTGCGTGATCTTCGCGAGCGCCTGCGCGCCTACCCGGGGTTTGACTACCTGATGCTGCGCATCGCGATCTTCTCGCTCATCGGCATCGGCGTACTCATGGCCTTCTCTTCGTCGATGGCGACGTCCCTGTCGGAGACCGATAGCCCGTGGTCGGCAGCCTTGCGCCAGTGCGTATTGGTCGTTGCCGGCCTGATCGTGTTCTGGATCGGCCTGCGCATATCGCCGCGCACGTTGCGGGCGCTCGTGCCGTGGTTCTTGGGGCTATCCATCCTGCTGCTTATCCTCGTGCTTGTGCCCGGTATCGGTACCGGCCGCGCGGAGGTCGGTTCACAGTCGTGGATCCTGTTGCCGGGTGGCGTGGCCTTCCAACCCTCTGAGTTCGCTCGCGTCGCCGTGGGGATGTATGGCGCTTCGGCGCTGGCGGATAAAACACACCGTTCGATGCGCTTGACGGATCCGTTCATGATGTATTCCATCATCGCCGGCATCATGTTCGTGCTCATCGTGGCCCAAGGTGACTTGGGCATGGGCGTATCCTTCGCTCTCATCGTGGTCTTCACCCTCGTATTCGCCGGCGTGAACTGGCGTGTGCCCGTCGTCGTCGGCGTCTTTGGCGCCATCGGCATGATCACTGTTTTCCTGGCGGGTGGATTCCGCTCGCACCGTTTCCACACTTACTTTGATGCGCTGCGCGGCAACATTGAGGACACACAAGGCACCGGTTTCCAGGCTTATCAGGGCTTTCTTTCGCTTGCCGACGGCGGCTTCTGGGGCGTTGGCCTCGGCCAGTCACGCGCCAAGTGGTTCTACCTCCCAGAAGCCAAGAACGACTTTGTCTTCGCCATCATTGGTGAGGAGCTCGGCCTCTGGGGCGGTGCGCTCGTCATCGTGCTTTTCGCCGTGCTGGGCTACTTTGGGTTGCGTACCGCAACCCGCGCGCAGGACCAGTTCCAGTCCTTGCTGGCCGCCACGCTGTCGGTGGGTGTCGTCGTGCAGGCCTTCATCAACATCGGCTACGTCATCGGTGTGCTGCCGGTGACGGGTATTCAGCTCCCGATGATTTCTGCGGGTGGTACGGCTGCGGTCATCACCATCGGCTCGATGGGCCTACTGTGCAATGTGGCACGCCACGAGCCGCTGCAGGTGTCCGCGATGCAGAACTTTGGACGTCCGCTCTTCGACCGTATTTTCTTCATCCCAGAGCCGACCCCGCCCAACGAGCGGCGCGGCGGGGCGCACCGTGCCCCGCGCGAGCGCGCAGATGCTCGCCGTTCCCAGCGCCCACACCGCGAGCGCTCCCAACGCCACGTGGAGCGCAGCCGTGAGGAACGTTTCGGGCGCGCGGTGACGGGGCGCTCTCAGCGGTCGCAGGCGCCGCGCGCGGAGGGGCGGCGGGAGTATCGGCGCGGCGAGCGCCGGTAGCGCAGCGCGGCGCTGGTAGCGTGTAGTGCATGAATGACACGCCGATTTCCGTCGTCATCGCAGGTGGCGGCACCGCCGGACACATTGAGCCCGCGCTTGCGGTGGGGGAGGAGCTACGCCAACGCCACGGGGCGCGGATCACCGCCTTGGGTACGCCGCGGGGTCTGGAAAGCGATATCGTGCCGGCTCGCGGTGTCGATCTGCGCATGATCACTCCGGTCCCTGTCCCGCGAAAGATCAACATTGACGCGGTGAAGCTGCCCTGGCGGATTCTCAAGTCCGTTCGGGAAACTCGCGCGGTGCTTAAGGACGTCGGGGCCAACGCTGTGTTTGGCACCGGTGGTTACGTTGCGGCGCCGGCTTACCTGGCGGCGAAGTCTTTGGGCATTCCGTTCTTCGTTCTCGAGACGAATTCTTTGGCCGGTATGGCTAATAAGCTGGGCGTGCGTCTTGGCGGCACGGGAATCAACGCCCAAGAGGGTTCTGGCATGCCGGGCGAGGTCCTGGGCATTCCGGTACGCCCGGGCTTGGCTGAGGACCCGGATGGTACGAAGGCTGCTGCTGCGCGCCAGAATTGGGACTTGGATGAGGGCCGCCCGACCATCGTGGTTACCGGCGGTTCGCAGGGAGCGGTGAGCATTAACACCGCCGTCGCCGGTGCGCTCGAGGATCTGTGCCGAGACTTCCAGGTGCTGCATGCCTACGGCAAGAAGAACACGGTGCCGACTGAGCACGAGCACTACACGGCCGTGCCCTATATCGATGACATGGCCGGCGCGCTTGCCGTTGCTGATGTGATGATCTGCCGCTCCGGCGCGATGACCGTGGCTGAGGTGTCTGCGGCCGGCCTGCCCGCTATCTTTGTGCCACTGCCGCACGGCAACGGCGAGCAAGCGTTGAACTCCCAGGCGCTGGTGGAAGCGGGGGCCGCGGTCCAGATCGCGGACGCGGAACTTACTCCGGGGCGCCTTGTCGACGAAGTTCGCGCTATCCTTGACCACCCCGACGCTCTTTCGGCCATGCGTGCCGCTGCTGACGCCAGCACTGCCGGCGATGCCGCCGCGGTGATCGCTGACCGGATCGCGCACCGCGTCGCCGCCGACACCCGCGGCTAGGCGCACAGTACAGGTTTATGAAAGAAGGAATTTTTCACCATGACTGATACCCCCGCCACCACGGACCTGTCCCGCGTCCACTTCGTCGGCATCGGCGGCTCCGGAATGTCCGGTCTCGCGCGCATCCTGGTTAGCCGTGGCGCGGTCGTCACCGGCTCGGACGTTAAGAAATCGACGGCCGTTGACGTCCTCCGCGCGATGGGTGCGCACGTCGCCGTCGGCCACGCGGCTGAGAACCTCGATCTGGCCGGCGAGAAGCCGACGGTGGTCGTCACCTCTTTCGCTGCCATCCCGCAGGACAACCCCGAACTGGTGGCGGCACGGGAAGCTGGAATCCCGGTCATTCGCCGTTCAGACCTGCTGGCTGAACTCATGGACGGCCACCGTCAGGTGCTGCTCGCCGGCACACATGGAAAGACCTCGACCACCTCTATGGCGGTCACCGCGCTCCAGCAGGCGGGGATGGATCCTTCCTTTGCCATCGGCGGGCAACTCAACCGAGCTGGGACTAACGCGCACGGCGGCACTGGCGACGCCTTCGTGGCAGAAGCCGACGAATCCGATGCCTCCCTTCTGCGCTACAGCCCCTTCGTGGCAGTCATCACCAACATCGAGCCTGATCACCTCGACTATTTCGGCTCGGCAGAGAGCTACTATCAGGTTTTTGATGATTTCGCCGACCGCGTGGTTGAGGGCGGCTACCTCGTCGTTTGCCTCGAGGATGAGCATGCGGCTGCCACGGGTGAGCGGGCCGCTCAGCGCGGGATTCAGGTGCTGGGCTACGGCACGCGCAGCGAGGTATCCGCGGATTCTCCCGTGCCGCTGGCAGCCGAGATTCTGGAGGAAACCGTCTCCGCCGCAGGCGCGCACGTCCGCGTTCGCCTGACCCTGCCAGGTCAGGCGCCACAGGAGTGGTCCTATGACCTGCACGTCCCAGGTCACCACATGGTGCTCAACTCGGCGGCGGCCCTGCTGGCCGGCGCGCTGGCTGGCGGAGACCCGGCGGAACTGGCTGCAGGCTTGACCGACTTTACGGGTGTGCGCCGCCGCTTCGAGTACCGCGGCAGCGAGCGCGGAATCCGCGTCTTCGATGACTATGCCCACCACCCCACGGAGGTGTCTGCGGTGCTCACCGCGGCGCGCGCAAAGGCGGATGCCGAGGGCGAGGGAGCGCGCGTGATCGCCTGCTTCCAGCCGCACCTGTACTCCCGGACCATGGAATTTGATGCCGAGTTTGCCCAGGCATTGGCGCTTGCCGACGCCGCCGTAGTCCTCGACATCTACGGCGCCCGCGAGAAGCCGGTAGAAGGAATCACCTCCCGCATTATCACCGACAAGATGCCCGAAGACATGCCGGTCATTTTCGAGCCTGATTTCTCTGAGGCTGCTGGCGACGTCATGTCCCTGGCGCAGCCCGGAGATATCGTCCTCACCATCGGCGCGGGAACGATTACCTACGTGGCGGGCGAAATCTTGTCGGCGCTAGAGAATACGAGCGGCGCGGAGGAACCGAAGGAACCGAATGTCTAAAAAGACTGGGGCGATCGCGCTGGGCGCGGTGCTTCTCGTAGTGGTGGTTGCTGCTGCGGTGGTGTGGCTTTTTCCGATCCTGAAGGTGGCATCCTTCGAGGTCGTGGGAAATGATCACGTCGCGGCAGAGGAGGTCGAGCGGGCCAGTGGCGTCGTGAAGGGCTCTAATTTGGTGCGGCTGGATGCGCGCGAAGCTGCGCACGGTGTGGCCTCCCTGCCGTGGGTAGAAAGCGCGACGGTGTCGCGGGCCTTCCCGTCAACCGTCCACATCGAACTCGTCGAGCACGAGGCGGTAGCTTACGTGCGGGAGGGCGATAGGACGATTTTGGTGGACAACCACGGCAAGGAATTCGCGGAGGACGAAGCACCACCCGAAGCCGTGGAGCTGACAGGGCACACCGACTCCGGTTCGCCTGAGATGCAGGGGGCTGTCGACGCCGTCGCTGCGCTCCCCGCGCCGATTCGGGAGAAGGTGACGACCCTCGAGATCAAGGACCGGTATTCGCTGACCTTCCGCACGGAGGATGACAAAACCATCTTTTGGGGTGCGTCGGAGGACAACGCGAACAAGGCCATTGCTTTTGAGGATGTGCTCAAGCTCGAGGGCGAATCCTGGAACATTTCTAACCCGTCGCTGGTGACTCGCCGCTAAGCGCGTCGCAAGTGGGGCGGGTGGGACACCTGTTAAGAAAACCGCATGTCAGCAACCCTAAAGTAGAGGTTGAGGGTACCGACACGCGGCAAAATGTGCGCCGAAATTACCCCGTTGTCGTTAAAGATGGATGTAACCGCCTCTCGCGAAAAGAGGCGCCTCCTCGTTTACATTAAAAGCTTATTCGAAAGGCAAGAGACCCTCGTATGATCTCATCTAGCAACAACCTCGCGGACATCAAGGTCGTCGGCGTCGGCGGCGGCGGTGTCAACGCTGTAAACCGCATGATCGAAGAAGGGCTCAAGGGAGTCCAGTTCGTGGCGATCAACACCGATTCCCAGGCGCTGATTTTCTCCGATGCGGATACCAAGCTCGACATCGGACGCGAGGCCACCCGCGGCCTTGGCGCCGGCGCTAACCCGGAGGTAGGTAAGACCTCCGCGGAGGATCACAAGACCGAAATTGAAGACGCCCTCCAGGGCTCCGACATGGTCTTTGTGACGGCTGGCGAGGGTGGCGGAACCGGTACCGGCGCCGCTCCGGTGGTCGCCTCCATCGCGAAGAAGATGGGTGCTTTGACCGTCGGCGTTGTTACCCGCCCGTTCAAGTTCGAGGGCGCGCGCCGCACCCGTCAGGCCATGGCCGGCATCGAAGAGCTGCGCGAGGTCTGCGATACCCTCATCGTTATCCCGAATGATCGCCTCATGCAGCTGGGCGGCGAGGAGCTGTCCATCGTCGAGGCCTTCCGGGCCGCCGACGAAGTCCTGCACAACGGTGTGCAGGGTATTACCAACCTCATCACCATCCCGGGCATGATCAACGTCGACTTTGCGGACGTTCGCTCCGTCATGTCCGACGCCGGTTCCGCCCTCATGGGCATCGGCTTTGCCCGCGGCGATAACCGCGCGCTCAACGCCGCGGAGCAGGCCATTAACTCCCCGCTGCTGGAGTCGACGATGGAAGGCGCCAAGGGCGTGCTGCTGTCCATCGCCGGTGGCTCCGACCTGGGCCTCCACGAGGTCAACGCGGCTGCCTCCATGGTGGAGGAGCGCGCTGACGAGGATGCCAACATCATTTTCGGCACCATCATCGATGACAACCTTGGAGACGAAGTCCGCGTCACCATCATCGCCACCGGCTTCGATGCCCAGGCCAACATGACCTCCCAGCCGGCGCAGCCTGGCCAGGCGCAGCAGCAAGGTTCGGAGGCTACCCCGGCTGCACGCCCGGGTTCCCTCTTCGAGAATCGTGCTGAAGCACAGCCTGAGAACCCCGCCGCGCCGCGCACCGAGGCTCCGCGCGAGGACTACACCCGCGCAGAACCGCAGCGCGCTGACTCCCAGCGCATTGAGCGTGACGAGTACGCCCCGCGTCACTCCTACGAGCGAGAGCAGCCGGCAGAGCCGGCCCCGTCGAGCGGACTATTTACCACCTCGGATCGCTTCCGCGGTGAGGACTACCGCCGCGGCGGCGATGATGAGTACCGTCTCTCCCGCCCCACGGAGCGTCGTGGCCGTGACTTCGACGATGACGGCGACGACGATCTCGACGTGCCGTCCTTCATGCGCTAGTCCCAGCCCGCTACTCTGGAGTGCATGCCAGTAAACGAGGAAGCACACGCAGCACGACGCCCCGTCCGCATGGTTTTCACAAGCCGTGCCGGCGGGGCGTCGTCGTCGCCTTTTGACTCTTTTAACCTCGGCGATCACGTCGGCGATGACTCCGCCGCCGTGGCCGCCAATCGCGAGCGGCTTCGCCGAGCCACGGGCTTAGAGGACATCGTGTGGATGGAACAGCTCCACACCAACACCGTGACGGTGGTGGGGGCCGAGCGCCGCGGCGTCGAGGAGCCCGTGCCGACCACCGATGCCGTGGTAACCACCGAAAAACGCTTGGGCCTAGGCGTTCTCGTGGCAGACTGTACGCCGGTGCTGCTTGTCGACGTCTCCGCGGGCGTCATCGGCGCCGCACACGCCGGGCGCCTTGGCGCGCGCAACGGAATCGTCCGCAATACCGTCAATACCATGGTTGAGTTAGGGGCTCGCCCCGCCTCGATTCAGGTGCTCATGGGGCCGGCCGCTTCTGGACGTAACTATGAGGTGCCGGAGGCGATGGCGGATGACGTCGAGAAGCATCTGCCTGGCTCCAAGACTCGCACGTCGTCGGGTACCTGGGGCGTCGATGTGCGCGCTGGGCTGATTCGTCAATTGATGGAGATGGGGGTTACGGCTATCGAATCGGACCCGCGCTGCACGATTGAGGACACAGATTTCTTTTCTTATCGCCGCGAGGGCGTCACCGGACGCCAAGCCGGCGTGATTTGGTTGGAGGATTAATGACGAACAACGATACTGCGCGCCGTGAAGAGCTGAGGGCTGGCCTGGAGAGCACCCGCGCTGCTATTCACCGTTTCGCTGAGGCCGCTGGCCGCCCTGCCCCGCAGCTGCTGCCGGTGACGAAGTTTCACCCGGCCGAGGACATCGCGCTGCTAGCGGAGTTGGGGATCACAGATGTGGCGGAAAATCGCGAGCAGGAAGCGCGCGCCAAGGCGGAGGCCCTGCCCGAGATACGTTTCCACATGATTGGCCAGGTTCAGACCAAGAAAGCGAACCACGTGGCCCGGTGGGCGCATAGTGTTCACTCGCTCGACTCAGAAAAACTCGCCAGAGCACTCGACCGCGGTGTGGCTCTTGCCCAGGAACGCGGCCAGCGCGAGGACTCGCTACCGGTCTATATCCAGGTATCCGCCGACGGTGATACCGCGCGTGGCGGCTGCCCGCTAGAGGGTGTATCTGCTCTGGTGGATCTGGTCGAAGATCTGGAGAACCTGCAGCTGTGTGGCTTCATGGTGGTTCCACCGCTGGAGAGCGATCCGGCGGAGGTTTTCACCCAGGTGAGGGCATTGACGGATGAGGCGGCGGCCAAGCTTGGGCGAGACCTGAAAATGTCCGCCGGCATGAGCGCCGACATGGAGGCAGCGATTGCATCTGGAACGGATATCGTGCGTGTCGGAACCGGAATCATGGGAGCCCGCCCGCTAGGTTAAATGTCATTGTAAAACTGCATTACAAGACAGCAAATGAACAGAACACACTAGGTCAGAGGGAGACCCAGAATGTCACTGATTGATAGGACTAAAGAGTTCTTCGGGCTGGGCCCGATGGACATGGACGCCGACGATGCCTACTACGCCGACGAGCGCAGCTACAACGCTCCGGCCTACGCACCTTCCTACGAAAAGCAGGAAGAGGAGTTTGTCCCGACCATCGTGGCTCTCTCCCTCGTCTCCTTTGATGATGCAGCAAAGGTTGGTGGTCCCTTCCGTGACGGTGACGCAGTGGTCTTTGAGCTCACCGACGCCGACCGCGGCTCCGCCAAGCGCTTCGTGGACTTTGCCGCTGGCCTCTGCTTCGCGTTGGAGGGCCGCATGAAGAACCTGACCAAGGGCATGGACACCAGCCGCAAGGTTTTTGCCATTGTGCCGAAGGGCGCTGATATCTCTACCGTGGAGCTGGAGCGAGCAGCGCACCTGCGCTAGAGACGTTCAGGTTTTAACCGCTTCATCGTTAATCTCCTCCGTGTTGGCTTAAGGGAGGAGAAAGACGATGGGGCGGTTTCGTCGTTTTCATTGTGGGGCCTCATCGGAGAGTCATTCTCGGCGCCGGTGAGCTACCGCGGTGCCATCTCTGTTCGCCGAGGGCGAACCATAGGGCAGGGGAGTACCGCTGGCGGGGGTGATTCCGATAGGCTCAGGCATTGTGAGTGCTTTAGGTTCAATTCTCCTCGTCGCCGTGAGTCTTTACTCGTGGATTTTGTTGGCGCGCATCGTCATTGAAATGATTCAGTCTTTTTCGCGCCAATTCAACCCGCCCCGCTGGTTCATGATGGTTGCTGAGGTGCTTTTCGTGGTCACTGATCCGCCGGTCAAGGCGCTGCGAAAGGTGATTCCGCCGCTGCAATTGGGTGGCATCGCGCTCGATGTTTCCATCATTATTTTGTTCCTGCTTTTGTCCGTTCTTTCGCAACTTATTGCGTGGCTATTTTTTGGTACCAACGGACTTGCGGTGTAACTAACGGGTGTATTAAACCCTCCTGTTAACGTTGAGACTCGCGCCCGCGTTAGATAATGTGTTGATTCGGATACAATGAGTTACCACAATCCGTATTATTAACCGCATATGTACCCGGCCTCTGGACCCTCTAGAGGTTTGACCGATTCGTAAGGGGAAGAGAAGTCAATGCCACTGTCACCAGCTGATGTACACAACGTCGCTTTCAGCAAGCCGCCAATTGGCAAGCGTGGCTACAACGAGGATGAGGTCGATCAGTTCCTCGACCTCGTTGAGGATGCTCTTGCTCAGCTGCAGGATGAGAACGATGATCTCCACGCCCAGGTTGAGGAGCTGAAGTCTCAGGCTCCGGCCGGCGCTGCCGGCGGTGCCGCTGCCGCTAAGGTCGACGAGGCCGCTGTGCGCAAGGAAGTCGAATCCAAGCTTCGCGCTGAGTATGAGGCAAAGCTGGCTGACTCCAAGAACGAGATTGCCAAGGCCAAGGAAGAAACCAAGCGCGCCCAGGAACAGGCGAAGGCCGCTCAGGCGCAGTCTTCCCAGGCACCGGCCGCTCAGGCACAGGACAATTCCGCAGAGCTCAAGGCCGCACGCGAGGAAGCTGCTGCTGCCAAGCGCGAGCTCGAGGCCTCCAAGAAGGAACTGGAGAGCACCAAGAAGGAGCTGGAGTCCGCAAAGAAGAACTCCGCAACCTCCACCACCGCATCTTCCGCTGCTGCCGTGGCTGGTGCAGGTGCTGCACAGTCCAACGCACAGGGCCTCGCCACCCCGGACACGCATATGCAGGCAGCCCGCGTTCTGGGCCTGGCGCAGGAGATGGCAGACCGCCTTACCAACGAGGCCAAGGCCGATTCCGAGTCCATGCTGGCGGAGGCCCGCACGGCTGCAGAGAAGCAGCTTGCCGACGCTGACTCTCACTCCAAGGCTCAGCTTGCTGACGCCCAGAAGCGCTACGACGCGCAGCTGCAGGAAGCCGATACCCGCTCCAAGAAGCTGGTGGCTGACGCCGAAAACAAGGCAAAGCAGACTGAGGCCGATGCTACGTCCCGCGCCGAGGCACAGATTCGCCAGGCTGAGGAGAAGGCAGCTGCCCTGCAGGCAGATGCTGAGAAGAAGCACACCGAGGTCATGAACACAGTCAAGCAGCAGCAGACCGCTCTGGAGGCCCGCATCTCCGAGCTGCGCACCTTCGAGCGCGAGTACCGTACCCGCCTCAAGACGCTGCTGCAGTCCCAGCTTGAGGAGTTGGAGTCCCGCGGCACCGCTGCCCCTAACGGTGAGGCTGGAAAGTCCAACAATTAATCTCTGAATGAGCGGCGTCCCTGCGGGGGCGCCGTTATTCTTTTCTGTAGGTATACGTCCGTAGGTATACATTCTTTGTAAGCACAGAGCCCTTAGTCATTGGTGGGAGAGGAGAACGCACATGCTCATCGGCGCATTGCTTCTGGCCTTTGTTGCTTTCTTGGCGTTCGTGAACTACATCCTCACCGCTGCTGAGTGGTCCTTGTACGTGCTCTTCGCTTCGGCTGGGGTGGGTATTGTTCTGTTCATCGCAGACACCGTGATCAAGCTGCGTCGCAAGCACGACGAGTAGCCCTCGGCCCAGTGATAATTCTGGGTGGAGGGCTACTTTTGTGAAGACTCCTAGCTGTGTAGCTCCTAGTCGTTTCTCTCCGGGGTGCCGAATAACCCGGGAGGCGCTTGCAACGGGGTGGGCGGTGGGGGAGGGCCGTGTGTCCTTTTCGCTTTACCCCCGACCCGGGCCATGCGGCCGCGACCCGGCGGCGCATTCGGATCGTCCTGGTTCACCCCATTGTGATACGGGCAGAGCATCACCAAGTTTTCCTGGTTGGTGTACCCGCCGTTCTTCCACGCGATGAGGTGATGAACTTGGCATTCATCGGCCGGCTTCAGGCAGTCATCCCAAGCACAGACCGGGAATTCGGCCATAGCCATGATGCGCTGCTTGATGCTGGCCGAGCGCTCCTCGTAGTAGAGGTTGACCGGCCCGTGATAGGGATGAAAAAGAGTTGCGAGCGCGCCGTCTTTATCGATTTCACCGGCGATGACCTTGTTGAGGTACTCTGCCCCGGTCATCGTGGCGCCATTGGTCATCTGGAGGGTGATTTCTTCGCCGTCACCGTCGAGAATTTTCGTCATTGCATCCAGCGGAACAAGGATATTGCTCTGCAAGCCGCGGCGCGGAGCAGCGCCTTTGAAGAAGGCCTCGCGGATGGACTCGAGGGGGCGTGCTGGGTCGACGGCGTCGTTAAGCTCTGCAATCAGTTGCGAGGGGCCCGTGATCGCCATCGTCCATGGTGCATTGCGGCGGCGGTAGACAGTCACGCCCTCCTTCGGCGTGGGTGGTGCTGAGTGTTCCTTGAGCTTCTTCTTCGCCAGCGCCTCCATGGCGAGGGTGTCAGCGCTTGTTCGGCAGAGTTCTAGGCGTAGTTTCCAACCCAACGCTTGTGTTGTGGCTTTGCGGGCATAGCGGTCGATGACCTCCAAGGTAGGCAAAGAATGCTTGCGTTGGCGCGCTGCCTTCACTGCGTCACGTTGCATCCGCGTCATGGCGGTTTTGCCAAAGAAGCTCGTATGGAGCCGTACCAACTCCGCGGCGGTTTTGTCTGGGGAACCGGCGGCGATGAGGTCTGCTTCAGACATGCCTTCGCACTCGGCGACGACATCGATGCCGGCCCCGAGTGCGTTAAGGAAAGTCTGCAGTGCGCTCATGACAGTGGAGCTTAAAACACCTTATGACCTGCGCGCATTAGAAAAAATGTTCCTGTGGAAAACCTTATCCCAGGTGCCTCTTTTGTGTACTGGCGTTTCTAATTTGGGGTTCACGGGAACCTGCGCCTGTGAAAACTTGACCGCCTCGCTATACTTTTAGGCGTATCCAGTGAGCCGGCCATCACCGGGGAGCATTCCGGAAGAACGTGCTTCGCTTTCAGTGGAGCATTATTAGAACCGGGCGGGTAGGGACCGTCATCTCCTTCACATCAACGAAGCGGGGCGCCTCGGCGCCCAAGCGGGGTGGTACCGCGAGCCGTAAGGCGCGTCCCCGTCACAGCGAATGAGTGAAGGAATTTTTAGATGAGCAACGACCCCGCGAACGTCGGCAGTGTTTATCCCAAAGTCGATATGACTGCTGGGTCTTCTCGCTTCCCCGATATGGAGCAGGAAGTCCAGAAGTACTGGAAGGCCGACGACACCTTTAAAGCCAGCCTCAAGCAGACCGAAGGCTGCCCAGAGTACGTCTTTTATGATGGCCCTCCTTTTGCCAACGGTCTGCCGCACTACGGCCACCTG
>NZ_CABTZR010000009.1 GCF_902489365.1 uncultured Corynebacterium sp. | reverse complement strand
CCGGAAAAGCCCGAGCTAAACCCGCTGTTGACGCCGCCGCTGCTGGAGGAGCTTTCGCGGGCGGTGGTGGCATCGCTGTCCCAGGTGCTCACAACGTAGAAGGGCACATAGCCGTGGTAGCCGGAACCGGCGAAGAAGTTGGAGTCATAGATGCGCGTGCGCTCTGGGCGCTCATCGGCCTCGTTGCGCTTCTGCAGCTGCGCTTGCAGGTACTCCGACAAGAGCGCAGAGCGGTCCAAAAGCTCCAAGTAGCGCTCCATGAACTGCGGGTGGTTTGGCTCCTTGGACAGGGCCACGGCGGCGTCTTCCAGCTCCTTGGCGTGACGCTCCAGAGACGAGTCGATATCCGCCGCTAGGTAACCCGCCTGAGCTAGGTCTTTACCCAACTCGTAGAGCTCGAAGCGGCGGGCATCGACATCAGCGTCTTCGATTCGGTGCAGCTTTTCAATGTTGACTTCGGCGGTTTCCACGCGCTCACACAGTTCGCGCGCGTGAGCGATGGGCTCAGCATGCGAGCGAAACTGGTCATCCGGCGCATCGGCCGGTATCGACATCAGCGAGCCTACCTGGGAGTCGATAGCGAGGAAGTCATCGCGCAGGCCCTCCCAGTCCTCACGTAGGCGCTCATCCACCAGTCCCGATTGCAGCGAGTGCGCCCGGATATCGATCTCCCTCAGGCGCTGTGCCACATCGGTATAGGTCTGCGACACGTAGTCCCAATCCTCGCGCGCTTGCTGCGCCTTCTTCTGCCGGCTGCGGCGAGTACCGCCAACGATGCCCGCACCCACGCCACCAACGCTCAGTCCCGCTACCCCAAGGCCAATGGCCGCCCCAACGCGGTCATCTTGAGCACTTTCAAACTGGGTATCCGCAGCACGGTCCACGTCGATCGCTGCCGCCGCACCCGCAAAGAGACCAGCCGGAATGTTGTCATCCCGCACGCCCGGCTTAATAGCTTCAATGGACTGCTCCAAATGGCTGTCACCCTTGCGCAGCTTCATTCGATCGGCCACGTCCTCACCCGCGAAGATGAAGGCTTGGCGCGGATCGAGGCCCACACCGACGAAGACCTGACCATCAGCAAACTTATCCTTGCCGATGAGCTCCGGGTGATGATCGCGCAGGTACTCCTCCACGGAGTCGTTGACGTTTTCTTTGTTCTTGGCAAAGACCATGTAGTGCAGCTCCTGCACTACATCGGGGGCGGCGATCCGGGAGACATCGCCAAGCATGCGCTCTTCCTCCTCCGGGGTCAACACATCGTCGGGGTCCATGATGTCAACCTGCACCTCACGCTGCGCGGGCTGCATGAGAAAATCGGAACGCTCCGGCTCATCAAACACCGCCAAGCTCGCGCCCGCACCAATGCCTCCGAGCAGCAGACCACCCGCCACTACTGCACCGACGATAGCGCCGACTGACGTTATTTTGGGACCACGGCTGGCGGCAAAAGGTTTGATATCGCGAGAGTCGGTCACGGTGATTCTCCAATTCTTCGGCGTTGGGTGCCGCCAATTTTACCCCCGAAAATTGGAAACGACGCGGTGCCCCTACAGCAGCCGCGTCGCCCCTATTCCCTATCACTCACAACGGATTGGAGAAACCGTTTGCCTACCCCCTAAGTAGGCTTTGTGAGCGATTCTCACTTTAGCACTATTTCCCCTCGCAACGGTAGATAAATCTTCAAAAACTCTGTAACGCTTCTCCCCGCTCAGTCGATGCTTCACATGCAGGCCTTTGAGCTAGGCTTTTCCGTTTTCTGAGTGCCTAGCGGGTGCCCCCACGAGGCCGAATGCCGCGATGGAAATTACCCCCAAAATAGCCAGCGCGGTCCACAGCTGTGGGGACTGTCCCCCATTGCCTGCCACGGTGATGGCGGAGGTTGCCCACTGCATGGGAAAGAGGTGCACAAGCGCACTCATCGCGGCGTTGAGATCGGTTCCCGTCGAGGCCGCTTTCCACGCCCATCCCACGACGCCCACCTGGGCTACGCCAAGCACGCTGCCTAAGCCCCAACCAGCGAGTCCCAGTCCGCGCACGAGTGCGTACACAATGCTTGCCGACGCCACCCCGGCCCCCGCCGCCGCGAGCCCCGCCCACGCCACGGCCGCGGCGGTTCCGCCAGTCGCCAGGAGTGCTACGAGCAGCCCTACCACGACGCCGATCAGCACCGCACCGCCCAGCAATGCCAGGATACGGCGCTCCACTCGCGTCAGCAGCGCTCCGATAACCCCGCCGCCCAAGACGGCGATAGCCGCGAGGAGCATGGCCACGATGGGGCTGAGCAGCTGGGCAGGCGCGTTATCGCCCTCAGCTGGTCCAGCTACGGTGGGCAAGGCACGCTGCGCGCCCTGCACCTTGGACCGGTTCTGCTGAGCCATGCCGTCTACCTTCTCTGCGCCGGCAACGAGCTTGTCCACACCTTGCAAGGCCTCATCGACCTTGGAGTTGAGCTCGCCAATACCGGCATTGAGCTGCTTTGCGCCCTCCGTAGCTTGGTAGACGCCATCGTGGTAGGCGTAGCCGCTCACGGCCAGCTGGTTGGAGAGCTCGCGCGAGCCATCCTTCAGCTGCGTCAGTTGATCCTGAATGGACTGGTCAAACTGGAAGTTCTCCACTTGGCTGCGCAGATCACCGAGCTGCGAGCGGATATTCTTCGCCTCCGCCGAGTTGTTTCCTTCCAAGTCCTTGAGGGTGCCATCGATGGCCTGCAGGATCTGTCCGCGGACCACGCCCAGGCCCACGACTTGGTCGACGGCGCCGCCGACGCCGTCGGCCAGCTCCGTAGCACCGTTGCCCAGCTGGGCGGTGCCGGATTGCAGCTGTACGAGGCCGTCGTATAGCTCCTGCGAGCCGCCGGCCAGTTTGTCCACTCCGCCGCCCAGTTCACCGGCGCCATCCTTCAGCTCACCGGTGCCGTCGGCAAGCTGCTGCGCGCCGCTCGCCAGGAATCCCGCCTGGGCATTGGCTTCGCTGAGGGCACGGGCGACGTCGTAAAGCTCAGCGGGATCGATGGTGCCATCGCTGGGCGCACCCGCCTGCTCCTGGGACCAGGCTTCGGCTGGCTGCCACTCGGACACGGTGGCAACAACCGCGCCAATAACAAGCGGCACGATGAGCACGAGGGCGAGAAGGAGTGCGCGGGTGCCAACCTTCCGGTTAGCGTCAGCAGGAGTGGCAAGGCGTGAGGTCATGTAAAAGAAACTATCGCCCACGCTGGGCAAAAGCGGTCAGGCGCGCGGAAAAGCCCCGCCAGTACCGTGTTCTTCGGTCACTAGCGGGGCCCGTGTTAGCACACTCGCGCTAAAGGATTACTTCTTCTCCGCGAAGAGCTCGCGCACGCGCTTGCCCAGCTGCGGGGAGACTGCATCCCAGTAGGCGTAGACGCGCTCCTCGGTCTCCGGGGACACACCGGCCATAGCGTTGGTGATGTTGTCCGCCAGGCGCTCCTTGGCGCCATCGTCGTAGACATTCTCGTACAGATCGGTGGCCTGCACGGTGTCATTGTCTTCAGCGTGGTGGATATACGGTGCGCGGACCAGGTCAATACCGGCCGGGTCCGGGTTTACGTAGAGGTCCGGGGCGGTGGTGGTCTCCTGCTCCTTGAAGCGCAGGTTCTCATCGCCATCCAGGTAGCCGCCGCCCTTGGCGTGGCGGTTCGGGGAGTAGACCGGATCCTCCGGGGCGTTGAACAGGTACTGCATCGGGCCCTCGTGCTCGTAGGTGTTGACCTGGTTGAGCGGCTGGTTCACCGGCAGCTGCTTGTAGTTCGGCCCAATGCGGTAGCGCTGCTGGTCGGAGTACGCAAAGACGCGTGCCTGCAGCATCTTGTCCGGGGACAGGCCAATGCCCGGGACGATATTAGAGGGATCCAGGGCCACCTGCTCAATCTGCGCGAAGAAGTTGCGCGGGTTGCGGTTGAGCACGAAGTATCCGACGTCCACCAGCGGGTAATCCTTCTTGGACCAAGTTTTGGTGAGGTCGAAGGGGTTGAAGCGGTACTCCTCGGCCTCTGCCACCGGCATGATCTGAACCTTAACGTCCCAGACCGGGAAGTTGCCTTCCTCGATGGCGTTGTAGAGGTCCTCGCGATGGTAGTCCGCGTTCTTTCCGGCCATCTCCGTAGCCTCAGCGTCGGTGAAGTTCTCCACGCCCTGGCGGGTCTTGAAGTGGTACTTCACCCAGAAGGCATCGCCGGACTCGTTGACCCACTGGAAGGTGTGGGAGCCGTAGCCATTCTGGTGGCGGGTGGTCTTCGGGGTACCGCGGTCACCCATAAGGTAGGTCACCTGATGGGTGGTCTCCGGGTTGCGGGTCCAGAAATCCCACTGCATGTCAGCATCGCGCAGGCCGTTGGCACCCAGACGCTTCTGGGAGTGGATAAAGTCCGGGAACTTAATGCCATCACGGATAAAGAAGACCGGGGTGTTATTACCCACGATGTCGTAGTTGCCGTCCTCAGTGTAGAAGCGCAGCGCGAAGCCGTGGACGTCACGCCAGGTATCCGGGGAGCCCTGCTCGCCGGCAACGGTAGAGAAGCGACCCATCATTGGGGTCACGGTGCCCTTCTGGAAGAGCTTTGCCTTGGTGTAGGCGGAGACATCCTCGGTAACGTGCAGCTCACCAAAAGCGCCGTGACCCTTAGCGTGCGGGGTGCGCTCCGGCACGCGCTCACGGTTGAAGTGCGCCAGCTTCTCAATCAGGTGGATGTCATTGAGCACTACCGGGCCGTTCTGGCCAACGGTGATGCTGGTGTTTTCAGTAGCAACCGGCTGACCGGAGGGGCGAGTAGTGTTCGGGCCGCCCGGGGCGCGCTGCCCCTTGTCTAGAACCTTGTCTGCCGCGGACTCATTCGAAGCGTTAGTCATGGGGTTAATGCCTCCTAGATCGGTTGATAATTTGCTTTACATTATCAATCACGGACCTTTCATAGACTACCCATAAAAAATGACCTGCGCAACAGTTTTTAAGGTTGCCAGAGGTCATAGCCTTAACACCGAGGTGCCCAAATCCCACCTCCCCCGACTGGTAAGTTATGGGAGGTGAAACGACACTCCGAGCGCGACGATGCGCGCGTCACCGACCTCGCCCTCAAAGCGGGCCGTGGCGATCGCGCAGCGCTCACGGAGTTCATTAAGTCCACCCAAGATGATGTTTGGCGCCTGCTCGCCCACCTCGGCGGCCCGGACATTGCGGACGATCTCACCCAAGAGACCTATCTGCGCGTCATCGGCGCACTCCCCCGCTTCGCCGCACGCTCCTCAGCACGCACATGGCTGCTTTCGCTTGCGCGCCGCGTGTGGGTAGATAACATCCGCCATGACATGGCGCGCCCGCGCAAGTCCGCCACCGAGTACGAGGATGCCGCCGCCCTTGCCGCGACTCCCGAAAACGCCGGCACGTGGAGCGAGTGGATCGACGCCCGTGCGCTTATCGACGCCCTCCCAGAAGACCGCCGCGAAGCCCTCATCCTGACCCAAGTGCTGGGCTATACCTACGAGGAGGCCGCGAAGATCGCCGGGGTTCGCGTTGGCACGATCCGCTCCCGCGTGGCCCGCGCCCGGAAGGACTTAATCGACCAACGCGGCTAATCGTTATCGAGCCGTTACAAAAGGCCTGGAACAGACTCGGAACCTGCACCTACATGCACCAAACGGCGCATTCTCGCACCCCCACCACTGCTTACTACTGAAGAAACCGCAGTTTCAGTTGGAAAATACCTATCGCCCACGCATAATCTTTTCCGAGGCACACGTGATAAATCGATAGTCGAACCGGGCCCGCGAGGCTTTCCCAGTTGCCCGCACCACACCTTGGGTTGTGATGGCATTCCCCCGGCGCGTGTGAGATTGAGAGACCTCTTTACTTTATGTGGAAACGTGCAGTGGCCATTTCCATGGCCTTCATTGGTGTCGTCGTCGGCGCCGGCTTCGCCTCCGGCCAGGAAGCACTCCAGTACTTCGTGGCTTTCGGAAACATGGGACTGTGGGGCGTGCTTCTCGCCGCCGCTCTCATGATTGTTACGGGCGTATCAATTTTGCAGCTTGGCTCCTATTTCCAAGCCGACGAGCACACGGCAGTGTATGACAGCATCAGTGGACCTATCGTCTCCCGAATTTTGGACTGGGGAACCCTAGCCACGCTATTCTCCATCGGCTTCGTCATGTTCGCCGGTGGTGGATCCACCATCAACCAGCAGTTTGACAGTGTTCCCGTGTGGGTGGGCGGCGCCGTTATGCTCGTTCTCGTCCTGCTGGTGGGCCTCCTTGACGTGGACAAGGTCAGCTCTGTCATCGGCGCGATTACGCCCTTCATCATCATCTTCGTGGTTCTGGCCACCGGCTACACCATCATCGTGACCGACGTGGATTGGTCCAGCGCCAATGAGTTTGCTGTCAACAACGTCGAAAGTCCACTCAGCAACTGGTGGCTGGCCGGGCTGAACTACACCGGTCTTAACGTGATGTGTGCTGTCTCAATGTCTATCGTCATCGGCGGCAACATCCTAGATAACCGCGCTGTAGGCATCGGCGGCCTCATCGGTGGCTTCTTCTACCTGCTTCTGCTCGCTCTCCTCGTGGTTTCCCTCTACATGGTGGCGCCGGAAGTCTACAAGCAGGACCTGCCGGTGCTGACGCTGATCAACCACGTGAACCCGGTCCTGGGTTACTTCATGACCTTCATCATCTACGGAATGGTCTTCAACACCGCCATCGGCATGTTCTACGCCATGGGCAAGCGCCTGACCCGCAAGAAGCCAAAGCTCTTCTACCCCGTCTACGCAGGCGCCTGTGTCGTCGGCTTCATCCTCTCTTTCATCGGCTTCAAGCAGTTGGTCTCCAGCGTCTACCCGATTCTGGGCTGGATCGGCCTGCTCATGATTGCTGTCATGGTCATCAGCTGGATTACCCAGCGTGACAAGATCACCTCCGAGTCTGACCGCCGCGTGCGCGCCCGCACCTTGGTCAAGCGCCGCCTAGACCCGCGCGAGCACTTCACCAAGAAGAACGAGCGCGAGCTGCGCAAACTGGCAGCGGCCTCCAATATGGAAACTGAAGAGTTCGTCTCCACCGTCGCCGATGAGATCCATGAAGAACTCGAGGCCGACGATGAGATTGAGTACGACCGCGAGGATCCGGATCCCTCCGTGACCTTTGTGGAGCACACCAAGCCCGAGGTCCCGAAGGACTAGCGTTTCCCGCATTCAGCGGGGGCGCCGGGTACGGGCCCAACACTGAATGCAAGAAAAATCCGCCACCAGAGTGATATCTGGGGCGGTTTTTTCGTGTCTATGCAGATTGTAGAACTCACTGCGGCTTTGCTTTAGACCAAGAGCTCCGCAATCTGGATGGTGTTGAGCGCGGCGCCCTTGCGCAGGTTATCGCCGGAAACAACAAAGATAAGACCCTTGTTGTCCTCGACCGTCTGGTCTTGGCGGATGCGTCCGACCAGGGAGAGGTCGATGCCTGCTGCCGCCAGCGGGGTCGGCACATCGACGACCTTGACGCCCGGTGCGGAGGACAGCACCTCGCGGGCCTGCTCCGGGGTAATCGGCTTCTCGAACTCCGCGTGCACCACCATGGTGTGGCCGGTGAATACCGGGATGCGCACGCACGTACCGGAGACCTTCAGCTCCGGGATGCCCAGGATCTTGCGGGACTCGTTGCGCAGCTTCTGCTCCTCGTCGGTTTCTTCCGTGCCATCCTCGACGAGGTTGCCGGCCAGCGGCAGCGCGTTATACGCAATCGGGGCGACGTAGGGGCCCAGATCCTCCTCGGAGACCTCGAGCGCCGAGCCATCGTGGACGAGCTCCACGCTGCGGTCACCGATGGACGCCACCTGCTTAACCAGGGTTTCCACGCCTGCCAGGCCGGAACCGGAAACGGCCTGGTAGGAGGCGACGCGCATGGTGGTGAGACCGGCGGCGTCGTGAAGCGCCTTCGTGACCGGCATGATCGCCATGGTCGTGCAGTTCGGGTTCGCGATAATGCCCTTCGGGGTATTGCCCTTTTCCTGCGGGTTTACCTCCGAAACGATGAGCGGCACATCCGGGTCCTTGCGCCATGCGGAGGAGTTATCCACCACGATGGCACCGGCCTCGGCGAAGAGCGGCGCATACTGCTTGGAGGTGGAACCGCCGGCGGAAAACACGGCGACGTCGATCCCAGCGAGGCTGTCGACGGTTTGCTCTGCCAGATCTTCCACGACGATCTTCTCCTCGCGGAAGGTGAGCTCCTGGCCCGCCGAGCGCGCGGAGGCGAAGAAACGGACCGTCTCGGCCGGGAAGTTGCGTTCCTCCAAGAGGGTGCGCATCACGCGGCCGACCTGGCCGGTGGCGCCTACTACTGCAACAGTGGTCATGACCTTAACTCCTTAAACTTTAGCGTCCGGTACCAGCATAAACGGTGGCCTCTTCCTCGCCACCCAGCTGGAACTTCTCGTGCAAAGCAATCGCCGCCTTGTCCAGGTCGGCCTCGCGGGTCAGCACGGAAATGCGGATCTCGGAGGTGGAGATGAGCTCCATGTTGACCCCAGCGTCGCGTAATGCCTCCGTGAAATCTGCGGTAACGCCCGGGTGGGACTTCATGCCGGCACCGACCAGGGAGACCTTGCCCACCTGGTCGTCGTACAGCACGTTGGTCCAGTGCCCCTCTTCCTTGAGCTTGGCCAGGATCTCCATGGCCTTTGGGCCGTCCGAGCGCGGGCAGGTGAAGGTGATGTCGGTGGTACCGGAGTCCAGCGAGGAGACGTTTTGCAGGACCATGTCGATGTTGATCTCGGCGTCCGCGATGGCGCGGAACACCTTGGCCGCCTCACCTGGGCGATCCGGTATGCCCAGGACGGTGACCTTAGCCTCGGAACGGTCGGTTGCGATACCAGTAAGTACTGCTTCTTCCACGGGGATATCCTCCATTGAACCGGCAATCAGCGTGCCGGGGTCGTTTGAATAAGATGAGCGGACTCGAAGGGGAACGTTGAACGCGCGGGCGTACTCGACGCTGCGCAGGACCAGAATCTTGGAGCCCACAGCTGCCATCTCCAGCATCTCCTCGAAGGACAGCTGGTCGAGTTTCTTGGCGTTATGGACGATGCGGGGGTCGGCGGTGTAGACGCCATCGACATCGGAGTAAATCTCACACACATCGGCCTTGAGTGCTGCCGCCAGCGCCACCGCGGTGGTGTCCGAGCCGCCACGGCCGAGGGTGGTGACATCGCGCGATTCCTTGTTGACGCCCTGGAAACCCGCGACGATGCAGATTTTGCCTGCATCCAGCGCCTCGGTAAGGCGACCCGGGGTGACGTCGACAATGCGGGCGTTACCGTGACGCTCAGTGGTGAGCACTCCAGCCTGGGAGCCGGTAAAAGACTGAGCCTGCGCACCGAGGGACTCCACTGCCATGGCGACGAGCGCGTTGGAGATGCGCTCGCCCGCGGTCAGCAGCATATCCATCTCACGCTGGGGCGGGACGGGGTTGACCTGCGCTGCGAGATCAAGCAGGTTATCGGTGGTATCTCCCATGGCGGAGCACACAACAACGACGTCGTTGCCCTGCTTCTTCGTCGCCACAATGCGCTCCGCCACCGCGCGAATGCGCTCTGCGCTTTCGAGGGAGGATCCCCCGTATTTCTGTACGACTAGGGCCACTGACGGTCCCACCTTTCCTGTTTGTGAGGGCCATTACCTGTTCACCGCCCAATACCTATAGACCGGCAGTCAACTCCTTTAGACTACCGCCCTTTGGCTACCATCGAAACACGTGCTGGATATTAATTCCAGGTAAGGTGGAAACGATGCTTTCAAACCTGGTTGCCGTTGCTTTCGCACTGGCCTCGGCACTAGTCGTGGCCTGGGGCACAGTCATACGCCACCGCATCGTGTTGGACGCCAGCTCTAGGAACGTCATGCGCACCGCAATTCGCACGCCCCTGTGGTGGATTGGCACCGGAGCCGCCGTCGTTGCCTATGCCTTGCAGCTCATCGCACTCCACTTCGGCACACTGCTCATCGTGCAGCCCATCCTCGTCCTGTCCCTGATGTTCACGCTGCCGCTCGCCGCGTGGTATTCCCGGCGGCCGATGCCGGCGCGGGAGGTCTTCTGGTGCTTGGCACTGACCATCGCAGTGGGCATCATGGTGGTCTACGGACGCCCCACCGCAGGCTTGACGACGCCCACCTGGTCCCAATGGTGGCCCGCCTTCGCCCTCGGCGCGCTGACACTCACCGCACTCTTTGTGGCGGCCTATAACCGGCCGGAGGAATCCGCGCTGGCACTCGGCGCCGCCTGCGGCATCCTCTACGGCTACGTGGCGCTCGTAGCGAAAGCGGTGGTTGACGTCCTCTCCCACCAAGGCATCGCAGCATTGCTAGCCAGCTGGGAGCTGTACGTGCTCATCGGGCTGGCGGCTGCCGGAACCGTGATCCAGCAGTATTCCTTCCACGCCGGTGCTCTTGCGCACTCCCTTCCCGCGATGACCATCATGGAACCCATCGTGGCTTTCGGCCTGGGTTACTGGGTTTTGGGTGAGAAATTCCAGGTCGAGAGCATCGCAGGCTGGTGCGTGATGGGGGCTTCACTCATCATCATGATCGCCGCCACGATCGTCCTGTCACGCATTCCGGTCAACCCGGGAAGCACTCGGCGCGCGGAACAAAGCCCACGCTAGATCGCCCACTCAAAGACCACCAGCATGTAAGCGGAGAACCACGCCGACCACAGGACCCATGCACCGCAGGCAGCCCACAGCATGCGTGGGCGCCACGCCGTGGCGGCGCGCACAACCCACGGCAGCACCAGAATGATCGCGGGCAAGAGGAGACGCGGGCGCGAGTGCATGATGCCGTCGGAAAGCAGCACATTCGCACATAACGCGGCGCTAAACCACCAAGCGACCGGGTTAACCTTCCCCCAGGCCGCGATGAGCAACACGGGGGCACCGAGGATCACCAGCACGGTGAGCAGATAGCCCACATCATTGTTTTCCGTCAAGGTTTCCCACACGAACCGCACGGTGGCAACGCCCCCGTCGAAGGTGGAGTTCCAGTGTTCGGTTTGGATGCCGAAGTAGCCGCCAGCCTCCGCCAGGTAGCGCTGCGTCCACAACAAGTAACCCGGCAGCGGGAGCGACGCCACGATCAGGCTGAGCCACGCCTGCCAGGAACGCCGCCCGTAAAGGAGCACCCACAAGCCAAAAACTACAAGGAAGTCCACGGAGGTCAGCCGAACAAAGGACAAGGCGATACCGAAAGCTGCGGCGCTCCACCAATCGCGTTCATCCAGCGCCACGAGTCCCCACACCACAAGGGCCCCGAAGAGGGCTTCCGTATAGGGCATAGAAAACACAATGGACATCGGAGCACTGCTGACCACGATGGCCGCGGCGCATTGCCCACGGCGCCCCGCCCCCAAGCGCTGCGCTAGGACCATGACTCCAGCAGCCATAACCGCGGTAAAAAGAGTATTCACAATGAGGGCAGCGACCTCAAGACTGATCCCGGTCCACCCCAGAACCCGCAAGAGCATGGGAAAACCCGGGAAGAAAGCCATGGTCTTCTCATAGACCGGCCCATCCGTATGGATGTCCGCATCGAAATAACCTACGCGCGCGATCTCCAGGTAGTACTTAGAGTCCCAGGCCGTGAGCTGATCCCACAGCTCCTGTTCGTTAACGGCTGCGATGCCGTTCAACACAGCAATACGCACTGCAGTTCCCACTACCGCGACCAGTACGGCCATGGGCAGGAGCGAAAGTACCCCTGGCGCGCCTTCCGGGGTCGGGGCGGCATCCGGTCCCTTGTCCGGCGCGGCCTTCTTCCCAGGTTCCGGAGCAGTCGTCATGGTGTTTTCTTCAGGCACGTCACACATCCTAGCCACCCACGACCCCATCCCAGTATGTGAAACCAGTTGCCGCAGAGTGGGAAGCGTTGTATTGTGGCTCACATGACTTTGCGGCACACTCTTCTCCTTAGTAGCCGCGGCGGGATTTAGGTTTGCAACTCTACGGCCAGCGCCCCGTCGCGGAGCATGGTGATGCCAACACACACCACAGCTGGCCGTCCCCCACAATTCACTACACCGTTGCTCATCACGGCAACACAGCGAAACAAACGCCTCAAGCCTCACACAAGGAAGAGAACAAACACCATGTCCCCCAACGATTCTTTCATCTCCGCTCCCCGCGAAATCACTACTCCGGCCGGCCCGCGCAACGAGAACCAGCCCGCCTGGAATAAGCAGCGCGGCTCCTCAATGCCAGTCCACCGCTACCAGAGCTTCGCCCAGGAGGTCGAGCCCGTCACGCTGCCGGACCGCACGTGGCCGGATAAGAAGATTACTGTGGCCCCGCAGTGGTGCGCGGTGGATCTGCGCGATGGTAACCAGGCCCTGATTGATCCGATGTCCCCGCAGCGCAAGCACCGCATGTTCGACCTGCTGGTAGCCATGGGTTACAAGGAGATCGAAGTGGGCTTCCCCTCCGCCTCCCAAACGGACTTCGACTTTGTCCGCGAGATTATTGAGGGCAATAAGATCCCTGAAGACGTCACCATCCAGGTCTTGGTCCAGGCCCGCGAGCACCTGATCCGCCGCACCTTCGAGGCGTGCCAGGGCGCGAAGAACGTCATCGTGCACTTCTACAACTCCACCTCGAAGCTGCAGCGCCGCGTGGTATTCCGCAAGGACCGCCCGGCCATCAAGAAGCTGGCCACGGATGCCGCGGAGCTCATCAAGGGCATTGCCAAGGATTACCCGGACACCAATTGGCGCTGGGAGTACTCTCCGGAATCCTTCACGGGAACCGAACTGGACTTCGCCGTCGAGGTCTGCGATGCCGTCGTCGACATCATGGAGGCCACCCCGGACAACCCCATGATCATCAACCTGCCGTCCACGGTGGAGATGATTAGCCCGAACGTGTACGCCGACCAGATCGAGTGGATGCACCGCAACTTTGCCAAGCGTGACTCCATCATCCTGTCACTGCACCCCCATAACGATCGCGGCGAAGGCATCGCCGCCGCCGAGCTGGGCTACATGGCCGGCGCAGATCGCATTGAAGGCTGCCTGTTTGGCAACGGTGAGCGTACCGGCAACGTAGACATCGTCACGCTGGGTCTGAATATGCTCACCCAGGGCGTGGACCCGCAGATCGATTTCTCCGATCTGCCCAAGATCCGCGAGACGGTCGAGTACTGCAACCAGCTGCGTGTACCGGAGCGCCACCCCTACGGCGGCGAACTGGTATTCACGGCCTTCTCCGGCTCCCACCAGGATGCCATCAACAAGGGCCTGGATGCCCTGGCCCAGGAAGTGCGCCCCGGCGCCAACAACACCGAGGTGTCGTGGGAGGAACTGCAGGAAACCACCTGGGAGGTTCCTTACCTGCCCATCGACCCGAAGGATGTCGGCCGCGATTACCAGGCAGTCATCCGCGTCAACTCGCAGTCCGGCAAGGGCGGCGTAGCCTACATCATGAAGACCGACCACGGCATTAATATGCCGCGCGCCATGCAGGCAGAGTTCTCCTCCGTAGTCCAAGCGGTGACAGACGCCGAAGGTGGCGAGGTCAACTCCAAGAACATGTGGGACATCTTCGCCAACGAATTCCTGGAGCGCACCTCCCCGCTGGAGCTGGTCTCCTTCCAGGTGGACAACTCCACCACAGAGGGCGAGGACGCCAGGGTTACCGCGACCATCGTCTTCAACGGTGAGAAGCGCGTTGTCTCCGGCATCGGCAACGGCCCCATCGCCGCATACGCTAATGCCCTGGAGGACGTCGGAATTGATTTCGAAGTCATTGACTACTCCCAGCAATCCCGCACCTCCGGTGACGATGCGGAGGCGGCCTGCTACATCGCCGCCGAGGTTAACGGTGCCCAGGTATGGGGCGCAGGCATCGCTGGATCCACCACGCGCGCGTCCATCAACGCGATTACGTCCGCAGTCAACCGCGCAGACTAAGCCAGGCAAAGCCAGGCTAAACAACAGTGCAGCTAGGGAGGGAGGAGCAAGTTCCTCCCTCCCAGCACCCGAGCTTCAAGCTATGTGCGCAAATTCCTGGTCACAATATCCTGCTGAATGCGCTTTCTTGTAGGCCAAAACTCAGAACGATATAGTAAAGCAGCATAACTGCACTGCAATAAAGATTTTTCAAACATTTCGTACGGCTAGTCAGCGCTTCAGTCCGGGCTCCGGCATTCCCAATGCTCACGGCAGACCCGCCCAGCCGCATGTATCCGACGTGGTCCACTCAGCGAAGGCGAGCAATATGACGGTCACTAACTATGTGGTTCCTCACCACGGGTTTGGCACACCGCGTCGCCTGACGGTTGACACCGTAAACCCGGAGATATTCCTGCAGCTGCTATCGCTAGCTGAAAGCAGTCATCTCCCCGTCACTTTGAGTGGACACTCAAGTACTGGATTCCGCGTCCAACACGACGAAGACATCGTGGGCGTGATCCCCGCCTCCCAAGCCGCTGATTACACGGAGCTGGACTGGATCATCGGTGCGGGGCTGAACCCACAAGCCACCGCAGAGATCACACTCCGCGAGGATGCGGCGGAAGAAACCATTCCTGCTTTCGAGGTCCTCCTCCCAGAGCCTGGCCTGTGCGTGCCGCTCAATATTCCCCCGGCTCAGCGGTGGGGCATGCTCAGTGGCCAGCACGCCTTGCACATCACCGAGTTTGCAGTCCCGTCCAGTTCCCTGCCGACGCACCCTGCGCACCTCCTTGTGCGTTTGACCAACAACCGACACTTTTTCCGTCGCTCCATCGAGGTTCACCTTGATGACGAACTCGTCGCCACTATTCCGCGGGAGCGGGCTCCATGGTTGAGCGACACCATCGCGGGATTCAATCACGAGGGACTCATCGCAGTTGCCCGTGCATATTTCATATCGGATGGACAACCAACCCTCACCGTCTATTCCGAGGAAGGCACACCGGAAAGCCACTTCGCCGTGGGGACCGCCGGTATCATCGCTGCCGCCGCGGGCGCAGCGGCCGTGCAGGTCGCCAACACTGGCAAGGCACACGCAGCCAACCTGCCAGCCGGCGGATTTGAGGCGACCGGCGCAGCGAAGACCGCCGGTACTGCTGCCACGCAGAGTGCACAAGCCCTGTCCCTCAACTCTGCCGGGGCGGTTGCCGTGACCGGAACAAAGATCGCTGCGGCTAGCACTGGGCTCAAGTTAGCTTGTGCCGCCGGCGTTGCCGTCGTGGTCGGCGGGGCTGCGAACTTCGTATCTTCCGGGAATTCTTCAGGTTCTTCCCACGATCACCTCGCCGAATCGGCCTTTGAGGAAAACACCCTCGTTGTGTCCACTTCACACTCTGCCGATGCTGACGCCGCTGAGGACAAAACCTCCGACGTCGCGGACACTGCGGACACTGTGACTGCAGACGCCCACCTCCCCGAGGAGCGGACTGATACAGACGCTGCGCAAGCGCTTAGCTCGACTGATTTTTCCGAGTCCATAGAGCCTACAGAACCAGCAGAACCCACGGAGCCCGCTGAGCCCACTGAGCCCACGGAACGTACACCACTGCCCGCTGCCGAGGAGGCTTCTACGTCACCGCACGCGGATCACCTGCCGCATACAGCACCGACAACAACACCTCGGACCACCGATCCCAGTTCCAGCCCTAGGAGCACCGAAAACAGCACAGAATCAACCACTTCGCATGAGGTCAGTCGCTCCGCAGAGCCGCCAACCACCACGCACCCGCTGAGCACTACTCCGCGGCCGCGCACGACGCCGCCGATCCACGTGCCCCGCCCCACCCCACAAACTCAGGCGACCCCGTCGCCGACTGTGGTGACGACTACACCGAAGACACCGGCTGAACCCACGCCCTCCACGTCAAAGGCTGCTCCCACCACCACTCCGGTGGGCGAGGAACGAACCACGCCTCACGACGAACCAACTGGCCCGAGCACGCCGCCGGCCACCACCAAGCCCAAGCCCAAGCCAACTAGCAAGCCCAAGCCCACCACTCAGCCTCAGCCCACCAGAAAGCCCGAGCCGACTAAAGAGCCCGAGCCCAGCCGCGAGCCTGACCCCACTCCCGAGCAATCCGACCGTGGCGGCTGGGTCATCATCATCGACTTTGGCTAGCCCGCAGCGCGCTTACCTTCACCGCGATTCAGTGGAGACAACCCCCTTCACGTGTGCCCTTTCCAGCTTCCTCGCAGTTGGGTACTAAACTGTGAACAATGACTACGACACCCGGCCCCACCGAGCCTGCAGCGCAGCCCAGCGCTGCAGAGACGCCGGCCGCGGCGTCACCACACACCGGCGCCCCTAAGCCGGGCCCGCGCCCCCACCAGGCAGATAAAAAGCAGACCGATAGGGAGCACAGGGCCTCTGCCCGCGAGGAAGCTCTCGCCGCCTTTCCCTACGTGGCGCTGACCATCCAAACCACCGGAATCCACCCTTCGACCGGCCGCCTGCTCACCGTGGATGCGTTGACCCTCAACGCCGCTGGGGAGATCGGCCAGGAATTCCACGCCGTCATCAACCCAGGCGCAGACCCCGGACCGCGGCACCTCCACGGGTTAAGCGTCGAAGAAATCCAGGCTGGGCAGTCTTTCTCCATGCTGCTCAAGCCCCTGGACCGGCTCATTGATGGCCGCACCCTCATCGTCCACGACACCCCTTATACCTGGGGATTCATCGTCTCCGAAGCGCGCCGTGCGATGACCGCCGCTGCCCGCCAGAACCGCGCGCGCAATCGCAACCGGGGCAAGGGCCGACGCCGCCGCTTCAAGGTGGGACACGTCCCCACCCCAATCGCCATCATGGATACTCTCGCCACCGCCCGCCGCCAAAGCGTGTGGGGCACCGACATCCGCTTGGCGGCCGTCGCGCGTGACACCGGCCTTTCTGCGTCCGACCCCACGGCCAGCGTCGAACGTGCACAGAGAACAGAAAAAGATACCTCCCGCGAAGCAACCCGCCTGCTCGTGGATCTCTACCGCGCGCAAAGCGCCGGCCCACTCAGCAGCGCCACACCGGATGACCTGCGAGCGGATCGTTTTGGGCTGCAGCGCTCCCACGTCCGCGTCGACGCCGCCGAGGCTCCTCGCCAGCACCACAACCCCGGTCCGTATGTGCCCGGCAAGGAGCTCATCCGCGGCATGGAGATCGTCGTGGCCCCGGAGATCACCGAGGATCCCGACACCATCATTGCCGCACTCGCCCGGGAAGAGCTCAACTACTCGGAAAAACTCACCCGGGAGACTTCCCTGGTGGTCTGCAATATCACCACGGACCTCGTGGGCAAGCCCATGCATGCCCACCGCAAGAACATTCCCCTGATGTCCGACACCGCTTTCCTCGCCGCCCTCGAGCGCATCGAGGAACCCACGGAGCCAGAAGAGCAGTCCGCATCTGGTGGGGCGGGCAACTCAGGGAAGCGCCAGGGCGAGGGACGCTCCGGTGGGCAGTCCAACCGCAACCGCTCCACGAACAAGAATCGCCGTCGCTCCCGCCGTAAATCTTCCGGTAATCATCAGCCCGCTAAACAAGGGCACAACGATAAGAAGAACCAGAACCCTTCAACCGAGGGTTCCGCAGGCGACAAACCTGCTCACTCGGGCTCGCCTACCAACCAAGGTTCGCAGGGCTCTGGCAACAACAACCGAAACAAAGGCGGAAACCACGGGCGTCGGCGTCGCCGACGCGGTGGACGCGGCCGCCGCGGTAATGGCAACCAACAGGGCCAACAAAACTCGGGACACAACCGCTCCCGCAACACCGATAGCTAGCGTCCCCCGACTACCCTGGGGAACATGAATTTTAACTTCCGAAGCGCGTTCTCCTCCGCGCGCACTGCGGTTGCCACCACCGCTGCGACGCTGGCTACCACTGCCTCGCGCGCCACGGGCCGCGGCGCCGGCGGCATGATTGGCGGGCTCATCGCCAACGCCATCGACCCCACCATCATGCAGAACCTAGCCAAGCAGCGCCCAGCCATCCTGGTCACCGGAACCAACGGCAAGTCCACGACCACGCGCATGCTGGCCGCCGCAGTGCGCGCCGAACACACCGTGGCCACCAACGATGGCGGCGACAACATGGATGCGGGAATCATCTCCGCGCTCTTGGCCGGCAAAGATGCGAGCCATCTAGTACTTGAGGTCGACGAGCTCCACGTTCCCCACGTCGCGGATAATCTCAACCCCACCGCGCTGGTGCTGCTGAACCTTTCCCGCGATCAGCTGGACCGCGTGGGCGAAATTAACAAGATCGAGCGGGCCCTGCGCGGCGCAGTCGAGGCACACCCGGACATGCTCATCATCGCCAACTGCGATGACGTGCTCATGACCTCCGTAGCCTATGACGCGAAGAACGTCATCTGGGTTTCCGCGGGTGCCGGCTGGATGGGTGAATCCGTCACTTGCCCGCGCACCGGTGGGCACATCGTGCGCGAGGGCGAAGATTGGCACGCGGTGAAGCCGCTTGCCGACGGCCGTGAGTTCCGCCGCCCCACACCCACCTGGGCAGTGACGGAGGACGGGCTGGTGAGCCCAGAGGGCGTCGATAAGCTCCAGCTTTCGCTGCCGGGGCAAGCCAATCGCGGCAATGCCGCCCAAGCCGTCGCTGCTGCCGTGGAGGCCTTCGGTGTGGACCGCCACAAGGCTATCGCTGCTGCGGAAGGCGTCGATGATGTGGCCGGGCGCTATTCCACCGTCACGCTAGGAAACCGCACCATCCGCCTGCTCCTGGCGAAGAACCCCGCCGGCTGGCAGGAGGCGCTGTCCATGGTGGACCGCGACGCTGATGGCCTGGTCATCGCCACTAACGGCCACGTGGCCGACGGTATTGATATGTCCTGGCTCTGGGACGTGCGCTTCGAAGATTTCGAAGACATCCCCGTCAAGGCAGCCGGCGAGCGCGGCACGGATCTGGCCGTGCGTTTGGTCTACGCAGATATCTCGCACGAGCTCATTCCGGATCCCCTCACCGCTATTCAATCCTGCCCGGAAGGCCGCATCGAGGTCTTGGCCAACTACACCGCCTTCCGTGATCTGAAGAAGGCCCTCACCGCCGCAGCAGCAAAGGAGCACTCGAATGACTAGCCTGCAGATTGGCCTCATCCTCCCCGACATCCTGGGCACCTACGGCGATGACGGCAACGCCCTCGTGCTGCGCCAGCGCGCCCGCATGCGCGGCCACGAGGCTGAGATCGTGCCCATCAAGCTGGGTGAGCCAGTGCCGGAGTCCCTCGACGTCTACACCCTGGGCGGCGGCGAGGACACCGCGCAGATCCTCGCCGCGGAGCACCTCATCGCTGACGGTGGCCTCACCCGTGCGGCGGCCGCGAAGCGCCCAATTCTGGCGATTTGCGCAGGCCTGCAGGTGCTCGGCGAGTCCTTCCGTGCGTCCGGTCGCGTGGTGGATGGCGTGGGGCTTATCGACGCCACCACTGCCTCCATGGCCGAGCGTGCCATCGGCGAGGTAGCCACCGAACCAACCAAGGCCGGCATCACCGCTGAGCTCACCGAACCACTCACCGGTTTTGAGAACCACATGGGCGCCACCATCCTGGGGCCTGCCGCCCAACCACTGGGAACGCTCACGCGCGGAACCGGCAATGCGGATACCGCCGCCATCCTGGACCTCTCCGACAGGGCCGTCCAGCGCGGCGCCGAGGGCGCGGTGCAGGGCAGCGTTATCGCCACCTACATGCACGGTCCGGTCCTGGCACGCAACCCGCAGCTGGCGGACCTGCTGCTGGCCAAGGCCATGGGAGTCGCGCTCAGCGAACTTGAGCCCTTGAACATCCCCGCCATTGATCAGCTGCGCACCGAGCGCTTTAACGCCTCGGAGCCGCCGCGCTCGCAGCGCTAGATATCAACAGAAGTAACTAACTGAACCTATTGACCAGAATCTTCGGTACACGGTACAGTAAGCAACGGACGCACCAAGGTGCTCCGCTTCCGAAGCTCGTGTGAACAACACGAGCTTTCGCGTATCCAGGGGGGAAGATGTACATCGGATATTTTGACGAATTTGGACATAACGGGGCCTACGTCTCCCGCACCGATCCGAATTATAAAACTCACCCCGTTTTTGGAATTGGTGGGTTCATTATCCCAGCCGACAATATTCGGCAGCTCTCAGGAGCATTTCGCAGAATTAAAGAACGCGGACTCAAAGCCGAAATTGACGCTAAGGTCATCGCGAAAGGTCGCCCTGTAGAACGCTGGGAAAAGAAAGGGGCCGCGCTTCTGACGACACAGAACGTAAAGAAATACCGTGAAGTCCGAAGCATGATAAACCGCGTACTCAACACACTTGAGAAACTCAACGCACAAATCATTTTCTACGGCCAAGAAAAGCCACGGGGCACCAACGAAGATACTGGCGAAGACGAACGATCACGTTATGACCACGCCATGAAACAACTTATTCGGCGTGTCAATTGGTCGCTAGCTGAAAACCAACGGCATCTCATGGTGCTCGACAAGCAGGGGCCCAAAGAACGTATGGATATCTTCGCATCAAGCGCCGCGTTTATGTTCTCCCACCAAGATGCAGACAAACTCCTTGAACCACCGCTCGAAGTAGAAAGCCATCTTTACCAAACAGTTCAGTGCGCAGATTGGTTCTGTGCCCTACTTGGAAGAATTTCAGCCTACAAATATGACCCAGATTTCAAGGATTTCGACTGGGCAATCAAGTATTTCGGAAACAGACTAGCCCATGCGAGTAGTCCCCACAGCAAGATTCGTGCTGCGGGCACTGGTCGGGACGTTTATGCGAATCATCTTGGCAGCTACCGCAGTTGTTTTTCCACAACCGAAATCCCCATGAGTCCTACCGATATGGAAGCTCTGGAGAAAAAGTTCAACGGTTAATTCTCTATTTTCTGAAGCGCCGGTTTAAACCGTTAGGCGGCCGCTCAACGCACGCGAAAGCGTCAGCTCATCGACAAACTCGAGGTCGCCTCCCAGCGGCATGCCGGAAGCTAGGCGCGTGATCTTCAGTCCCGGGAAGTCTCGTAGCAGGCGCACGAGGTAGGCCGCGGTGGCCTCGCCTTCGGTGTTGGGATCGGTGGCGAGGATGACTTCGGTGATGTCCGGGGAGTCGTCGTAAAGCGGCTTCTCCGGGGTGGAATCCGCCAGCTCTCGGTCCGGTAGTACGCCGCCGAGACGCTGGAGTAGTTGCGAGATGTTGAGGTCCTTCGGGCCCACGTTCGCCAGCGGGTCGAGCGCGCCACCCAGCACATGGTAGCGGCCATCGTATTCGCCGGTGCGCTCGATAACCTGGATGTCCTTGGGCTCTTCCACCACGCAGATGGTGGAAGCATCGCGCTGCGAATTGATGCAAATGCGGCAGACTTCCTCGCGGGAAATATTGCAGCAGATGCGGCAGAAGGTCACCCCATCACGCACTGCTCCCAGCGCCTTCTGGAGGCGGTCAATCTCCTCTGGGTCTTGATGCAGCACATGGAAGGCGATGCGTTGCGCTGACTTCGGGCCAATACCCGGCAGGCGCGAGAACTCATCGATGAGATCCTGCAGAGGTCCTTCAAACACGCAATGCTCCCCTCACTCAACAATCCCCTCAGCCCTAGCGGCTGGAGACACAACAAAAGGCCGCGCCGCCCTCCACGAAGAGAGCAACGACGGCCTTTAAGTCTAACGCGCGGTTTACTGGTTACCGCCGAAGACATCCTGGAAGGACGGACCATCGTAGTTCTGCTGGGACTGGCCCATGCCCTGGGACAGCGGGCCGATCTTCTCCTGGGCCAGGCGGCCCGCAGCAGCGTGGGCCTCCTTGAAGGCGCCAACGATGAGGTCCTGGAGAGTATCGATATCCTCCGGGTCCACAACAGACTTGTCGATGGTGACGCTCTCCAGCTCAGCGCCGCCGGTCATGGTGACCTTCACCAGGCCATTGCCAGCGCTGCCCTCAACGGTGGCGGCCAGGATTTCCTTTTGAGCCTTCTCCAGCTCAGCCTGGACGCGGGCGGCCTGCGCCAGGATCTCGTTCATGTCATTTGCCTGCTGCATCGGGTCGTTCTCAGTCATGCTAATAATCCTTTCACACGGTTATTTTCACTACGGGCCAAGTGTACAGATGCCACGCTAGAGCCGCCGCGCTCCCAACTCCTGTGCGAGGAGCTCCATCGCGACTTCCGTGGCATTGCGGTGGTCCATCTCGCCGGCATTCTGCGCGGCCTCCATCATCTCGCGCTCCTCATCCGCGCGGGTATATTCCGGCTGCGGAGCGGGAGCTTGCTGAGGCGCAGGCTGTTGCGGCGCGGCAGGCGCTTGGCCTGCGCTTTCCGACGACCCACTCGCCCCTGCCGGCGGACCGTACTCCTCCGGTGGGGCTTCGAATTCGCCGTCCTCCGGGCCTGGCTCGGGTGGCAGCGGAACGCCGTTGCCAAACTTGGGAACCCTGGCAAATTCCTCATCGCGCTGGGCCGCTACTTGGCTCGCTTGCGCGATGCGTGATCGCCATTGGCTACCACGGGCCTCCCTCTTTGGGGGCACCGTCGCCCCGCGTGGGGCGACGTCCGGTCGCTGCGGTTCTGCCGGCGGCTGCGACTCATCGGCCTCACGCGGCTGCTCCGTCGTCGTTTTAGACGACGGACCTTGCTGCCCGATCCGGCGCGGCGTGCCCCACGGGTCATCGCTAGCGTTGCTGGGTTCCTTCGCCTCGGACTCGCTGGGCTTCTCTGATTCTTCAGATCCTGTTGCGGCCGCGGAAGCTGGCGCAGTTTCGGAAGAGTGCGAATCAGTAGCGTTGTACGGAGTCTCCGGACTCTCTGCCTCCTCGTCGGGTTCGGCGGCCTCACGTTGTGGTTGGTTGGGGTTCCACTGGGTGCGCTGAACTGGCTCAGCCACCGTGAAACCGTGCGCCTTCGGGTCGGTACCAATGACACAAGTGACCTTCAGGTTACGGTTGAGCTCCTCCTTGAGGACGGTCACGATGACTTCATTGGTGCCCGGCGAATTGATACGTTCTGCCAGCGCGCCGGTGGTGTGTCCAAGGACAAGGGTGTCATCACGCACGCCGAGGACACGGGCTTCGGCGAGCATGATTTCAGCGACTTTATTGCGGCGCCCAATCGTCGCCCGCAGGTCAGCCCAACGCCCGCGAATCTCCACGGCTGGCTCCTGAGGCTGCTCGGGCTCAGGATGCTGTTCTTGTGGCTGTCCTTGAGCCTGTTCTTGCCGTTCTTGTTGTTCCGGCTGTTCCGCTTGCTGTGGTTGTTCCTGTTGCTGGCGCTCAGGCTGCTCTGGCTTCGGCTCAGGCTGCGCTTCCGACTGTGCAGGGCGCTCCGGCGCCTGGGGCTGCGTGGCCTCGGGGGCTGGGGTCTGCTGCGCCTGCGGGGCTGCTTCTTGAGTCCTTTCGGACTGCTGTGATTGCTGTTGCTGAGCTTCTTGCTGTGCTGCCTGACGGCTGCGACGCTGCGCGATGATGGCCGCGGCGGCGGCCGCCGGATCCTGAGCGCTGGCGACCGCAGATTGCTGGCGCTGCGCAGGCGCGGAGCTCTGCCCCGCGGGTGCGGAAGGCTGTGCCCCCGCACTTTGCGGCAAGGCACTGGGTACCTGACCGGCAGCTGCCGACGCGGGGGCGGAGCCAACGATCAGGTGGGCACAGAGGATTTCTAGAAGTAGGCGCGGGGACGTCGCACCCCGCAGGGAGGACACGCGCTCGTTGACGGTTTCCGCCAAGTAAGCCAGCTGCGAACCGGAGAAACGCTGCGCCTGGGCGGTAAGGACCTCCCCGCGATCAGTCGGCGCCGAGACCAGACCTTCCTCCAATGCGGAAGGCACGGCTTGCAGGATCATCAGATCCCGCAAGCGATCCAACAGGTCGATGGCAAAGCGGCGAGGTTCGTGGCCGGCTTCAATGACATCGTCGACAAGCCGGAAAAGCCCCGCCTTGTCCTGACTAGCCAGGGCATCCACCGTATTATCCAACAACCCCACGTCCGTAACGCCCAGAAGCGGGCGGGCTACCTCGTAGGTCAATCCATCGGGGCCGGCACCCGCCAACAGCTGGTCCAGGATGGACAACGTATCACGCGGCGAACCGCCGCCGGCCTGGATGACCATGGGGTACACGGTGTCATCCACGTGGACGTTCTCCGACGCCACGGTGCGCTCCAGCAGCCCCTTCATCGCCGGCGGGGTCAGCAGGCGGAAGGGGTAGTGGTGGGTACGCGAACGGATGGTGCCGATGATCTTTTCCGGCTCCGTCGTGGCGAAGATAAAGATCACGTGCTCCGGTGGCTCCTCGACAACCTTGAGCAAAGCATTCGCGCCTGAGGCGGAAATCATGTGGGCCTCATCGATGATGAAGATACGGTAGCGCGACTCCGCCGGCGCGTAGTAGGCGCGATCACGCAACTCGCGCATATCCTCCACACCGTTGTGGGAGGCGGCGTCGAGCTCCGTGACGTCGAGGTTGCCCGGCCCACCCGGGGCCAGCGAGACGCAAGAGTCACACTGCCCGCACGGCGTTGACGTTGGCCCCTGCTCACAGTTCAGTGAGCGAGCCATGATGCGCGCAGACGACGTCTTTCCGCAGCCACGCGGGCCGGAAAAGAGGTACGCATGGTTAATGCGCCCTGCGTCGAGGGCAGCGGATAAAGGCGTGGTGACCTGCTCTTGGCCTACCACTTCCGCGAAGGTTGCTGGACGATATTTCCGGTAAAGAGCCACGGTTAGTCAGTGTAGCGTTTCATCCCGACACGTCACTCCGAGCGCTGCCAATCCAACAGATCGATGCCTTGTTCAGCCACCGCTTGTTGCAGCGCCGGCACGCCTTCCTCGACGGCATAGGCATACTCGGCGTCGCTCAGCATGAGCAACTGGCACACCAGCGTTAGGCGGCCCTCCTCCGCCACCTGCGGGGTCTGGCCGCCCCACAGGTACGGGGCAATGAGCATGCCGTGGCGCACGTTCAAGTGGGCGAAGCGCTCATCGTCTTCGGCAAAGAGCTTGGGCAAGAGCAGGCCCGGTTGCGCGGGCAATAAGCCTGCGGCTTCCGTGAGCAACGCTGCCGCAGCGCTCACCGCAGCGGCAACCTCCGGTTGGCCGGTGCGTGCAACGGTAAGCAGCTCGCAGCGCACATCAATCCCCTGCTCGGCATGCGCCAGCCCGGTATCGACATCAGCGAAGCCACACGTAACCGCGAGGGACTGCTTACCCTCCAGCGAGGCTAAGCCCAAACGCTGCCCCTCGACGTTTCTGAACTCGAGGTCAGCCGGGATGATCTGGTCGAGCCAGTAGGCCGTCTCGTCGGAGTTGATTGCCTTATGCCCCCAGCTTCTCTAGTGCGGCGAGCAGCACACAGGTGGCCACGCCATCCATCGCTGCCTCGACTTCTTCCTGCGGCGGCAGGGATGGCGCCAGGCGAATGTTGTGGTCCTTGGCGTCCTCACCGTACGGGAAGGCAGAGCCAGCCTGGGTCAGGAGAATACCGGCGTCACGGGCCAGCTCCCACACGCGGGTCGCGGTGCCGTCCATCACGTTGAGGGAGATGAAGTAACCGCCCTTGGGGTGGGTCCAGTCCGCGATCTCATGGTGGGTGAGGTTCTTATCCAGGATGCGAAGAACCGCCTCGAACTTCGGCGCCAGCAGCGCAGCGTGGCGGCGCATGATTGCTCGCACGCCCTCGGCCGAACCGAAGAACTCGTAGTGCGCAAGCTGGTTGATCTTGTTCGGGCCAATGCCGCGGATACCGGCGTGCTCCAAGTACCACTCGAGGTTGTCTTCGGAGGAGCCGAAGAAGCTCACACCGGAACCGGCGAAGGTGATCTTCGACGACGAAGACATAGCCCAGAAGCGGTCCGGGTTTCCTTCCTGTTCCGCGATCTCCAGAATCGGCAGAACCTCCGGGAAGTCCTCGGTCAGCGTGTGCACGGCATAAGCGTTATCCCACACGATGCGGAAGTCCGGTGCGCCGGTCTCCATCGCTGCAAGGCGGCGGGTCTTCTCTTCCGAAATGACAGCGCCCGAAGGGTTGGAGAACATCGGCACGACCCACATGCCCTTAACCTGCGGGTCCTTGGCCAGTTCCTCCACTGCTTCGATGTCCGGGCCATCTTCTTCCATCGGTACCGTAACCAGCTCGAACCCGAAGGACTCCGTGATGGCAAAGTGGCGGTCATAACCCGGGGTGGGGCAGAGCCACTTGATGGTCCCTTCCTTGGACCACGGCTTCTCAGAGCTGTTGGTGCCAAAGGTGTAGGCCCACAGGATGAGGTCATACATGATGTTGAGGGAGGAAGAATCCGCCGCGACGAGGAGCTCCGGATCCATGTTGGTGAGCTTGCCCCACAGATCACGCAGCTCCTTGATGCCCTTCTGGTTGCCGTAGTTGCGCAGGTCATTGCCGGCGGCATCGGTGTAGTGACCGCGGCCCGGCAGGACGAGCAGATCATTGGACAGATCAAGCTGGGCCTTGGACGGCTTACCGCGGGTCAAGTCAAGATCCAACCCCTCAGCCTTGAGGGCCTCATAGTCCTTGCGCACCTGCGCGGCAAGCTCATCAAGCTCGGACTTTTCAAGATTAAGAAGAGACATCCGTCTTCCTTCCGGGACGTAGTGCGGGCATATGGCAACCATACTAACGCCCCGTCACATCCCCCGTGTGATGGCATACATACAAAAAGGGGACCCCGCGCACCCGCCAGAGCCTCCTGACCCTTGCTGCATTCCTGCCCTGGGGGAGTTCAGAGGATGGACGCCACGCGGAATCCTGCGGTCTAGCCTAGCGCGCCTTGCGTGTCGACGCCAAACCGCTCCCCCACCACCCAGCTCCCACTCCGTTTCCACGCGCACTCCCCACCTCAAGCCACTAAATTCTTAAGTTTTTCGCCCTGACCTGGCGATTTTGCTTCATTAGAGGGCTCATGTAATGTTTTCCAGCGGAGGATTCGACTAGCGGCCTATGTCACACGCCTGGAACGCGTGCGGGAGTCACATCCCTCAGGGGTTCAAATCCCCTATCCTCCGCCATTGGGAAGTCCCCCGGATGTCATCATCCGGGGGACTTCTTCTTTATGCACAGGTGGGGCCGATTTCACCACGTATAGAACTCCAGAATGTTTCCGTCTGGATCCGAAATGTAGGCGGAATAAGAACCCCATGGCATTTTCTTGGGTGAGGCAGAAGCCTCACGATAGGAATCTGGAAGTTGGCTCCAGTACTCGTCGACGTCCTCGACAGAGAATTGGATTACGGCTCCGCCGGGGGTTGCCGGACTCGTGTTAGTGGCTGAAGCAAAAACTGAAGAATCGAATACGCCAATTACGCTGTCATCAAACGACACTTCAAAATATCCTTCTTCAGCAGACAACGGCTTTACTTCGGAGTTTGGAAGTTGATGGTAAAACTCCCATGAGGCTTCGATATTGCGGGTCAAGAGTGTCAAATGATCAAATCGCATGATTGGCATAACCTTTCTCGCTGGACCAAAGATTTGTTGCGATTATTCCAAATCCCCTTTGCACGTGTGCGGTTTTAGAAATCGAGGCTATTGGATTCTTCATGCGATGACGTGAAGCCTTCAAGCAAAGGAACCAAAGTAAAGGCACCATTTGCGGGGATCGATCCGAAAACCCCTAGTGATTGCATGCGAATCTTTGCATAAGGTGTCAGTACTTTGGTTCCTTTGCGGCTGGGCACTCGAGCTGGGCACCCCATCGAACGCTCACAGCTGCACACCCCTACTCGAACTCGGGTGCCTCCACGCCATCTTCCTTGAGCCACTCCACGTGTGGCGGGGTGTTCATGCCCCACTCGGTGCGGGCAAGCAGGAAGGCCTCGTCCACCTCGGCCTCGTCATAGCCGCCATCGCGCAGGTACTGGCGGAACCCGTTGGGGCCCGGTTCTTTGATCCACAGCCACACGTAGTCATCCAGCGTGCTGTCCCCCAGGATGTCCTCCATGCCCGCCGGCAGCAGCCTGCGCCCGGCGCGCACGCGCTCTTCTAGATCCTCTTCGAAGAAGTCATAGAGGTAGTCCAGGCCGTCTTCCAGCTGGGCATACTCAAAAGCTTCCATGCTGCTCCGATCTACACCGTTCCATCCCAGACAAAGGGCTTCCGTGAAAGCTTATCGGGGATAAAGCGTTCGAGGAGGTCCGCGGCGGTGCTAATCCCCTCGGCGTCATAGCCCAGCGAACGCGCGAGTAGGCGAATCACATCGCCCATCTCCCGCCCTGGCTCCGCGAGTAACTGGCGGAGAGTCACTGCCCCATCGCGCTTCGACAGACGGACGTTATTCGAGTTGAGCACGAGCGGAACGTGGACAAACTCCGGCTCCGGATAGCCCAGCTTGTGTGCGAGGTATGCCTGGCGCGGGGCGGAAGACAACAAGTCATCCCCGCGGACTACCTGATCCACGCCCTGGAAGGCATCGTCGACGACAACCGCCAGGTTATAGGCCCAGTCCATACCCTGATTCGGATCAGCCGGAGGCTGCCCGCCGCGGCGCAGGATGAAATCATCGACCTCGCCTGTGTACTCACCGGCCAGGGCGTCATGAATGGTGAAAGAGGAGACGTCGGCACGCAGGCGTATGGCGGGCACGCGGTTCTGGGCGGCGAGCTCGGCGCGTTTGGCGGCCCGTTCATCGTCGCTAAGCGCGCGGCACGTTCCCGGGTACTGCCCCGGAATGGCATGTGGGGCGCGGGAGGCTTCCTGGATGTCTTTGCGCGAGCAGTAACACTCGTAGGTAGGAAGCTGCGCCAGCGCCGCCTCATAAGCCGCATAACGATCCTGCTGGTAGATGACCTCCCCATCCCAGTCCAGGCCGAGCGTGGCAAGGTCCTCCAACTGGCGCTGCGCCGACTCCCGGGAGGAGCGCTGCGTGTCAATGTCTTCCACGCGCACAAGGAAGCGGCGCCCACTGCTTCGGGCGTATAGCCAAGCCAGCAACGCCGTGCGGAGGTTGCCCACATGCAGATCGCCGGACGGGCTCGGGGCGTAGCGCCCGGCGGGGCTGAGAGATTCCATGCCCACCAGTCTACGAGGAGGCCCGCGCGCGTCGGAGTCCTCCATTAGAATCGCCCCCATGGTTTCTGACGCGACGTATCCCCTGCTTGATTCTGCCGACGCCGAGCGCATGCTCGCCTATGCGCGCGCCCAGGCGCCGGGGCTTTCTCTTCCCACCGTTGAGTCCGCCCACATTGACAAGCAGATCGACCGCGTGCTGTCCGATGACGCGTTCCTAGGCTGTGCAGAGGATGCCGTCCCTGCGGCCCACTACCTGGAGGCGCGGGAGACACTTCGCGTGGCCGCCGGCACCATCGAGAACATCGACGATTCCCTCACCATTGCCTCGATTGGCGCGTTAACCGGGCAGCCCTCGCTCGTGGCCACCGGCTATACCCGTGTGGCCCGCGCATGGTTGGACAACGACAACCCCGAAGAAGCAGAGAAGTTTGCGGCCAAGGCAGCAGCGGCTGGTGACGACACCGCGCTGGGCGAGATCGCCGCAGCCCGCACCGCGGCCAGCCACAAGGATTTCTCCGAGTCCGCCCCCGCTAGCGAGAATGCATCAATCAGCCCCGACAGCACGACGTCGCTCTCGGACCTGCAGGAGCTTCTAGATTTCGCAAAGAACGGCGATGCGAAGGCGCATGCGGCTGACTTCGTGGCTGTCAACGATGCTGTGACGGGCGGCAAATTCGACGGAGCGGGTGCCACGATGGCCGCGATCCTTCAAGCCATCCTCGAATCGGCCGTGGGCGCACTCTGGGCATCTAACTCTGCCGCCGACTGTGAGCGCGTGGCTGCGCAGTCCTTCACCATCCTCTCCAACGCACGCAGCGACGAGGATTACCAGCAACTCCCAGCGCCCATGCTGGCCCGCTTCTACAGCGATGCCGCACAACACTCCCCTGAAGATTTAGAGCAGCGCGTGGCCTGCTTTGCCGCCGCTGCCCGCGAGTACCAACGTTGCGGCGACCTCGACGGTGAGCTGCATGCTCTCCTCAAGACCGTGGCCCTCGATGTGCGCCACCGCGATCCGGAGGAGGCCTACGACATCCTGGCCTCACGCTATGTGGACTCCACGAAGCTCAAGAGCCTCCCCGTTGCTGCCAAGTGGACCGTTCTGTATTCCGAGAGCCTGCGCACGCAGGCGCAGGATATGTTCAAATCCACCCAGGTGTTGCTCGACTTCTTGGAGAAGCACCCCGCTTCCCAGGCCACGACGCCTTCGGAGCAAAACGCCATGGCGGAAGTTGCCGAGCTTCTTGGGGATCGCTACACCTCCGCCAACGCGGCAGACCGCGCGCGCAACATGTATCACTTTGCGTTTAATCTGTTTGCCGCAGCGGGCAATTCCCGCGCGCTCGAGGAGCTGCGCAAGAAGGCCTAAGCCAAACGCGTACAAGGCCTAACGCTGTCGTTCTTGCCCACCAAACCACTGCCGGTTCGCCGGCAACCACAGCAGAACGATGACTGCCGCGGAGGCGATCGACGCGGGCATGACCGAGCTCACCGGAATGAGCAACACTACGATGGTGCTGATAGCGGTCAAGGCAATCCGCGCGGGCTGCTGCGCATGCAGCACGTAGGTCGTGATGACACACACGAGAAGGACCAGCACGCCCAGCAGCACACCGAGCTCCGTGGAGAGCTGATCCATGCGGCTTACCGCCGCCGGGCTGTTCTCAAAGGCGATGAGCCGGCAGATGTTGTATACGGCGTAACTGGTGATGAAGACCTCCAGCACCGCTGCGACCTTCAGCGGCCACGGTGCCCACTGCGCCTTCATATCGGCGGCGCGGCGGGTCTGGCGAACAGAATCGCTGACCTGTCCAAAGCGATAGTCCGGCGTGGTCCCGGCGGACGGGCCAAGCGGTGGTGTTCCTGGGGACTGCGGGCTGCCGAAAGTCATGACACGTCCTGCACAAAAACTCCGCGGCGACTGAGCAGCCAGCGGATGGGATCCAGCACGCGATAGGGAGCAATGCCGCTGCGCGCCAGCTGGCGGCCGGTCGGGGCCTCCCCCAAGGCGGAGACCACGAAGAAGCTGCCGTCGCGCGGCGCGGCCGAATAGAGCTTGTTGATCAGATCGTTGGCGCCCAAGAAGCGCAAGAGCGATTCCGCCTCGAGGTGAACCATCCAACGGTCCGAATCGCGGAAATTCCACCCGGTGTCGCGGCGGAAGGCAGCACCGCGGTTGGCCATGAGCTTCTTCCACCGCACGTCATCCACCTGCTCCAGCTTCTGCACGGTATCGAACTTGGAAATGGTCACCGCGAGCGGCGGCGGGGTCTCCGTATCGAGCAAATCCAGCAGGTTATCCAGGACCCGCAAAGAGTCCGCGCCCAGCTCACCAATGTTCGGGATCAGACCGTGGATAAAATCCTGAATCTGCTGCACGCGGAGCGGATCGAAGAGGAAAATCACCAAGTCCGCATGGGAGAAGAACGCGAGGTTCTCGCGGTCCGCTTCGTTTTCCGGAGGGTTCTCCAGGTCCTCGCCCGCGACGTCGCGGAAAACCAAGTAATTCATCCGCTCGCGACCCTGCTCATCCGGCCACTTGCCGAGCTCAAAAATCAGCGGATCGCGCTGGTAGGCGTCGGTAGCCACCGCGCTTGGCGTCGGGTCCATGGCCCGCATCTCCTCAAAGAGCGGCCGCTCATAGACCTCCGCGTAGCGCTCGCGTGTGGACTCATCCGCCGCTTGGACGGAGCGATTGTGTTTGTGGGCCAGCTGTTTGAGCTGCTTGATCATCACCGCGGTGTAGAGCGACTTGCCGGAGTTACGCGCACCGGCCATGGCCACGCAATGCGTCACGGCGTCGGTCCATCCCTGCGGCAGCTCGCGGTTGGTGTACGGGCTCACCGTCACACCATCCTCGAGCGGTTTAAAGGTCCACGGGCAACGTGCCTGGCTCATCAGTTCCTCTCTTTCAGCATGGCAGTGACGCGATCGGTCAGTTCCGAAAGCTCCGTGTTGGCGCCGGATTCGAGCTGCTTGACGACGTCCCTGTCGATCACCGCGTATGCCACATGAGCTGGGGTTCCGTTGATGTGCGCAAGCTCCAGCTCTTGGCGGCCGATAGCGCTCGTGATGAGCACGACGGTGGGCACCTGGGTTTCCAGCATGGAGGCCACGGGGGAATCGGTGACGTAGATGGCGAGCGAGGCTGTGGAAGCCACCGTCGGCCCACGCCAGGGGCGCTGGCCGACGCGCTCCGCTCCGTTATCGATAACGCCGGCGATGAACCGAGTGAGCTCGTCTACCTTGTGGGTCTCGATGCTGTCCTGGCCGTCGGTGGCGCGGAAGTGCCGGAAGGCATCGGAGAGCGCATCGATGTATTTGGCGGCCGCCTCAACGATCTTTGGGGTGACGTTGACCTGCATGGAGGCGGAACCATCGACGACCACGGTAACAGCATCGAGTCCAGCGACATCCAGCTCCGCGCGGCGCATCTTGGAGCGCACCTCGCGGGCGGAGTCGGTAATTCCGGCGCCCTCAGTGGTGCCGAATGCTTCCAGACGGTAGCTGCCGGATTCCGGGGTGACCTCGGCGAGGCGCTCGGCGGAGTCCTCGGCGGCGTCGATAAGCACCCGCGGGAAAGTCACCGAATCGCCGGCGTTGCTCACCGTCAGGCGCACCTCGCTGCGCAGACCAAACGTCCCACCCCGCTTGGGGCGCACGACGACGGTGGCGCGCTCGGGCAGGGAGTGCACCATGAGGGAGAGATCGTGGACGCGCACGGCGTCAACGCCCTCCCCCAAGATCGCCAGTTCCATCGAGGCGCCGCCGGTTCCCATTTCGAAGGCTTCGACGCGCAGGATGCCGTCTGAGCCGATGCGGCGGGACTCTCCGTCCCGCAGTGTGTATTTAGCCATGACGCTTCTTTCCTTCTCTTACCTTCCGTGGAATCCCGTGTTTCGACCGTGCTCACCGAGAGCTGCGCTCCGGTGCTGCCACGCTGTGTGCTGTGCACGCTGCGCTGGGGCCGGTTGTTGTTGCAGGGGTGCTGAGCGTTGTGCCAGCAACTGTGCCGTGAAGTCCAGCAGCGAGGCGACTCGCCCCGTGGCATAGCGCTCGCAATGCTCCAGAGCGATGACTCCCGCAAAATGCGTAGCGGTGAGGTGTCCAATGTGCTCGAGATCGCGGTCCTCCCAGGACTGCAGCGCATCCTGCGCCAAGAGGTTGAAGTCCCGCGGGAAATAGAACACCCAGGAGGCCACTATCGCGGACATCAACACCTTGTCCAGCCCCTCCCCCAACGGAGACTTATCAAGGTAGGCCAGCTGGATTGAGCGTCCGCGGTTGACATCAAGGTGCTCGATCCACCAGCGCGGATCGAATTCCCGAAGCTTGTGCCATTCCTCGGCGCTGAGCCCAGGAACGTTGGCATTGCCACCGGCAGCTACTTGTGGCTGCGCCTGGCCGGCTGATGCTGCTCCCCCGGGTTCTGGTACAGCGGGTTCCGGTGCGGCCTCCGGTGTGGCGGCGAAAGGGTTCTCCTGCGGTGTGTTCGGCGCAGGGCTATCAAGCGGATTCGGTGGAAAGCCTGCCGAGAATTCGGCCGACGCCGCAAAAGGCGAAGACTCCGTCAGTGGTGCCCCGAAGTCCGCTGGATCCTTGCCCCAGGAATCATCAAAGCTCTGTGTGGTGGCCTGCTCGGGTGTGCTGCTGGCCGCAGTACCCTGCTCGGCCTGGTCTTCCCGCGGCTCCGGGGCAACAGCCTCAGCTTCTTCCGCAGCGCTTGCTTCATAAGCGCTGACGTCTGGCAGGGCTTCATCGAGCGCAAACACGACTGGATTGCCGGGGATAGCCGTCTCCGCTAGACGCTGCTTCTCGCTCGGCGGCACCACGAGCATGGTGGAGGTGCTCAGCGGGAACTCGTTGATGGCGGCGACCTTTTCAAAAGTGGAGAAGCCGAAACCGTCCTCTCCCACCTCGCGAGCGGTGGCAGCAATCCACAACGCTGCTTGGTTGTCGGGCGCGACGAGAATGACTAAGCCATTGCGGGAGTTCAACACCGTCGCCATGGCAGATACCAACGCGCGGTTGAAGGTTGGGTTCGGGTTCGGGCTGACCGTTTTGAACGGTGCGGGAAGCTTGTCTGGGTGGCGGAACTCCCCATCCAGGAATTCCTCCAGCAGCACATCCGAGTGCAGCGGGCCGCGCGCCGAGATCTCCTCCGGTATCTGAACTTTATCCACCTCATAGATGGAAAAAGGCGCTGGAACGTCAGGAGAAAACAGGACCGTCGCCGGTGCCGGCGGAGTTCCCGTGCGCGAAATCGACGTGTAGGTGAAGACGTTGCCACCGCGGCCAGTCGCATCCAGCCCGGCGGGGACAGACACCATGGTGACCCACTTTTCTGCCTCAGGAGTCAACGCGAAAACCGCGGTTCGGCGGACCAATTCCGCGCGCTGCTGGGCGGAGGGAAAATCCGGGATCGTCGTGCCGTTGTTGAGCGATGTCGGTACGAAGGAGACCAGCTCCGTCAGCTCCTCCTGGGTGATATCGCCGGCTTTCTGCCCTACTCCCCAGCCACCGGCGCGGCCGTTGGCGCGGGAGAACGATGCATAGCTAAATGCGCCACCCATACCTACTGGCCCCCTTGGTAGTACTGGTCCTGGCTGTAATCTAGACCGTAATTCTGCTGGTCATAGTTCTGCTGTTCATACTGTTGCTGGGCGTAGTTCTGGTCATAGTGGGGAGCCTGATTCTGCATGGGTGGGTACAGCACCAGTCTGTAAGACACATCACCTTCCACCACCACGGCTTTATCCAGTGCGCTCAGCGTGGGGGCGGGATCACTGTAACTTTCGGAGAAACTGCTGAAGGCATCCTGCCCGCCGAAGCTATCGAAAGAACTATCAACGTGGCTGTCAAAGCCCTCAACCGCAAAGAGGCGGATAAAACCCCCGCGCTGGACGTGCTCACCAATTGACACCGTGAAATCCGGATGCTGCCCACGCATCGGGCCTAAACCATGAGCAACGTGCGTGGTGCTCTGCAGGTTGGTCTCCACGATGCCGAGTGCCTCGCCGTCTTCGGGGAAAAGCGGCAGACGGTCAGCTCGGTAGACAACCTGGCAGGAGAACTGGCGCTTATCTCCGTTGCCCAAACTCCAAAGGAACACCCGGACCTGGCCTTGAGAGTAATCGACCTCGAAGTCATACGTCACCGGGCGCAGACCCTCGTACTGAATCACTCGTTCTTCGCCCTCGGTGCGCTTACCGGCGAAGACCGCATAGGGCCGCAGCCGCACGGTATCGCCGTGCTGATCCAAGTGCAGGCGGATGCCTCCCTGGAGGTCGTAGTCTTCCTCCCGAATCTGATCGTGCTCGCGGTTGGTGGAGTACTCCACGGCGGTCGCGCCCTTCGGCCAGTCGAAAGTGACGAGCTGGCTATCCACGCGCTCAATCAGCCGGAACTGGTCATCCTCGATGGACTGCACGCGCTGCAACACCTTGGATTCACCGACCCAGGCATCAGCATCGTTGAAGTTCACAGGGGTGATATAGACCTCGTACCAATCCGGCGGCCAGGGCACCGTCGTGGTTTGGAAGGAGCCCGGCTCAGATACGCCGCGGGTCTCACTGATAGCACTCGACAGTGCACTTTCGACGTACGTCTTCGGCACCGCCGACGTACGCAGATCCGCCTGCGGGGCGGTCGGCGTGAGATAGATCTTTACCTCACCGGTCTTGGGCGAATACCAGTCCACCTCAATGGAATCTTGGCCATAGTCGCTGCGCCGCTCGCAGCGAGAGAGCTCCAGTTTTTCAAGCTCGCTAGCCAGCTTCACCGAACGCTGAACGGCAACCTCGTCCTGGCTCTGCTCGGTAGCGCCGTGAAACTCCGCTTGGCCCAGCAGGGAAATGACCACGGTCTGCCCGGCTTCCTGCACTGGAATGGTGGCCTTGCGCCCGCTGCTATCCACGTCTTGTTCGAAGCGCGGGGAAAGCTTTTCCTTCTCACTATCCCGGCACGCATAAACCATGGCGCTCGAGTGGCCCGGCAGCAGGTCCCAGGACACTTGGATAGCACCCTTGATAGTGGAAACCTGGACGTTGACCGGCGGGAAGACCACGCCGGTGTCTCCCATGAAGACCGGTTGGCTGTTGATGAGCTCTCGAAGGTCCCGGCCCTTGTAGGCCCACACTGCGTAGTGGCGCAGGCCTGCCTCGCCCGGGGTGTGGTCACGGTAGGCGGTTCCCTTGGTGTAGACGAGGGTGTCGCCAGCATCCGGCGAGGCAACCATCTCGGAATCATCGGCTACCACTCGGTAGAAGACCACCTCGTCCGGCGCGTGCTCCAGCTCAGGCCACCACAGGCGCACCGGATGGCGCTGGTCGGTGTCCTCTGGAACCGGTTCTGGTTCCACGCCATAGCCAGGCTCTTCTTGAGAATCCTGTTCCGGCTGCGTCTCAAGCGGTACCTCAACCTCGAAGTTGATGCCCGGTGGAACCCAGTCTGGCTCTTGGCGGTACTGATACTCCGCTCGGATACCGAAGCCCGGGATAGTGATGTAGTCCTCTTCGTTGACCTGAGTCTTTTGCTCCTCCTCGGCCTGCAGTGCTTCCCACTCAGCGAAGAAGTCGCGCGGACCCGCTGCCGCAGGCTGTGCCTGCTGGACCTGCTGTGGCTTGGGGAATGCCGGGGGTGCCTCCACTTGCGCCGCTTCCTCCCGTGCTGCGCGCTCTCGTGCGGCCTCTTCTTGTGCTGCGCGCTCTCGCGCGGCACGTTCTTCCTGCGTCACCGCAGCGTTGCGCGCCTCCGCGCTCAGCTCCGGATGGGCCACCTCCTCGCCGTTGAACGTGGCGGCGATCTGTTCAGCGAACTGCCTAAACGGTGCTGATACAGCGTCGCGCACATCATCGGCGCTCACGCGTTTGAGCTCGTGCAGCGTGCTCAGCTCACTCAGCGGTACGTCCGCAATCGAAGGTTTCGGGTTGTGTGTCATCAACGTTCCTTAAAGAGGTTCCGTCAGAAGGTTTCGTCGAGGTCTGAGAGGTCCGGGGCTGCCGGCTGGCCAAAGAATGGACGTGCGGATGAGCCTTCGTTGTTCTCCTGCACTGGCGACTTAAAGTCCATGTGATTCGTGTCATCCAACTCATCCAAGGACAGATCCGAGGGCTGAGCAAAAGGCTGTGCGCTGGACGACGCATCCGGAATCAAGTACTTGAAATCCGTAATCTTTCCGTACTGCACCACGGTCACAGAGCGTGAAAGCTGGCTAGTCAGCGCGGTCTGGCTGTCGACCTCCACGATGCGCGTGCGGGAGCCATCAATTTCGGTATAACCTTCAGCGCCGCCAGCGCTGGTGAGTGCGTTGGGACTAAACGCCTGGAGGGCTCCCTTTTCCTGGTTCATTCCGGCGAGGAACTCGGAGGTGCTCTGCACGCGGCTGCCGCCCTCCTCGCGGAAAGTCACGCGGCTTAGGTAGCGCTGCAGACTGCGGGTCATCCGCGGATCCGTGATGACCTTCTGCCATTCCTGTTGCTTCAGGTCACGGTCCTGCATGTAAGCGTGATCGAGGTTGCGCGACAGGTTATCCAAGGCGGTGCTGGATCCCAGTCCAGCCATGCCCCACATCTCATTGAGCGCCACGGCCGAGTGACCAGTGCGGTTGCGCTCGAAGGTGTTATTCATGTCGTCGAGCAGTGACTTAAGCGAACGGTGTGCCCATTCCGTCTGGAAGATGTAGGAGCGGATTTCATCCGTCATGCGCACAGCATCGTCGCGGTTGAGCACGGCCTGGGCAATGCGAGCGTTTTCTGGAAGACCCGCCTGCGGTGTCCGCAGCCGGTCGCTCGACGTCTCCTTGCGGCCGAAGGGTGCGTAGATCGCACGGCCCAGCAGCGCCGACCAGCTCAGGAACTGGTTGTAGGCATTAGAGATGCGCGAAATCTCCGCGGAGGAGGTTGCCAGATTCTGGGCGGCAATTTCCTGATTGCGGTTGAGCAGCTTTCGCCTCTGCACGTAGTCAAAGATTTCACGCTGAGCCTTAGTAAAGACCGCCCAAGAGCAGATGAGGAAAAGCACGACCGCCAGGATGATGCCCACGACGTACCACGGCCAATCGAACCACTGCAAATACTCACCCAGCGGCAAGTCTGGGTTGTAGCGCCCGGCCACCATGTAGGTCATGAGGGCAAGCGCCACGAAGAGCACGATCCACATCGTGCGCAGCTTCCGGGTCAGTGCTTTGTTTTCCGCGTTGAAATCCCGCGCTTGGAAGTTATTGGCCAGCTCTTGCAGCTCGCGTGCTTTGGCGTGCGCGTCGCGGTACTTCTGCTGGGCATGCCCCAGCTTCTCCCATAGGCCCTGGCCCACCTTCCAGGCGAAAGTGGTGCTGTTCTTTGCTCGCCACGACGCAAACTCGTGCTTCTTGCGGCTCACCGCCTCGTTGCGGGTCTGCTGGCTGGTGTACTCGATGTCAGCGGCAAAACGCTCGGCACCTACTGGATCGAAAGGCGCGACGGTTGCTTGGGACTCGTGTGTATAGCCCAGCGTGCTGGTCATCAGCGGGTGGAAGCCTTGGAAGGAAGCGCTGACATCCTGCACAGACTGGCCACCGTATTGCACGATGTACATGTTGCCCTGGTTATTGCGCAGCCCCTTGGTGTCGATGCTCTCGCGCCACGAGCCATCGACCAAGCCGAGTGCATAGTCGTGATATGCCTCCCACGTGCGCGACAACTGCGGTTCCTGCCCCAAGGAAAAGTGCTGCTCCCGGGCGACCCGCATGGTGTGCTCGCTTGCTTGGCGCAGCTCTTCGACGCTCGTCGCGCCGCTGCCCTTGCCGGAATGCCCCGCCAAGACGACCTCCACGCTGGAGTCCTCGCCGTAGAGCATCTTCTGCAGGAAGGTAGCCGCGTTCTTGTTCATCGCACCGCGCTGGCCCTCAACCCAATCCTGGGGCTTGCCCACCACCGTGGACCAGTACAGACGCAGATTATCCTTCAGTGCTGCCCAGCCGCTGACCTTATGGGACTGCAGCTCTTCATAGGCGGTCGGGGCGCTGACCAGCGGAGAAATCTCCTGGTTGATGAACATCTGCGCGCACTGCTCCGTGAGCTGCTCCGGGTTAGCATAATGCACGGCGCGCGAAATGTTGTTGACCTGTGGCTGCGGCAGGCGCTGACCGGGATCGAAAACAGCCTTTTTCACCTTGTCCTCGATGTCATTGGCATCGATGGTGCGGTGGAAAGCGCGCACGAGGCGGAAGCGTTGCCGGTCACCGGTTTCGATGACGCGATGCGTCTCCGGATCCAACACCGCCGGTTCCGGCATGCCGCGCCACAGACCGAAAATGCTGGCCACGGCCGGGGCTGCGAACTGTGCCAGCTCGAAGCCGTCCGCGGTGCGCTTGATGGGACGGATGCGCGACGACGCCGGGGTTCCGCCCTCCTCCGGGGAGAGCACGAGGTTGCTCCAGCCCTGCAACGGGGCGATATCCACGCTTTCGCGCGGGAGGGCAGAGAGCAACAGGCGCACGCGCAGATTAGAGGCCTGGATGAGCCGTTGATCGACGGCGCTGACCCACTCCGTAAGCTTGTCGACGTCCTGCGGTTGTTCCGCATCCATCGGGTCAATAGTGGCGAGGAGGACGTCCCCGCTGAAGCTGCGGAGGGCCTCGTCGAGCGTCGACAAGCGCGCCGTTCCCTCTTCCGTAAAGGAGCGTACGACGGCCCCACTGGTGGGGTGGGCATAGTCGATCCAGAGGAAGTTCTGCAGGAGACCAACCGCACGCAGATCGCTCAGGCGGGAGCGGATGTCATCCGCGGTGGCGCCGTGTCCAAAGATAATTACGTTCGTCATTAGAAGGTGTCATCCAGGTCGTTGAGGTTGAATTCCGGCGCGGTGGACTGGGCGAAGCCTGATTCGGAGCTACGCACCTGCGGCTCCGGCTGGGCCACGGGATTCTCCGCCACCGTCTTAGCCTGATCCAGATAGTTGCGGATGACCGGAACCATCGCGATGACGTCCAGCGCCAAGTCACGGTAGTACGGCGTTATCGAGGCAACTTCGCGGGAACGGATCTCAGCGAAAGGCTTTTCCTTCCGGCCCTGGCCCGGCAGAGCATTGGAGTGCCCCGGCACAAAGTGGTCTGCGCCGCGAGCAAACTTGTCCAGCTCGTTGACGAAAGTTTCATAGCGATCCTGAATGGAGGTTCCTACAACGCCGCGGTTCGGGACGTCACCGTTAGCCAGGAACTGTGCCAGACGGTGCACCACCGGGTGCGTCGAGGCACCAGAGTGGGCGAAGTCGAGGCCGTCGTCGAAAAGCCCGCGCAACAGCTGGTACGGGTACAGCGAGGAGGCGAAACCATAACGCCCAGTTTCCTGAACCTTGGCGTAGGCGATGAAGATGGATTCCAGCACCGAGGACATCCAGTCCGACTTCTTGATCATGCGACGGGGCGAAATGAGCAGCGGGTTCGGGAAGTCCACCCAATCGTTGACGCCGCCATCCGTGTCATCGAAAATGTGGGCCGCGGCGTTGGCAGCATCCGGGTTCGAAATGTAGACGCGGCCGGTGATACGCCCGATGATCCAGCCAGCCACCATGGCCTGGCGTTCCGTCTTCGTCAACGGCAGTGCTGCCGGCAACGGGCGGGTGCGGCGCTCAGACCACCAGGAGCCATCGAAATTGTCCTGCTTCTCAATGTCCTTGGCAATGTAATTGAACATGGAGGAGAAGACGATCGGCGAGTAGTTCGGGTAGGAACCGAAGATCTCAATGTGTTGGACGTGGTCCGACATGTTGAGCGAATTGCGCAAAGCTACGGAAGAAGGACCGTCAATCTCAGGGCGGCTCAGCACTGACTCCAGCTGAGCGGCAATGCCGGTCTCCGCAGAGCCCAGCTCTGCAAACGGGATATCGGAGAAAGAGTAGGTGTACTGCACCGACTTGCCGTGGATGCGCTGGACCATCTCATCGTTGACGGCAGCCAGCGGGCGGGCATAGCTCAGGGCCAGCTGGAAAGCCTCGACGAAGCGACGCTGCCGCTCCGCGTGCTCGACCTCGTTGATGTCTGGGGTAAGAGTGAGGTAGCGGCGCAGGTCCACAGAGTTGAACTTCTGGAACTCGTAGTCACGGCGGTTAATCCATTGGCGCGAACGCTCGAGCAGATCAGTCGGGCGAATCTTCGCCCGGTAGTGCGCGCGCTGTGATTCGCGGGTTTCGCCGTTTTGCGGATGGCGCGAGAGGTACTTGGAAACCCAGCCGGCCCGGTTGGAGTAGGCATCGTTGGTGCGCTTCTGCGGTGCCAAAGTGTCATTCGGCGCCTGGGCCGCATCGAGCGATTCCCATTCGCCGCGGATGACGGCACGCACGGCAAAGGGGTAGGCCTGCTCGTAGTTGGTGACATCCGCGGTGGACTGTTGGCCCTGGATGGTGCGCAGCATCTGGTCCCGGTAGTCCGAGATGAAGGAGTTGACGTCGGTCAGCATGATTTCGTTCTCCGCGCCCTTGAAGCGGGATTCCACGACCTCATCGAATTCCGTCGGCCACGAGTTGACCTCATCGGTGCGGACGTCAGCCAGCTTGTTGGTTTCTGGGCGCTTCGACACGGCCTTCTCCAACACCGCGTGGGCATCTCCCAGCTCGCGCTTGAGGTGGAAGAGGTTCTCATCGGCGTAATCCTGAAGGACGTCCTTGAGCAGGTGCGCAATCGCCATGAGGGCGTAGCTGTAGAACTGGTTGAAGTACAGGCCCATGAGCGCATTGACGGTGGGGGTCGGATCCGTCATCTGCCCCTTACCGGTCAATGGTCTGAGGATGGGATCTGCACCTTCCGGCTTCGTCAGCACGCGGGTGTTTTGGTAGTAGCCGGAGTACTCCGCCAGGCACGGCAGGAGGCGGTCGGAGTTGGTGAGAACATCCGTGATCTTGGAGAGCATCTCGCGCACATAAGGCACACCCACCGCGGCCAGCTCCGCCTCCACGGCGGCGAGGACGCTATCGCTGAAGAAGTTGGCGTAGCGGTAGACGATGTCATAGGCGGCATTGTTAAGAACAGATGCGATGGCCTGCTCGTTGCGCGGATCCGCCATGTTGCCCTCGAACTCTTCACGCCATTCGTTGACGTTGCGGCCCTGGCCTACGGGGATGAAGCTCTGCAGGTACTTCGTGGCGCTGTCTGCGGCCTGCTGGGCTTGACCGCCAAACACGCTGTTGAGCCAGTTCCACACGCTGCCGCTGTCGATCTGCCCGCCCTGCGCCCAAGAAGGATCGAGCGTGATGGAGCCGAAGGCATTGGGCAGGCGCTCCTCCAGCTTCTTGGCAATCTGCATCTCGCCCGCCTCGGGGTTTTGTGGGTCGAGGTGCCCGTTGAAGAGGCGCTCGAAGGCACTGCGGGCAAGGCGCTGGGAGGAGTACTCGGCGAAGCGATCGCGGCCCATCGACACCTGGGCATAGCCGAGCGAACCCCAAGGCAGGCGGCCCCACGGGGTTCCACCCGTCGGGCTATCCCAGCCAAAGAAGCGGCGGCCGCCGTCACCGGCCGGAGTGTTAGTCATTGCATAGGACACCAAGTTATCGCTGGCCTTGGTGGAGGCCATCAGTCCCGCCAAGGCACGGCCCAGGCCACGGTAGATGGACATGGCGGAGCCGTCTCCGAAGCGGGCGCTGGTGGTACCCATCTTCGAGCCGATCGGGAAAATACGGCTGAAGATCTGACCCTCCGGCGGGGTTCCCATGTCGAAGGCTTCAAAGACGGCGCGGTCATGGTCACTGGAGTTGCCCATCTGCGCGGCGACGACTTCGCCGAACATAGCGAGCGAGTTCGGCCACGCGCCGGCCATGTCATCCGCCTTGTTATCGGAGAAGATCTCCGGGGTGTACATGAAGACGAGCGTGCCCTGCGGGTTCACATTCGGGATAGTCGTGAGCACGCGGCATACGTCGAGGAACATCGAAGCGCCTGCACCACCTGCCATGGAGGACACCACGAGGACAACCGGCTGGGAATCACCGGTATCGGAGTCCAACTTGGTCTGCTTGTAGTTGAGGCGGTTGAGCTCCTGGATCGCCTCCTGCGTAAACATCTCATCCACCGCATCCTTGAGGGCTTGGCGGATCTCTTTCAGGTGCGGCAGGGTCAGCATGCGACCAATAGCGCGGTACTGGCCGGCGCCGTCAGCCAGCTTCACGTCGTTGGTGGCGGGGTTGCGGGTGGCCCACGTTGCGATCTCTCCGAGCTTGCCGGAGCGCCCCAGGATGCTGGACACGCCTTCATCGAAGGTGTTGTAGTTCTGGCGCGAACCAATGCCCACGTAGTGGCCACCGTTCTGGGTAACGTTCGGCAGCTTTTGTGGGCCGGCCTCCTCTTCGAGCGGCACGTCGATGTTGACGAACTGCCAAGCCTTGGGCAGCTCGGTTAAGTCCGGGTCGATGCTTCGTAGCTCGGCCTTGAGCTGGTCCATCATGAACGCCAGTGTCTTGGCGCCGGAGCCACCGCAACCGACGACGAGGAACTTCTTCATCTCTAATTACCTTTCGAAGGGGAGGTTCGCTTCTGTTCTATTTAGGTTTGGTGTGTGCTGCTCAACCGGCTTAGCCCTGGGAGCCGAATCCCGGGCTCGGGGGCCAGCCGCCATTGTTACCAGGGTTACCAGGATTGTTCGGGCGCTGCTGGCCTGGCTGGCCAAAACCGGGACCCCCGCCGAAGCCAGATCCGCCGCCAACGTTGGGGCCACCGCCAAAGCCGGGGCGCCCTGGCCCACCTGTGGGCCCAGGCTGGCCGTGATTCGGTGGACCAGATGGCTGGGACGGCCCAAAGCCTCCATGCTGCGATGGTTGCTGCTGCCCACCATCGCGGGGAGCACTCTGCGCGCCACGCGGCGGCGCAGGTGGTTGGCCGGGGTGTGATCCGCTCTGCGGTGCATTCGGCGGCTGCGGGCCAGGCTGACCCGCCTGCGGCGGCGTCTGTGCCTCCGCCGGTTTCTCGGCGGGGAATTCCACTTGGTCGAAGAGCTGCAGGGCTTGGCGGCTAATCGCCTTGGACATCTCATCGTACGCGCTGGCCTGCGCCAGCGTATCGACAGTCAGCACGATCTCTCCGGAGTTACGGTCCTTCGCGTTGCCCACGAAGAACCACGTGTTTTGCACAGCAAGTGGCAGCACTGCGCGGTAGCCGGACTTCTTGCCCTTGCCGGAGATAGTGCCATCGCGCTGAACCTCCACGTGGGCGGCGGTAAAGGGGCTCAGGCCCATCTTTACCTTAGCGTCGTTGCCACCCAGGCGAACAGAACGTGCCGAGGTCTCAACCGGAACAGCACCCTGGAATTCATCCTTGGACACCGCAAATGGGCGGCCATTATCGGTACGTATGAGGTTCGCGCCATCGCGCTTGACCGGGATGGTCTTCGCAAACATACGCGGCTTCTCCGGGATGCGGCCGCTAATCCACTTCATCAAGTACAGAATTCCCAAGGGGATCAGCAGCGCGAGCACAACCGCAAGAACGAAGGACAGACCGAACGCGGACTTGTTCAATGGCGCGCTCATCGAGCCCTGCAGCGTCAACGGTAGCTCCAGCTGTTGGCTATCCTCAGCCGACTGCAGGTTAATCACCGGCTCCACGCGCAGCGGGCCATCCGCCAACTCCTCAACGCTCACAGTCACCGGGATGGTCGTCTTCTCATCCTTGGAAAGCTCCAGCGCGGAATCCTCAGAGTTGTGCTTGGCGCTCACGGAAACGGAAGGCACTCCTGCGGGAAGCATGCCGTCAGCAGAATCCACGATCTGGTCTGCTACCCACACCTTGCCGGGGCCGGTCACGGGGACATCGACGGTAATTTCCTTTTCCGTCATGGTGATCGTCTGCGCCGAGCCCACCGTCGGCATATTAACCGGGGTAACGGTCAGCGGCGTTTCCGCGTTGATGGGATCCAGCTTCGAACCCGGGCGCTCATCGGTGCCCTTGGTGGTGATCTCCACGCGAGTTACCAGCTGACCGGATGCCGCGTTTTCCACCTGGTCCAGCGGAATGTCGACTGGCTGCCCATCAGTGATGGGCGCATTGTCCACGAGGGTAACCGGGGAACCATCCTCCGGTACGAACTCGGCGTAAAGGGTACCTTCGCCCTCCAGCGTGCGCGGCTCGCCCTGGCCATCGACCAACTGCCCCTTCAGGACCTGGTCCGAGTTGATGCCGCCTTCCACTTTGGAGCCGTCTTCCGTCTTGAGATCCAGGTTGAGGCCCGGCACCATAACGACGGACGCGAGGTACTCACCGTCAGTTCCTTCAGCCACCTTGTAGCCAAAAGTCCACGCACCTGCCCAGGGGTCGCCGTCCTTCTCCATCGCGATATCAACCATGCCCGGTAGCTTGCTGTTCTCCGTCACGGAGACCTTCGCGCCCGCTACGTGAGTGGTATCAGGCTTGAGCTCAACAGTTTCACCATCGGGCCCAGTCAGGGTAGGGATGAGCTCTCCTTCCCCAACCGAGCTCTTCGGCACCGCCGACAATCGCACTGGGGACACGGAGTTATCGAGGACGAAATCGAACTGATCCTTGAGGTTTCCCTCCTTGGTCACACCACCCGAGGTGGGGATGAGGTTACGGAAGGCAGCGAACAGCGCCGCTGGATCCTCACCCGCATCGAAGAAAGCACCATTAGGGGCGCCCTGGCCGCAGTCTTCGCCCTCCGCCATGCGGGTGAGCTGGCGGACCTGATCTTGTGCTTCTGCAGCCGGCACGAGGCCCACGTTAAAGAGGCGGATATTGGAGTTGCGGAACGCGGTGACAGAGGAATTAACCTCACAAAGTTTGTCCTGTGCTCCCTGGAGATCATGAGCCTCGGCATCGGTGTAGTACTTGCCGTCGGTAAAGAACACGATGGCGCGGCAGCTGCTGCCCTGGTGGGAAGCCAGTTCCTTGAGTGCTCCCTTGTAGGCCGCGCCATAGTTGGTCTCTAGATCCGCAACACGGTCCTCCTGGCGGAACTTGTCCAGTTCGCCTTTGAGAGCATCTCCGTTGCCGGAGATATTGGTCCACCCGCCATAGTCAGCCGGATCGCTGTAGTACTCGGAGCCGAAACCGGCGAGCTTGACGTTGATGTCTGCGCCATTGTCCTCCCCGAGGTTGGCCAGCTGCTTCACGATGTCCGCCGTGGCATCAACGCGGAAGAAATCAGCATCCGTCGGCTTCGATCCCTCATATCCCACCAACGAGGCTGACTGGTCAAGGACGAACAGTAGGTCCGCGGATTTTTCGCTGGCGATGCAGGAGCCAAAATCAGAGAGGTTCTTTTGCGAGACCTCAGAAAGCGCGGACTCGGAGCCGATTCCCTCAACGTGCTCCTGTGGCGGCTGATTCTCCCCGCCGTGGTCTTCTGGATTCTCCCCGTTATGTTCTTCGGGCTGAGCTTCCGGGGCCTCTGGCGCAGGAGCCTCCGGCGCGGGGGCATCTGGGGCCGGAGGAGCCTCCTGCGCCACCGCTCCCAAACTGCCGCCGAATCCGGCGAGTGCCATCGCCGCGGACAGGGCAAATACACGAGTGAGCTTCTTCATTAGACGCCAACCGCCTTTCCTACGTAGAAGGCGATTTCCACCGCAGCGACAATGACAAGGACAAAGCTTCCGCCCATGATGAGGCGGTACAGCAAAGTTTGCGTGGTGTCCTCTACATAAAACGTCTCAGCCTGGCGCTGCGTGTTCCGCAGCGTATAGATACCCAAGAGAATAAAGGACACAATTCCAGCCAGCAGCCAACCGCCAATAGCCAGGCCAAAGAACAGGACCTGCGTCGGGGCAGCCACGAGCGGGGCGACAATCAACAGAATCAGCGCAATGACCGCAGATACGCCCGCTGCGATGAGAAGCGGCCACGGTCCCTTCGTGGGGCCTGTCGGTGTTGCTACCTGACGGCGGTAGTCCGGCGCCGGGGAGGACTGGCCGAAGCCATCCGGCGAGCCCGGCGCGCCGAAGGAACCACCGGCACCCGAATCGGAGCCTTGGCCAAACCCAGAACCCGAGGAAGGCTTCTGTACGGGGTTCTGCGCAGGATTCGGTGCGCCAAAGCCACCGAAGCCGCCAGGTCCACCGGGCGCGCCAAACCCAGAGCCAGAACTGTTTCCGGACCCTGTGCCTAGCTGGGGAGCCCCCTGCGGCGGGGGCCCCCCCGACCGTGGGGGCGAGGCTGGGGGAGCAAAAGCCATATCGATGACCTTCCCCAATGCGAAGGTATGCCGCTGACTAGCCTCT
>NZ_CABTZR010000008.1 GCF_902489365.1 uncultured Corynebacterium sp. | reverse complement strand
CCGTCCTCGTAGGTCACAGTAACCGGGATCTTGACCTGGTCACCGGGCTTCGCATCCGCAGGTGCGGTTGCGGTGATCTGGCCGTTGTCATCAATGCTGACGGTCCAACCGGCAGGAGCATCGCCCAACTTGTATGGGTTTTCCTTCGCGACGTTGACGTTGTCCGGCTTGTCGAGAGCGACCGGCAGCGTAGCGGTCTCGCCCGGGTACACGGTCTCAACCGGGTATGTCGGCTCCGCCTCCCAATTGTTGGTCAGCTTCACCACCGTGGTGACAGGGACCTCGGGGGTAGAGCCGTCCGGGGTCTTAACGGTGACGTTGACGGTGTTCTTGTCACCCGGCTTAGCGTCTGCCGGCGGGGTGGAAGATACGACACCGGTGTTCGGGTCGACCTTGTACTTCCAGCCGTCGACATCCTGCTCGGTGATTGGCTCGCCATTGTCGTCAGCACCGAAGGAGAACGTCGACCCCTTCGGGGCGTCCTGAACGTGGTGTTCCACAGCCTGGTTCGGGCCGGTGACCTTGACGTCGTAGGTCGGAGCAATATCACTCTTGAGTACAACGACAGTGCCCTTGACCTGCTGTGGCTTGTCGGCGTTGTCGTAGTACGCGAGCACCGGGACGTTCAGGATGTAGCCCTCGGGTGCGGTCCTCGGGATCTTCGTGGTGATCTCGCCAGTGTTCTCGTCGATCTTGACGGTCCACGTACCGCTGTCGTCAGTGTGGGTGTACTCCGTTTTGCCGTCCTCGAAGGTGTAGCGCTTCGGTGCTTCATCGTTCGTGTTACCGCTCAGGCCACGCTCCGGAAGCGTCGGCAACAGGGAGACGTTTTTTCCGGGCTTATTGGTCACCGTGTCGTAATCGGGGATCTTGATGTCCACGATGGCTTGGAACTGTGTCTCAATCTCATCGGTGGTCTGATCCGGGTAGGTGGCCTTGATCTTTGGGGTGATGATGCTGCCCGGCGGGACGGTTTCATCCGCCTTCGCGGTAACCCTACCGGTCTCATCTATGGTGACGGTCCAGCCATCCGGAACGGAGTCAGGATCCACCTCAAACTTCGCGGGATGGACCGGACCATGGCCCTTCATGATGGACTTGGTGCCGACCTGCGCGGTGATCTCCTGACCCACCTTGCCCTTCGAAATGCCCGGGCGCACAAGGTCGGTGACCTGGGTGTGGTTCGGCTCGACAACGACGAGCAACTCAAGCTCATCGGTAGAGCCGTTCGAGTACTCAACAATGACTTTCGGGCGAGCGAAAGTACCCGGCCTCGGCTCTTCCGGAGCGGTGACGGTGACGTTATAGTCCTCGTCCATCTCGACGGTCCAGCCCTCGTAGACGTAATTCTCGTCGAGTTCGACCTTGGCTTCGAAGCCCTTTTCGCCCTTCTTCTTCGCCAGATCCTTGATCAGGTCCGGCGTCTGGGTGAAGGTCACCTTCTGCGGCTCGGTCGCAAGCGGGCCGGTCGCGCTATCAACGCCCGAGATGATCGAAGCGTCGGTCTTGTCGTACCTCGGGGAGTGGTACTCGGTGTCGTCCAAGGAGAACGCCTTCGAGTCGATCACGTTCGCCGTGTTATAGCGCGTCAGCGAATTCGAACTGTCGAAGGTCTTGCCTTCTTCGCCGATGTTGTTTTCAACGGCATTCTGGAGCTGGTCAACGGTACGTGGCTTCGCCAGAACGGAGAAGTTGACGTTCTTGTCAGTCGCCAAGTCAGTACCGCGGTACTCCGGCCAGGTGAAGTAGATGTCGCCGGTCGCTTCGTCGATTCGCAGCAGCTGCTCACCGCCGGAGGCTTCTGGGTCTGTGGTGCCGATGAACTTGCCGTTGCCGTCGTAAGCTTCCACGACCATGCGGGACATGGAATCGTCCTCGCCGCCGTTCTGCACAGCAGGAATGTTGACGGTACCGACCTTGGTTTCCTCACCAGGGACGATCACGTGCTTCCCGAAGTCCTCCCACGACACCGTGATGGGGTTACATTCGATGTTCTCGCTCGGCCACGGGTTTACAGTAGCGCCAAAAGCAGCGCTGGAGCCCTTGGTGGCATAGAGATTGCCACTATGGCCCTTCGTGTAGTTCCCCTGCCAGGCGTAGCGCACGGGATTGTCGGCAGTGGCCGAAGCGAATTGCTTGACCTTCTCCTCGGTCATCTCTGCGAAGATATTCAGGTTTCGTTGTACGCGAATACCATCAATGACGATGCTTTCGTCGGCCTTGTGAGTGACGCTCTTGTCAAGGAAGGTCTGGCCGGCCTCCATGGAAGGCACCTCGCCGGTATTCAAGAGTGCGCCAAGGTTACCCGTATTGGTGAAGTGCCAATCCGCGAACGTGCGGTCCTTCGAGTTATCAAAGGAGACACTCAGACCCCAAGCTTTCTTGTCGGGGCTGGTCGCACTCGGCTCCATGGTGTTCCAGCTGAAACCAGCCTGGCTTCCGCTCGGGGAATTCTCATAGACCACACACGAACCCGCCGGCAGGTCGGACGCCTTCTGCGCGTCCTTCTCCACCGCGCCGGACTTATCGCGGATGCCGCCGGTGAACGTAGCGGCGGCGGCCTCGGGGGCCACGGTATTAAAAGACGTGACGCTCAGCCCACTGAGCGCGAGAGTAATAGCGGAGACAGCGGCCACTCCCCTGCGGGAGGAGCGACGCCACGACGTACCACTGCTTTGTGCATTCATTCCAATAGACCTTTCCAATGCAACACTCTGCCTCGCCCCCCCGTGGGAAAGCATTGGTCTTAGGACTTGCCAAGCGCTCTCCCCACAAATACCCGAGAGAACAGACAGGGAATAGACAGGTTATCGGTTAAAATAATACCTACCAAGGAGGAGGAAAGCAAGAAAAAATACCTACTCATCAGCCATTTATCGACAACAGTTCACAGCATTTCGAAAGCTGAAAAGTCGCTGAATTGTCCACCCCATGAGACGGGCTGAGGTTTCTGCATGTAGGGCACGGGGAGACGTCGCCAAGCACAGCGCGCCCACCGTCATGAAAAGTACACGAACAAGCGGTTGGCACAACCTTTTAGGATTCCTCGTGGACCAAATCCGAGCCACCAGAGGAATTGGAGTCGCCCTCCTCGTTAAGGTTCTGCTGGAGATTGGCCTCCATCCAGGCACGCACGGCTGCCTCGAAATCCTCGGAGTCGTCCACTTCCCCTACGACTTCATCCAAGTCCTGCGCGGTGAGGAACTTGGTGAAGGACGCAATCTCTAGTTTCTCATCGCGGTTGAATAACCCGTCCTGGTAGACCACGACATAGTTTTGCGGCAGCTCCGGCTTGGAGTTGGGGCACCCCTCCGCACCCGCGGGCTCTACCACGGAGACCTCTGGGGGCAACGAGGCCATGAGCGCAACGTGGGTGCGCTCCAAGAAATCCACGTCCTTGGTCCCCTCATCCTTGGCGGCCACATAGTCCTTGGAAATCGTGCGGGCTTCCTCCGGGTTGTAGACGTTTAGAAACTCGCCAGTGCAACCAACGAAGAAGTTACCGTTCGTGCTTATCCCGCTGACGTGTTCACCGCCGCGCCGCACCAACATCGGTTTCCGGGAAACGGTAACCGCGCGCCCCTCATCACGCAGAGTCTGGCGGTAGATTTCCGCCAAAACGCGCTGCTCATGGGACGTCGGGTCAATCATGATAGTGATCGGCGCCGAGTTCACTGGGTTCGGATCCGGCTTGGGTTCATACCCAGAGCAGGCGCTTAACGACGCCCCCACAACCCCCACCAAGGCCACCCCAACAACGTGGGCGAAGGTGCGGGAACGTGCAATAAGGCGGGGCATCAGAATCAGGCGCATTCTTTCTATTCAACCGGACATGTCGAGCACACATGCCGCTGTTCTTCAGGGTCCTCAGTCCGCAGCGCTGGGCCGCAGCATCTGGCTGAATCTTACACACCCCGCTGGCCAGACGGCGGTGTGGCTCTCCCCGATAGCAAGTGACTAGACTAATGCGCGTTATGACTAGCGCTATTACTGAATCTTCCGTTCGCGACGCGCTTAGCCGCGTCGATGACCCAGAAATCGGCCGCCCCATCACGGAGCTCGGCATGGTGAAGTCCGTGGCCGTTAACGGCTCGGACGTGGATATCGAGCTGTATCTCACCATCGCAGGCTGCCCGATGAAGAGCACCATCGAGTCCAATACCCGCGCGGCCGTGGCAGAGCTCGACGGTGTCGGCGAGATCAGCATCTCCATGACGCCGATGAGCGACGAGCAGCGTAAAGAGCTCAAGCAGAAGCTGCGCGGCGGGCAAGCCGAACCGGAGATCCCCTTCGCCAAGCCCGAGTCCACCACCCGCGTTTTCGCGGTAGCCTCCGGCAAGGGTGGCGTGGGCAAGTCTTCCGTCACGGTGAACCTGGCTGCGGCCTTGGTCAAGAAGGGTCTCAAGGTGGGCATCGTGGACGCCGATATCTACGGCCACTCCGTGCCCAGCCTGCTGGGTTCTACTGCCGGGCCAACCGTGCTTGACGACGAAATGCTGCTTCCCCCCATCTCCCACGGCATCAAGCACATCTCCATTGGCCAGTTCGTGGAGGGCAATGCACCCGTCGTCTGGCGCGGGCCGATGCTCCACCGCGCCCTCCAGCAATTCCTCGCGGACGTCTTCTGGGGCGATTTGGACGTGCTCCTGCTGGACCTGCCGCCGGGTACTGGCGACGTTGCCCTGTCGGTGGCCCAGCTCATCCCCAATGCGGAGCTGCTCATCGTGACCACGCCGCAGGCGGCTGCGGCCGAGGTGGCTGAGCGCGCCGGTTCCATCTCGCAGCAAACGCGCCAACGCGTGGCCGGCGTGATTGAGAACATGGGTGCCATGGTCATGCCGGACGGCTCCACCATGGACATCTTCGGCTCCGGCGGCGGCAGCGTGGTGGCCGAGCGCCTCAGCGTACTGCTGGGCCACGAGGTTCCCCTGCTGTCCAGCATCCCACTGGATCCGAGCCTGCGCGCCGCGGGCGATGCCGGAACCCCCATCGTCATCTCCGCGCCCGACTCCCCCGCTACCCAAGCCATCACCAAGGTGGCCGATTCCATTGCGGTGCGCTCCGATTCCCTCGTGGGCAAGAAGCTCGGCTTGGGCGTGACCCGCAAGGGCTAAATAACCTTTAGGTGACATCCTCCCAGGAGGAGCTGCCCTCGCCGGTGGGTCCATTCCCACCGCGCGGGGGCTGTGTCGTTTTCGCCTTCTCCCCCGTCGGCTGCTGTGCTCCGGCGCCTAGGTCCGGGTAGACCTGCGAATAATCAAAAGTCGGCCGGCCAGTATTCTGCTCCGGCGCCGGTTGCGCCGGCCCCTGCTGCGTGTGCGCGGGTTGGTTGCTCATGTCCGCGTCGTGCTCGTACGGGCTGGTGCTCTTCTTGATGTCCTCCGCCATCTTCTTCGGGTTGAAATCATCCCAGGCGGAATCGTCGCCGTCGAAAAGCGCCTTGGTGATAACCCCGCGCGGGCCCATGCGCGTCCACTCCGCCGCCTGGCTCAAAGGCACCCGGAGATCATCGAACTCCGCACCGAGACCGCTCATTTCACCGTTGAGCTCCGCCTTGGCATTCGCAATGGCCTTGCGCGCCGCGTAGATAGCCGCACGGACATCCATGATCACACCGGGCAGACGCTCAGGGCCGATGATCACCAGACCCAGCAGCACGATGACGAGGATCTCTACCCAACCAATTGAGGAAAACACGAAACTATCTTAACTACTTCAACGAAGGCGACAGGCTAACGGGCACGCGGGGGCTTCGGGGCTTGAATTAACACCCTCTAGAATTATCCCCTCTGGTTATGCCGAATGGCACGCACAACCATCTCCACCTTGTCCAGGAAATCCTGGCGTGGCTGGTGAGCAGGCGCCTCCGCATCTGGCCCGGGGCCTGCCCCTTGATGGGCAATACCCGCGAGCTTCGCCATGAGCGAGTCCGGCGCCTTAACGTGAGAATCCACGCTACATTCGCGAACCCATTCGGCGGCGTTGCGCTGGTGGTGGATTTCTGCCCGGCATTCCGGGCAGTGCACGAGGTGGATGCGTACGCGGTGGGCATACTTGGCTGGCATTTCACCGTCAACAAAAGCGACGACTGCTTCAGGCCCCAAGTGGCCGATGGTATCGGCCCGCTGGGCCCGTGTCTTTGCCTTATCGCGAGCTTTGGCTTGGGCCTCGGTGAAGAACCCGGACAGGCTCAGGGAATGCCCGTCGCTGCTCTGCCCTTCTGCTTTCACCTCAACGTCACCTCACCTCAGTGCATGCTCTTCTGCAGTGGCCTCGTGCTTGGCTGCGGAACTCTCACGCTCCAGGACTCAAACGCTGCCCAGTCTAGCGCGTACGCAGCAGGCTGCGGGTGTCTGCGTTGGTCTGGGCTTCCTTTTCCAGAGCAGCACGCAGCTGGGAGCGGCCACGGTGGATGCGGGAGCGCACGGTGCCCATCTTCACGCCGAGGGTTTCAGCAATCTCGTCGTAGCTCATGCCCACGACGTCACAGAGAACCACCGCCACGCGAAAATCCGGTGCGAGGTTATCCAGTGCCGCCTGCAGCGCCGGATCGAGGTTAGCCTCCGTGTAGGCCTGCTCCGGGGTCATGTCAGTGCCGGGGACACGCTCATAATCCTCCGGCAGAGCTTCCATGCGGATCTTGGAGCGGTGGCGGACCATGTCCAAGAAGAGGTTAGTGGTGATGCGGTGCAGCCAGCCCCCAAAAGTTCCCGCTTGGTACTTATCCAAGGAGCGGAAGACACGCATGAAAGTCTCCTGCGTGAGATCTTCAGCATCGTGCTGGTTACCGGAGAGGCGGTAAGCCAAGCGATAGACATCATCGGCGTGCTCAGCCACGAGTTCGCCCCAGGAAGGCATATCGGCCTGGCCGGCGTCGAACGCAGCGGTTCCGGTCAACTTCTCAGTTTCAGCGCTGGCATCATGGCTGCCAATGGCAGAGGATTCGGTGGAACGGTGAGCGGGCTCAAACTCGCGCTGCTGTGTGGTCATGCCGAATATCTTTCTATAGTGCGCGGCGAAACTCCAGCCACGGCCCTGTGAGCAGCCTGTGAATCCGTCACACCGCTTACATGCGCTTCTTGCGTCACAGCTGAGGAGAGTTGCGGGCGATTCTCAGCACGCAATGGTGACGATTTCACTATGGTTTTCTTTTGTGACTACTACGGCTTATGACGCAATGCGAACCTATATTGAATCCACCAGCGAGGTCTCCGAGGTGCTCGCCGGCGCCCGCGCCCATGCGGAGGAGTACGGCCTGCCGGCCCCGGATGAAGCCACCGGCCAGCTGCTCAGCACGCTTGTGGCGGTCTCGTCCGGCACCACCTCGCGCCCCCAGGCGGTGGCGATTACTCCCGCAGCATCCGTCGTAGGCCTGTATCTGCTGGCAGGGATGCCGGACAACGGAATCCTGACCTGCATTGACCCGGAGGCAGAGCACCAAGCCAGCGCCAAGCGAACCTTCCGCGAGGCCGGCTACTCCCCTAGCCGTGGGCGCTTCTTGCCGTCTCGCCCGCTCGACATCATGGGCCGCCTGGCTAATGACACCTATCAGGTGATCTACGCCGAGGTCCCCGCACTCGAAATGCCCGCGTTGCTCAAGGCTGCGTGGCCCCTGCTGCACCAGCACGGCACCTTGGTGTTGGCCAATGCGCTTCTCGACGGCACCGTGGCCGACCCCTCCCGCACCGACCGCGACACCGCCGCCGCCCGCGAGGCCGACGAGGTTGCCCGCTCCCTTGAGGGCGCGGCCGTCACGCGCCTGCCCTACGGTGCGGGCCTGACGCTCATCACCAAGCTGTAGTCGCCTTCTGAAACTGCCCGATCTGCCAAAACCATCGCCCGTTTTTCGATCGGCACGGAGGTTTTCGTCATCTAGGGCACCGTTGGTTTAGCCACTGATACGTCTCCGAGCTAAACCCCGCCTTGCGTCGCCGGTGGCCTTTTTGCGCCGACTTTTTACTCCTTCTACGTCCCCACCCTTTCCCCCACCCTTCGCGCTCACCGTGGGGGCTTCGCTAGGCGGGCTGCGCGCTCTCGGTGAGCGCGAAGGGAGTGTACTGAAAGGTGCGGTGTTGCAGGGCGGTGTTGCGCAGGCTCCTGAAGCATTCCGGGACTCGTCGGCGCCACCAAAACCACGAAAAGCGGACGTGGAGTGGACTTCAATCCACCCACACGCCCGCTTAAGGCGCTGCGCTGTCTCGCGGCTTAGACCTTTACGTTCTTGCCCACGACAACCACGCCGCCTTCGGAAACCTTGAAGCGCTCCTCATCGCGCTCGCGGTCCACGCCGATGATGGCGCCATCGCTGACCACCACGTTCTTGTCCAGGATGGCGTGGCGGACCACCGCGCCGCGGCCAATGCGCACGCCCGGCAAGATGACGGAGCCTTCCACCGTCGCACCATCGGCCACATGCACGTCCGAGGAGAGCACAGAGTTGCGCACCGTACCGCCGGAGACGATGCAGCCCGGAGCCACCATCGAGGACTGCGCGATACCGTTCTGCACAAACTTTGCCGGCGGGAAGTTTGAATCATCCGTGGAGTGAATGGGCCACGAACGGTTGTACAGGTTGAAAATGGGGTGCACCGAAATCATGTCCATGTGCGCCTCATAGAAGGAGTCAATGGTACCGACATCGCGCCAATAGCCATGGTCACGCTCCGTAGAACCGGGAACCTCGTTGGCCATGAAGTCGTAGACGTGTGCCTGCTCGCGCTTGACGAAGTAAGGGATAATGTTGCCGCCCATGTCATGTGCGGAGTCCTCATTCTTTTCGTCTTCCAGCAAAGCGTCGATAAGCGCCTGCGTGGTGAAGACGTAGTTGCCCATGGAGGCATAGGTCATGTTCGGATCATCCGGGGTGGCCGGGGGATTCGCAGGCTTCTCGACGAACTCCGTAATCGTGCCCATCCCATCCGCCTGGATGCAGCCAAAGGCAGAAGCCTCCGAACGCGGCACGCGGATGCCCGCCACCGAGCAGTCCAGGCCGGTCGCGATGTGCTCCTCCACCATCTGGGCCGGGTCCATGCGGTAGACGTGGTCGGCGCCAAAGACGATGACGTAATCCGGCTTCTCGTCATAAATCAGGTTCAGCGACTGCAAAATGGCATCGGCCGAACCGTTGTACCAACGCTTACCGCGGCGCTGCTGGGCGGGTACGGAGGCGATGTACTGCGGGGTCGGCCCAGACAGGTTCCACGCCTGGGAAATGTGGCGGTCCAAGGAGTGGGACTTGTACTGGGTTAGCACCGCAATCTTGAGGTATCCGGCGTTAACGAGGTTCGACAGCACGAAATCGATCAGGCGGTAGGAGCCGCCGAAAGGAACGGCGGGCTTAGCGCGGTCTTCCGTCAGGGGAAAGAGGCGCTTTCCCTCGCCGCCGGCAAGGACAATGGCAAGGACATTAGGAAGGCTTCTCACACCACCCAATCTATAGACGTTTTCTGGATCGCGCAGACGAAGACTGCGTGATTTTACCCCCTTTACCGCCCACCCGCTTCCTGCGTCCTCTCCTTCCACTAGCTTCCTTAATTGGCGTGCCAGCCGCGCCTGTAGCGCGCAATATGAAGGTTTAGCGCGCACTGCAGAATGTCCGTATTCTGGCGAGTATGAGAGCCGGAATTTTTTCTAAGGAGTATCCGCCGGAGATTTACGGCGGGGCGGGCGTCCATGTTGCAGAGCTCACCCGTTTCATGCGCGAGATTATCGATGTCTCCGTCCACTGCATGGGGTCTGAGCGCGACGAGAAAGACGTCTTTGTCCATGGCGTTGACCCCGCATTGAAGGAGGCCAACGCCGCGCTGCAGACGCTGTCTACGGGTCTGCGCATGGCCAACGCCGCCTCCGACATCGATGTGGCTCACTCCCACACCTGGTACACGGGCTTGGGTGGACACCTCGCCAGCCGCTTGTACGGCATTCCCCACGTGGTCACCGCACACTCCCTCGAGCCGCACCGCCCGTGGAAGCGCGAACAGCTAGGCGGTGGTTACGAGGTCTCCTCTTGGTCCGAAAAGAACGCCATGGAGTACGCCGACGCCGTGATCGCAGTGTCCGCTGGCATGAAGGATTCCATCTTGGATGCCTACCCCCGCATCGACGCCGATAAGGTGCATGTGGTCCTCAACGGCATCGATACGCAGGTGTGGCAGCCGGGTGAGTCGGCGGTGCTGGATAAGCTGGGCGTCGATAAGCAGCGCCCCATCGCCGCCTTCGTCGGCCGCATCACCCGACAGAAGGGCGTAAAGCACCTGCTCAAGGCAGCCCAGAGCTTTGACGAAGACATTCAGCTCGTGCTGTGCGCGGGCGCGCCGGATACGCCGGAGATTGCGGCGGAGACCGAAGCCCTCGTGGAGGAGCTGCGCTCGCAGCGCGATGGTGTGTTCTGGGTTAAGGACATGCTGTCCCGCGAGGAGATTAAGCAGGTCTATTCCGGTGCCGATGTGTTTGTCTGCCCGTCGATCTATGAGCCGCTAGGCATTGTTAACCTCGAAGCCATGGCGTGCGGCACCGCGGTCGTAGCCTCCAATGTGGGTGGTATCCCAGAGGTCGTCATGGATGGTGAGACCGGCGTTTTGGTCAATTACGACGCCGCTGATGAAGCCACCTTTGAGGCTGATCTCGCCGCCGCCGTGAATCGAGTTGCAGCGGACAAGGAACTGACGCAGCGCTTTGGTAGCGCCGGTCGCCAGCGCGCCATTGATGACTTCTCGTGGGCCACCATCGCGCAGCAGACCGTAGACATTTACCGTTCGTTGATGTAGGAAGGACTGCCGTGACTCTTAACGAACCGCCTCATCGCCCAGAACTTCATTTCGTTCCCGATACCGGGTTGCTCGACGCCCCCGCGGGAATCGTCCGCGACGGTAACACGTGGCACCTGTTCCACCAGTACCGGACCGCGGCTGACCAGCCCGCACGCTGGGGCCATTCCACGTCCGAAGAAACAGCTTTTGAGTGGCTCGACTGCGACGACGTCCTCGCCCCCGTGGGCGGAGAGCTGTCGCTGCGTGCTGGCTCCGTCGCGGAGGGCAAGGACGCCCTCAACTTGTATTTCACCTCGGTGACTTCGGTGGGCACGAGCGTGCGCCTGGCGCGCTACACCGACTACGCCGATGAATGCGTCGTCTCCGATGACCCTTCGGCGCTCGACCCGGATGTTGTCCGCTTCGGCGAAGCTGTCGGTGCCAGCACCAATTACGACCGCTTCCGCTCTCCCTCCGTGGTCCCGGATTGGGCTAAGGAGGACCGCGAGGAAGGCCACGATGGCTGGCTCATGCTTGCCCTGACCGGGCACTCCGACGCACCAGTGCCGGTGATTCTGGATAGCCCCAACGGCGAAGCATGGACGCTGCTCGGACCGTTGAGCTTCGAGGGTGATCCTGGCTTCGAGGACGGCGAGGTTCCGGCCACCTCCCCCATCCCGCCGGTGGTCTCGCCGCGTTTGGTGCGCCTGCGCGACGAGGTCGATAGGGAAATCTACGATGTGCTCTTCGTGACCTTAGAGCGCGAGGGCCGCGATGTTTCCGGCTATATCGTGGGCCGCCTTGATGGCACTGTGTTCACTGTGGCGAAGGGTTTCCAGCGCGTGGACTTTGGCCATGATTTCTCCCGCCCGCGCAACACCAACACCACGACCGGAACGATTCCGCAGGAGTGCCGCTACGACCGCGCGGTCATCCTCGGTCTGCTCAACGGCAACGGCCGCGGTGACGATGCCACCAAGCACCCATCCTGGGAGGCGGAAGGCTGGGCTAATAGTCTGTCCCTGCCGCGCGCGGTCACGCTGCAGGGCGGTGTGCTGTACCAGACCCCGGCAGAAGGTCTGCCGGATGCGGTGAAGCTTTCCGATTATGCCCAATCCTGGACTGGTGTTTTGGAGGTTCCGGAAGGCTCCGCCGTGAGCGTGACGCTGAAGGACGGTAACGGTGACGCCGCCGCGGTCATCCGCCACACCGGCGAAGAGATCAGCCTGGATCGCTCAATGTCGAAGGCCTTCGATCACTACTTCAAGGACTCTGCTCCCGCGGTGGCCCAGCTGGCTGAGGGCGATTCGGACACGCTTACCGTCATCCAAGACGGCGCTAGCGTTGAGGTGTTTGTGGACGGTGGCTTGGTGGCCATGAGCTCTCGCGTCTACTTCGAGGGCGGTTGCTCCGCCATCGAGGTCAGCACGGAGGGCGAGGCTGTCATTGAGCAGTCGTGGAGCCGCAAGGGAACCAAGCGCTCTTAATCGCATCGACTGCGACACGGCGTATAGGAGGAGGACCGAGTTGTCTCGGTCCTCTTTTTAATGCGCTCCCCTACCCTTCCCGCTCACCGCGGACCACACACTTCTGCCGCCTCCCCTCTCGGTGAGCGCGAAGGGAGACTGGGGCAAAAGAACCGACACGCTAACTACACAACCTCGACGCACCCCAGTACGGCAACGCGCCCCGCGCCACAATGCGCTAAAAGGACCGAGGCGGGCTAGGTCGAGCCGGGCCACCCCTACCCTTCGCGCTCACCAAGAAACTCAAACAGCCACCGCGCCCAATCCCTGTGAGCGCGACGGGAGGCCGAGGCGGGCTGGGTCGGTCGCGCCACCCCCTTCGCGCTCACCGAGGGCCACAAACTTCCACCGCCCCCGCTCCTGGTGAGCGCGAAGGGTGGTTTCGAAGAGAAGCAGCGAAGGAAGGTCTAAAAAAGGAGCGTCAGTAGTTAGGCCGAACGCAGGCGGTCCAGACGAGCGTGAGCCGTCACGGTCAGCGACTGCGGCAAGGAGGCCATGCGCTCGGCCAGCTCTTCCGGGCTGATGTGGCGCGCCGACGGGCTCATGCCCACCTGCGCGGCGATGGAGGCCTTATCCAAGACGATGGGGAAGGAAATATCAACCGGGTCGGCCGCCTGCTCGAGGAAACCTTCCGCCTGCGCGTAGAGACGCTCCACCTTTCCTTCCTCGACGCCGAGGATGCCCAAAGGCTCCCGCAGCTCATCGAGGTGGCCGGCCTGCGGAGTCAGCACAATGACCTCCCCGCCGGGGGCGAGCACGCGTTGGAATTCCGCCGGGTTGCGCGGGGCGAAGACCACCGAGATGGCGTGAATCGAGTCGTCCTTGAGGGGCAAGCGCTCCCACACATCCGCGACCACGGCACCGACGCGCTCATGTGACTTGGCCAGGTGCTTGGCCGCATGCGTAGAGATATCCAGGCCCACGCCGCGAGCGCCCTCAATCGAATCGAGCGTGTGAGCTAGGTAGTAACCCGTGCCCGCGCCCACCTCAAGGAGCGCGGGGGCGGTGTCCTCATCGAGGCCTGCCGCGCGCTCAGCCGCATCCTGGGTTTCCAAAGAATCCTGGACCGCGCCGGTCACTGCCTCCACGAAGGGCGCGAAGTGCCCCATGGCAAGGTAGGTCTCGCGGGCGGTAACCATCGCGGCATCGTCGCCCTGATGTTTCAGGCCCGCGCCGGCCGCCAGCGTGACGTAGCCCTGCTTGGCCACGTCATAAGAGTGGCCGGTCTCCGACACGAGGCGAGAAAAATCATCCGCGCCTTGCAGGGCGCTGCCATCGGCGGGATCGGCCAGAATATCGACGATATGTGAAAGCATGCTCCCTAGACTAGCTAGAAACTGCTACGAGGAGGGAACCCAACTCCGCTGCTTCTTCTTTGCTGAGCTCAATAACAATGCGCCCACCCCCGTCAGAAGGAATGCGCATCACGATCTTGCGGGACTCCTCTACCGCTTCCATCTCTCCACCAGTGGTACGGGGCTTCATCGCTGCCATGTTGAGTCTCCTTCGACTATTTTTAGAACGTCCTTCTAGTCTAGCTCTTTTTCAGCCGACAGCGGCAGGCTCGTTGCCGCACCCGCGGGGGAAGGTTCCGCAGAATCATCTGCAGGACCATCACAAGCCACCGGCGCAGCGCCCAAGCGGCGCTCCACGGCGGCCAGCAGCGCATCCACTTGGTCCTGGCGGTAGCCGCGTGCCACGACGTCGAAACGCAGGTCATCGAAGCGCCCCTCCTCGAGGGCGCGCAGATTCTCCTCGTTGGTATCCACGGCCGTATCGGGAGCCTCCATCACGGTCCCCCGACCCACGATGGTTCCCCACGCCCATGTGCCAATGATGACGAGGGCGATGAGGACAACGATAAGAAGAATCCAGGACATCATGCGCTAAATCTTACCCAGCAGCGGCGGGCGTTGGGTAACGGGGCCAACCACGCCCGCGCGCGACAGGATGGTACGCGCGACCACATCAGCCATCGGGGCCAGCTCCTCGAGCGGGCGGTTGCGGTGGGCACGAGTGCCCAGGTCCACCTCGGCGATAGCATGGGGCCCATAGCGCTTGGCGACGTCTATCAACAACCCCGCCTCCACCCCATAGCCGGCCGCAAAAGGCAGACCTAGGGCTGCCTCGCGGCGAATCGCATACTCCCCTCCCAGAGGTTGATCGATGTGCGCGAGCTCGGGGAAGAACATGCGCAGCAGCGGCTTGGCGCTCAGCTCCGTGACCCGCCCGCCACCGGTGGGCTGACCGTTCAGACTACGCGCATAACGGGCTTTGACCATCTGCACGTGCGGGTCCACGAAGGGCTCACTCAGCGCGGTAACCATGCCGGGCCGCGCGGATTCTAAGTCCGCGTCAATGAACACGACCACTTCACCCTGGGCCGCGGCGACCCCGCGCCACAGGGACTCGCCTTTGCCCGGTTGCGGTTCCTCGTCCCGCACCTCGCGCCAGTTGCACACCCGAGCCCCGGCCGCGGCTGCCCGAGCGGCGGTCTCATCGGAGGAGTCGGCGTCGATGACGATGACCTCTAAAGGCTCATCCGCCAGGCAGGCGCGCACCACGTGGGCGACGGTGCGCTCCTCATTAAGCGCAGGGATGACAACGGAAACGCTGGAAGTCATAGCTTAGGCCAGCCCCCGGGTCGTCGCTAAGGGCGCCATTGTCCCCTGGATGGCGGCGGTCATGCGGATGACATCGAGTGTCGGCCCTACCTCATGCACCCGAAACGCCGCCACGCCGCGCGCGGCCGACCACGCCGTCGCCGCCAGCGTGCCCGCGACGCGCTGGTCCACGGCGCGGTCAAGGGTCTCACCCACAAAGTCCTTGTTCGACAAGGCCATGAGCACCGGCCACCCCGTCGCAACAATCTCATCAATACGCCGCAATAGCTCGAGGCCATGGAAAGTGTTTTTGCCGAAGTCGTGCGTGGGGTCGATGAACGTCAGCTCCTCCGGGCAACCGAGGTCTGCGGCTCGTTCGGCCAGCCGCGTGGTTTCCGCGATGACGTCGGCAACCACATCGTCGAAGTGCACGCGGTGCGGGCGGGTGCGTGGGGTCACGCCACCGGTGTGCGAACACACGTAGCCGACCTTGTGGTGGCCAGCCACCTCGATGAGCTCGGGGTCCCAGCCGGCCCAGGTGTCATTGACTAAACCGGCGCCAGCGGCGATCGCCGCTTCTGCCACCTCAGCGCGCCACGTATCCACAGAGATCAGCGCGTGCGGGCGGCGGCGGTGCAACTCCGCGATGGTGGGCACGACGCGCTCGATTTCCTCGGCCGCATCCACGTGCTCACCGGGCCCGGCCTTGACGCCGCCGATGTCGATGATGGAGGCGCCGTCGTCAAGCGCCTGCTCAGCACGCTGGATTGCGGGGTCGAGCTCGAAGGTAGCGCCCTTGTCGTAGAAGGAGTCGGGCGTGCGGTTCACGATCGCCATGACCCGCGCAAGGTTAGGGCCAGGGTTCACTTGCTTTCTTGCTCCCGCAGGCGCTTGTCCGACATCACCTTGTGCGCGGCCAGGATGTGGGCGACGGCTTCATCGATATCATCCGTGATGAGGAAGAGATCAAGGTCTTCGGGGTTAATGAATCCGCCCTCAGCCAGGGTCGTCTTCATCCACTCCACCAAGCCGGCCCAGTAGTCGGTGCCCATGAGCACGATGGGATAGTTGGTCACCTTGCCGGTTTGGACCATGCACATGACCTCGAAGAACTCATCCATGGTGCCCATGCCACCCGGCAGGCAGATGAAGGCCTGGGAGTACTTGAGGAACATGGTCTTGCGCGCGAAGAAGTAGCGGAAGTTCAGCCCCAGATCGACGTAGGGGTTCAGGCCTTGCTCGTGGGGTAGTTCGATTCCCAGGCCCACAGACAGTCCGCCGGCCTCATGCGCGCCGCGGTTGGCCGCCTCCATGATGCCGGGGCCGCCGCCGGTGATAACGGCATACTTGGCCTCTACTAGGCGGCGGCCCAAGGCAACGCCAAGCTGGTAATTCGGGTCCTCCTCCGGGGTGCGGGCGGAACCGAAGACGGTCACGGCCTTGGGCAGCTTGGCCAGCGCGTCAAAGCCGTCCACGAACTCGCCCTGGATGCGCAGGACGCGCCAGGGATCGGCGTGCTGCCACTCATGATCCGCGCCGGACTGCAGCAGGCGCTGATCAAAGGTGGAAGACTGCTCTCCAGCAGTGCGCACGAGGAGAGGTCCGCGCAGGGTGCGCAGTTGCTCAGGAGTCATGGTGGTTTTATCCCTTCAGGTAATTCAAGAGTGCTGTTGAGACTTCGGCGATCTGGGCGATGGGCACCTGCTCGTCCTTCTTGTGAGCAAAGCCCGGATCGCCGGGGCCGAAATTAACGGCTGGGGTACCCATCTCGGAAAAACGGGCCACGTCGGTCCAACCATACTTGGCGCGGACGTTGCCGCCGACGGCGTCGACAAGCGCGCGTGCCGCCGGCTGGCCCAAACCGGGCAGGGCCGCTCCCGCAATGTCATCGACGTCCACGGTGATGTTCTCGTGCTCGCCGAGGACCTCCATCAGGTGCGCCAGCGCCTCCTCGGAGCTGCGGTCGGGGGCGAAACGGAAGTTGACGAACATCCAAGCCTCATCCGGAATGGTGTTGGTGGCCACGCCGGATTCGAGGTGGACGATGTTGAGGCCTTCCTTGTAGATGCAGCCGTCAATCTCGACGTCGCGGGGCTGGTAGTTGGCCACGTTGAGCATCACCGGCGCCAAGGTGTGCGCGGCATTGGAGCCCAGCCAGGCGCGGGCCGAGTGCGCGCGGGTGCCGTGGGCGGTAACGCGCACGCGGATGGTGCCCTGGCAGCCGGCCTCGATCATGGCGCCAGAGGGCTCGCCCAGCAGAGCTAGGTCTCCGTGCAGCCATTCCGGGTGATCCTTCTGCAGGTGGCCCAGGCCGTTGAATTCGGTGGCGACCTCCTCGCCCTCATAGGCGATGACCGTGAGATCGTGCTTGAGCTCATCGGAGTCGTACAGCTGCGCAAAGGCGTTGAGGTAGACCGCCATGCCGGATTTCATGTCCACGGTGCCGCAGCCATACATGGTGGCGCCGTCTTCTGACATGGTGTGGGGCACGTTATTGGCCAGGGGTACGGTATCGATGTGGCCGGCGAGGACCACGCGGCTTTCGAAGCCCCGATTCGTCCGGGCGCAGACGGTGTTGCCGTAGCGTTCCACCTCTACCTTGTTCTGGTCCAGACCACGCAGGGCTTCCTCGACAGCATCGGCGATCGCCTGCTCGTGGTGCGAAGGGCTGGGGATATCCACCAGGGCCTTGGTCAGCTCGATGGGATCGGAGAAGAGATTTAAAGTCACAACCCGCCATGCTAGCGCCCCCGGTTGCTTAGTGCATTGCGTAAAGTACTTCCCGTTGCAAACAATCAACAGCGTTGAAGGTGATTTCCCTATGGCTGCGGCCACTCAACTCAAAACCCGCCACCTCACCATGATGGGCCTCGGCTCCGCGGTGGGCGCGGGCCTCTTCCTGGGCGTCGGCCTGGGCATCCAGGTTTCCGGTACCTCCGTTCTCATCTCCTATGCGGTGGCCGGTGTGCTCATCGCCTTGGTGATGTGGATGCTCGGCGAGATGGCCGCCGCCCGGCCTTCGTTGGGTGCGTTTTCCACCTATGCAGGCCAGGCTTTCGGGCCGTGGGCGCGGTTCACGCTGGGTTGGATCTACTGGTTCATGCTGGTCATGGTGATGGGCGCGGAGATTACCGGCGCCGCGGCCATCATCTCCAACTGGTTCGGGGTGGACCCCTGGATTCCGGCGTTGGTGGCCGTGGTCTTTTTCGCCATCGTCAACTTTGCTGCTGTGGGCGGCTTCGGCGAATTCGAATTCTGGTTCGCCATCATCAAGGTGGCCACAATTGTGGCTTTCCTCGGCGTCGGCGTGCTCATGGCTCTAGGAATTCTGCCCGGCATGGACCTCTCGGTGGCGGGGCACAATTTTACGGAGAACTTCCTGCCCAACGGCGGCCCTGGATTTGCCGCCGGCTTGCTCGCCGTGGCTTTCGCCTTCGGTGGCATCGAGCTGGTCACCATTGCCGCGGCGGAATCTGAGGACCCGGCCCACAACGTGGCCACCGCCGTGCGCGCCATCATCGTGCGCATCATGGTCTTCTACATCGGCTCCATTCTGGTCATCACCATGGCCTTGCCTTTCAGCTCCATCCAGGACGCCGATGTGGCCGCGGACTCGCCCTTCACGCTGGTCCTTGCGGCCGCGAAAATCCCCTTCGCCGCGGGATTCATGGAGGCCATCATCGCCCTGGCGCTGCTCTCAGCCTTCAACGCGCAGATCTACGCCACCTCCCGCTTGGTCTACGACATGGCCAAGGACCACAGCGCGCACCACGTCTTTTTAAAAACCAACGCTTCCGGCTCCCCTATCTTCGCGGTGGTGCTCTCCATCATCTTCGCCTTTGCGTCGGTGGTTCTGCAGTACTGGAACCCGCCGGGGCTTCTGGCCTTCCTCTTTAACGCGGTGGGCGGATGCCTGCTGGTCATCTGGTGTTTCATCGTGGCTTCTTATATCAAGCTGCACCCCCAGATGAAGGCCAATGGCGAGCTCACGACGCTGCGCGTCCCGGGCTTCCCGTGGCTGCCGTGGCTGACTGCCCTAGCACTGGTGGGTCTTACGATTCTCATGCTTTTCGACGCCTCCGCCCGCAACCAAGTCCTCGCCGTCCTCATCCTGACCGTGGCCCTGGTTGTGATCTTCCACCTACTACCGGGTAACTCACGGCGCAAGGCCGAGGCGTAGCTGCTAGGGTGTGAGCCTATGACTTCAGCATCCGCACGCGGCCTGGCAACCATTACCCACGACGGCACCGTCTTGGACGTCTGGTTCCCCGCAGTTCATACCGATATCTCTGTAGAAGCCAGCGGCACCGAGCGCTTGGAGGAGGTTCCGCAGCAATTCGCTGACCTGGTTGGCCCCGACGAGGAGCGCGGCGTCGCCCGCATCGCCGTGGAGACCTCCATCAAGGATCTGAACGAGGCACCCGCCGACACCTACGACGCTTACCTGCGCCTGCACCTGCTCTCCCACCGCGCAGTCAAGCCTCACGGCCTGAATGTGGACGGTATCTTCGGCAAGCTGGCCAACGTGGTGTGGACCAACTATGGCCCCTGCGCGGTCGCCGATTTCCAGATGGTCCGCGGCCGCCTCGCTTCCCGCGGTCCGGTCGTGGTCTACTCCGTCGATAAGTTCCCGCGCATGGTGGACTACGTTGTCCCGTCCGGCGTGCGCATCGGCGACGCCGACCGCGTTCGCCTGGGCGCCCACCTCGCTGAGGGCACGACCGTGATGCACGAGGGCTTCGTTAACTTCAACGCCGGCACCCTGGGCGCCTCCATGGTCGAGGGCCGTATTTCCGCAGGCGTCGTCGTGGGCGACGGCTCCGATATCGGCGGTGGCGCCTCCATCATGGGCACCCTGTCCGGTGGCGGCAAGGAGGTCATCTCCATCGGTGAGCGCTGCCTGCTCGGCGCGAACTCCGGCGTGGGAATTTCGCTTGGCGACGACGCCGTCGTCGAAGCCGGCCTCTACGTCACCGCCGGCACCAAGATCGCCGTCTTTGGCAAGATCGCGGAGGCACTGGGCCTGTCTGAGGGCGACACCATCAAGGGATCCAAGCTCTCTGGTGTTTCCGGCGTGCTGCTGCGCCGCAACTCCGTGACCGGCGCCGTCGAGGCCGTGGAGTGGAAGTCTGAGGCCGTGGCCCTCAACGAGGACCTGCACAAGAACTAAGCGCTGCTGCTTGAGGCCCCCGTTGCTGCGGGGGCCTTTCGTGATCGTGGGGTTGAGCCCTCCACTTTGTACAGAAGCGCTATTTAATCGCCCCTTTATGCCCAAACGCCTAGGCAGCTGCCTACAATGCTAAAGGTGACTGCTCAAAACGATTCCTCCTCTCGCTCACTCGGCAGCGGCTTGAAAATCCGCCACCTGACCATGATGGGGCTGGGCTCCACTATCGGTGCCGGCCTTTTCCTAGGCACCGGCGTAGGTATTTCCGCCGCCGGTCCGGCGGTTCTGTTGGCCTATCTCATTGCTGGTTTCCTTGCCATCTTGGTCATGCAGATGCTCGGTGAGATGGGCACGGTCATCCCCGCATCCGGCTCCTTTTCCGAATACGCGGAGCACGGCATCGGCCGCTGGGCAGGCTTTACGCAAGGCTGGATTTATTGGCTTGCCACCGTCGCCGTCCTCGGTGCGGAAATCACCGGCGCGGCCGGGTTCATCGGTTCTTGGTTCGACTGCCCGCCCTGGATTCCCGCCGCTATCTGCGTCGCACTCTTTGGCACCATCAACCTCTTGCGCGTGCGCTTGTTCGGCGAGTTCGAGTACTGGTTCGCCTTCATCAAGGTCGCCGTCATCATTGCCTTCCTCATCATCGGTGTATTACTGATCTTCGGGCTGCTTCCCGGCCATACCTTCATCGGCACATCCGTCTTCCTTGCCGACGGCTTCATGCCCAACGGCCTCGGCGGCGTGGCCGCCGGTCTGCTCGCCGTAGCCTTTGCTTTCGGCGGCATCGAGGTCGTCGCCATCGCCGCTGCGGAATCCGAGGACCCCGAGAAATCCCTCGTCAACGCAGTGCGCACCACCATTACCCGCATTTCGGTGTTCTACCTGGGTTCTGTCCTCGTCATCACCTTCCTCCTGCCCTATTCTTCGCTCGGCTCCGCGCAGTCTGCCGCCGAGTCGCCATTCACCATGGTGCTGGACCGGGCTGGTATCCCAGGCGCGGCAGCCATCATGGAAGTGGTCATCGTCCTCGCGCTGCTGTCTGCTTTCAACGCGCAAATCTACGCTTCCTCCCGCATGATGCACTCGCTAGCTAGCCGCGGTGAAGCCCCCAAGCTCTTCGCCGCCACCGACCGTCGCGGCGTCCCGACTGCGGCCATCGCGCTGTCTGTCATTCTTTCCGCAGTGATGGTTGTTCTCAACTATGCGGATACCGGGTGGCTGCTGTCCTTCATGCTCAATGCCGCTGGCGCCTCACTACTCATCGTGTGGGTCTTCATCGCGGTGAGCCAGCTGCGCCTGCGCCCACAGCTCGAGGCCATCCACCCGCTTCCGGTACGCATGTGGGCCTACCCCTACCTCACGTGGTTCGCGTTAGCCCTCTTCGCAGCCATCGCGGTGCTCATGCTTACCGACGCTTCCGCCCGCATCCAGCTCTTCTCCGCCGCCACCATGTTCGCGGTACTCGCAGTTGCAGGTGTCATCAACGCCAAGGCCCGCGGTATCGCCCCGACGTCTCGCCTGCCCCTACCTACGGCCGAGGAGCTCGAGGCCCGCTAGCCGTCCCTCCCTGCAGCGCTCCTCTCTTAGCCACTGGCCGCTCTTCCCTCCGCGCAGTGCCTCACTGCCCGGTCCTCCTTTCCCTTTGCGCTCACCGGCGCCGGTCGTAGCGCCGCTTGTCTGCTCCCCGTGGCCGCCAAGGGCATGCCGCGTGAAATCCCCTCCCCACGCGCCCTTCACACCGCAGGTTCGTGCCCTTCGCGCTCACCAGCGATGGGTAGAGCAACGGCCGATGCTTCCCGGTGAGCGCGAAGGGAGTTTTGAGGGGCGTATGGCAACTTAAATTGCAGACGTGACAGCTTCTTAGCGCAAAATCGACCCCGCAGAGCCGAGTTATCCACAGGCGAGGAATTGACCCTCGACGCGTCGTTAAGCACTGCATACTTTGAGCGTCATGAAGGCATGGACAACCGCGGAGCTTCGCGCGCAAGGCTTGAGCAAGGAGGCAATCAGACGGAAGCTTCGCGCGGGGACGCTCTTTCGCGTGCACCGCGGGATTTATAGCGACGAGTGGTCGCCGATAGCTGTGGCGCGGGCTCTGGCGCACGGTCTCAGTCGAATACATTTCACGGGCAAGACTGCTCAGGAAATCTATTTGGGCCGAAAGTTGACGTTTCCACTGGAAGCCGAGGGCCCACGCACGCTTAAGGGCAAGAATTTTCGCGTAGCGCATTCACGCCTGTCGGCCACCGCCAAAGTGAATGGCCTACCTGTTGTTCAAGTGCTGTGGGCAGCCCGTCGTATAGCTGCGGCGTGCGGGCAGCTGCTGGAAGAGTACTATCGCGGCAAGACAGGGCCTGCGCGTCTAGAAGATGACCGGCAGAGAATGCGTCGAGTTCCCCGGCGTTTGAAAGAGACTATCCGCCGCACGCCCATCGGCGCGGACAGCGTACCGGAGCGCCAGCTTAGCCGAAGGCTTAGCGCGGACGGGATCTTTCCTGAGCACAACGCGCTCATCGCGGGCTACCGGTTTGACCTGAAGATTGGCAAGCTCATCATCGAGGTCGACGGATGGGAGTATCACAAAAACGATCGGGCATTTCAAGCGGACCGCTCGAAGCAGAACGCGGCCGTAGCCCATGGGTATACGGTTTTGCGCTTTACTGCCGACGATATCCGTTACCACCTCAACGACGCCTTCTTACTTGTCAAAGCGACTCTTAAGCTGCTCAAAGGGCGAAATCCCAAACTCCCTTCTGCCGCGACTCAGCCTTATTGGACTTGGCATCTATGCATGCAAACATTGCCATCGTGACAAGTTTTCTTTACACTTAAGCATGTAAGAGTTACACACCGTGAAGGAGACCAGATGGCCGAGCACCAGAACATGGTTCGCAAATGGCGGCGCTGGCTCGAGATGTCTCAAGCCGACCTTGCTGAAAGGGCCGGCGTTTCCCGCCAAACTATCGCCAATATCGAACGCGGCAACTACTCCCCCTCTGTGCACTTAGCACTCGACATTTGCCGCGAACTAGGAAAAACCGTCGAAGAAATTTTTGGAGATGAACAACATGATTAACGCCCTGGCCAACTACACCCTCAACGAGATCGAGCGCGCCTCCCACGATGAATTCGAGCGCGAGACTTTCTACAAGGCGTATGCCATCAGCGCTACCCCGACCCTCTTCCTCGAGCTCGTAGCCGCAGCCATCCTCGCTTGGGTTCTACCTGGGAAGATGAGCATGCTGTGCTTCCTCGCCATCGCGCCGTCTATCATCGGCAATCTCTTCGGCACGGCGTGGCTGCGCAAGCGAGTCGCCACCCCATCTGTTGGCCGTAATTGGCCTGCGATGACCGTCTCCCTCATCCCGCTCATTGTGATGTTCGCCGGAATTGCCCATAACGCTTACGCACCGGACTCCACCTCCTACTTGATTGGCGCTGGGGCTGGCGTGACCGCCGCCATCATCTTCACACCATTCCTCCGACGCCGCCAGCACCAACGCGACCAAGCCCGCCTTGACGCCGAGCTCGACGACTAGCTTGCCCTCCTTGCCGTCCCGCCCTTCGCGCTCACCGCGGACGGCGGGTCTTGCTTTTTACAGGCGCCGGTGAGCGCGAAGGGCAGGCGCGGGGCAGGTGCAGTGAGGAAGGGCGGAAGGGGTTAAGCCGGCTCGGTCTCGTGGACCACGACCGGCGCCTTGGGTGTCGAGCGGAACGTCCACAGCTTATTGAAGATGAAATTGATGGGCATGGCTACCACGATGGAAATCGCGTTGGCCCAGTAGTACATGGTGCGGAATCCGGTTGAATCGTCGAAGATATGGGGAGGCAGCTGCAGCGGCGAGGTTGGATTCATCAGCAGGTACTGCACCGCGAGGGTAACCAGGTAGGCACCGATGCCCGTAATGAGGAAAGGGAAAAAGCCGCGTAGCCACGACACTTTGTTGACGGACTTGAACGTCCACATGCGGTTGAGCTGGTAGTTCCAGGTGTTAGCCACAAGGAAGGCAATGGTAGAAAAGAGCATGAACCAACGCACATGGAACTGGGTGCCAAAGAGGTTAAACATGGCGTCGTGTGGGGTGGCGCCAAACCACGCCAAACCGCACTTCGCGGCAACAATGGCGGTCGCAATGTTGACCAACGTGCCCGAACCGCCGACGAGGCCGAATTTAATGAACTGGCCAAGATTCGAGGCAAAGCGAGCAAAGCTCAGATCCGCCATGGACACGTCCTTTGCAAAATGCTCAATAATGATGAATAAAACTTCGTATGAGTCTAGTCCCTCGCAAAGCGCACACTAAAACCCGCGCCGCAATAGCGCCGAATCTCACAGCTTAAACTCACACTCCCGGCCAGAAAGCGGATCCTGAAAGCTCAGGGCGATGTGAGAAAGCTGCAGCGGCGTGGAAAAATCATAGAGGGACAATCCACGATCCACCGGATAGGTATCATCCCCCACAATCGGATGGCCCAGGTGGTTGAGCACCACGCGAATCTGGTGGGTGTGTCCGGTCAGTGGCCAGACATCGGCTACCGCTCCCCGAGCGCGCACCCGTGTCACCGTAGGCGTGCCGGAAGGATCCACGCGGACCTGACGCTGACCACGCACGCGCCGCATGCCCAGCCGCACCGTGCCGTCATAGTCCAACCGCGTAGAGAGCCGAGCCCGGTAGTGCTTCACCACCGCCCGCTCCTGAAAAAGCTGCTGGTAGGCAGACCGCGTGCGCGGATTACGCGAGCACAGTACCAAGCCCGACGTCAGCCGGTCCAAGCGGTGCAGCGGCACAATGGAATCCTCCCCGTAATCCACGCGCAGGCGAGTCTGGAGGGTCTCGCGCACGATGCGCCCGTTCGACGTCGTGGGCAGGAAGTGCGGCTTGTCGACGACTATCAGGTCCCCATCCTCAAACACCACCCGGTAGTCAAAGGGAATGGGCTCTTCACGCGGGACGGATGGGTGATACCAGGCCAGCGTCGGGCCGGGGAGCACAGTGCCAGGCTCCAATCGAGTACCGGGCGAAAACACGGAATCACCCGCCTCACCTGCCCAATAGGTAGGTGTAACGGGCACGATGCCGGTGAGCATCACCTTGCGCGGGCTAATCCCTTCCCGCGCCGGCGGGCGAAAAGCCACCTACTCAGCCAAGCGCGCGACGGCTGCGGCAATGCGCTCGTCCGTGCCATTGAGGCCAATCCGCACGTACTGCTCGCCCGCTGGGCCGTAGAAATCACCCGGCGCAACGAGGATTCCGCGCTCGGCGAGCCAGTCGACGGTCTCACGGCAGTTCTCACCGCGCGTTGCCCACAGATAGAGCCCAGCCTCGGAGTGCTCGATTCGAAAGCCCGCGCCGGTCAGCGCCCGCATGAGATCCACACGGCGCGCGGCGTAGCGTTGGCGCTGGAGGGCTTCGGAGGGGTCGTCGTCAAGCGCGGCAACCATGGCCGCCTGAATGGGGCCTGGAACGATAAGCCCTGCGTGCTTGCGCAGTTCCAGCAGCTCGGCGATGAGCCTGGCATCGCCTGCGAAGAAGCCCGCGCGGTAGGAGGCCATGTTCGCGCTCTTGGACAGCGAATGCATGGCGATGAGCCCTGTGTTGTCGCCGTCCGTCACCCGCGGGTCCAGGATAGACACCGGCGGGTTCTCATCATCCCATCCCAAGCCCATGTAGCACTCGTCCGAGGCCACGATGGCATTGTTGGCGCGCGCCCAGGCGACAATCTCACGCAGCTTCTCGACGCCCAACACCCGGCCCGTCGGGTTCGACGGCGAGTTGATGAACACCAGTGACGCATCCTGGAAATCCTCATCGGCGCGCAGGGGCTTAGCCCCGGCCAAGAGCGCACCGACTTCATAGGTGGGATAAGCCACCGTCGGGAAAGCCACGGTCTCCCCGCGCATGCCCAGCAAAGTGGGCAACCAGGCGATAGCCTCCTTGGTGCCGATGACCGGCAGCACCGCGTCGACATTCATGTTGTAGCGGCGCTGCAGCGCCTTCGCGATGGCCTCGCGCAGCTCCGGGGTGCCCTGGGTCTGCGGATAACCGGGAGCCTCAGCCGCGGCGGACAGCGCTAGTTGCACGCCCGGGGCGACCGGATCGACGGGATTGCCAACTGATAGGTCGACGATTCCGTCTGGGTGCGCCTGTGCTTTCTTCTTGGCGTCAGCAAGCGAGTTCCACGGAAAATCCGGGAGCGTATGTCCAAGCGGCGTGCGGCTCATGGTCTACTCCTGGTTCTGAGGCGGGAGTGCAGCGATCATCGGGACGTCAAAGTCCTGCGGGCCGAGAGCTGCTGCGCCACCCGGGGAGCCGAGATCATCGAAGAAGGCGGCGTTGGCATCGTTGTAGTCCAGCCACTCATCCGGGACATCATCCTCGTAGAAGATGGCCTCCACCGGGCAAGCCGGCTCGCAGGCGCCGCAGTCCACGCACTCGTCTGGGTGGATGTAGAGCATGCGCTTGCCCTCGTAGATGCAGTCGACCGGGCACTCTTCAACGCAGCCGCGGTCCATCACGTCGACGCAAGGCTGCGCGATGGTGTAAGTCATAAGGTGTTTAAACTCCTGTGTGTCACGGGTTTTCTACGACTAACAGTATGCTACTCCGAGGCGAAAAATGGCCAAACGCTACCCGCGATTCCCGCGGCGAACAGCAGCAGGCTGAGAATATTATTGGGCAGCAGGCTACCGTCACCGATGGCGGCTCCCAGCATAAACGCGAGGAAACCCGCCACCCAAGCTAAACCGGGCAAGCCCGCGATGTAGGGATTCTCACTCCACAGCCGCGCTGTGCGGGTCAGCACCCCGTTGAACCAGAAGGCGATGAGGATGGTGATCGGAAAGGCCACGCTGGCCCCGTCGAACCATGGAACGCGGGCGGTGAGATAAACCACCTCGAGCGTCAGCGAGCAGAGTGCGCCTAAGACGAGCCACACTAGGCCCCCTACCTGCTCGCCGCGGGAGAAATCGGTGCGGATTGCGCGCTCGGTCATTTCTCCCCCAGTAACGAATCCTGTGGTTCACCCTGTCCCAATTGGTAGAACTCGTGGCGCAGCAGCGGCATGGTGAGCAGGTTGGACAAGGCATAGGCAGCGGGAATCTCCGCGGGATCCTTGAGGCCCGCCTGGGCGGCGTGAGGGTTGACGGTGGTGAGGGAACCGTCGGCAAGCCAGATTTGCGTGGCGTGCGCCAGCATCGCTGCGCGCTTGGCGCTGAGTGCTCGGTCGTTGAGCTCGTAGGTCACATCGCAGCCAGCGTTGGTGAAATTATCCAGGTACGCCTTTCCCGGCAGGCTCCAGCCCTCCGGAGGGGTAACCGCGTCGAGTCCGCGGTAGTGGGCGGCGCGCTCAAAGACGGCCCACCAGATGCGCTGCTCAGGCGCAGCAGCCGCATGCACCGCCTTGTGCACGGCGATATGGTCGGGGTGCCCGTAGCCGCCGTCCGGACCATAGGTCAGCACTGCATGCGGTCGCAGCGCGGCAAGGTGGCCCCGCAATAACTCTGCGGCCTCCTCCATGCAGTTGACCAAAGCCCGCGGATTCTCGTGAGCAGGCGAGCCTTCCATCCCGGAATCGCGGAAGTGCCCGAAGCCACCCAGCTGGATGCCGTCGACGCCTAACGCGTCGAGCGCGTGCTTGAGCTCCCAGGCACGAAAGCCTCCGAGCTGATCGGTCTCCGCGAGGCCCTGGTAAGGCTCGCCGATGATCTCGCCTTCCTCACCCAGCGTCGCGGTAATCACGGTGACCTCTGCACCGCGTGCGGACAGGTCCGCCAACGTGCCACCGGTAAACAGCACCTCGTCATCGGGGTGGGCATGCACGGCCACGACACGGTAGCCGGTGAGATCCTTATTCATCGTCTTTCCTCCACTGCGGTGCGCTGATGAGGCCGGAGTCCCAGTCCTCAATGCTTTGTCCGGGGCCAACAATACCCTTGCCCAAAGCGTGGATTCGCACCTCATTGAGCAACGGGACGAAGAGAGCTTCCTCCCTGTTGAGATGCTCCACGCGCTCCTGTGCGGCCGCGGAATCCACGTCGCCAGAGAGAATGCCCAGGGCAGTGTCAGCGGAGTTTTCCGGGCAGTACCCAGACAGGGTCGCCGCCGGGCGCGTGGGTGTCGCGCACACGAAATAGTTGGCCAAGCTGAGTGCGTCCTCGCCGTTCTCATCCCACGCCACCACAGCATCCACCTTGCCCGTTGGGAGCAGGTCGGAGGTAATCGTGGTCAGGCGTTCGGTAACGACCTCCGCGTCAATGGCTTTGGCTTGGAGCACGTCCACGATGGTGGTGGCCGCCGCCAAGGCGGTGGGGTACTGGGGATCCACGGCGATGCGCACTGGCTTCCGGCCCGCACGCTCGCGCAATGGGGCGAGCTCCGCGCGGCTATCGAAGGGGTTGTTCCCAGGCTTGAGCTCCGAGGCGCGGCCGGTGGCCAGGCGGGCTAGCTGGTCGGTGTCGAGAAGCGAGGCCAGCGCGCGACGCTGCGCTTGCTCATCGAGTGCTCCCTCAACGGCCGACATGTTCAACCGCAGCTGGCGCTGACGAGTCACCACCCCCGTATTGACGTTGCTGAGCAGGCTCAAGTTCTCCAGGGTGGTCTGCTGCGGTGTGATGTCAGCAAAACCGATCTGGTGCGAGCGCAACATGTTCACCGCCTGCGCGGTATCGCGCACAGCGCGCAGCTGAATGACGTCAATATTCGCGGGATCTTCTCCCCAGAACCGGTCATTGCGGTTGAGGGTAATGATTCCTCGGCCGCGATCCATTCCGGCGACGAGGTAGCGCCCGGCCGAGGCAGGGATTCCGTCCGCTAGGGCCGAGGCGAAATCGCGGTCTTCCAGAAGGTGGGAGGGCACGAGGTTGGCAAACAGCTTGTGCCAATCCTCCACGCGATGCCCGAAGTCAACGGTGACCACTCGCCCATTCCCGGAGGTCCGTACGGCTGTAATTGCCCGGTAGCCAGCCACGTCCTTCGCGCCCGGCGTGCGCGTTATCTGGGACCACAGGTAGTTGAAATCAGAGCCGCTGATCGGCGTGCCATCCGACCATTGCGCCGGCCCGGCGATGGTATAGCGCACCCGCATCGCAATGCTGCCGGGGGCTTCAATCTCCTCTGCGGATTCCAGGACATCCGTATCCATCTGGGAGCCGTGGAAGGCTGAGGGAAGGACCAGCTCCGCAATCTGGTTAACCAGCTCGGAGTTGTTCGCCACCAGGTGTGGGTTGAGCCCACCGCGCAACGGGTCGACCCCAATCGCCACGGTGCTGCGCTCCGGCAGAAGGTCCTCTTCGGGTGCTGCCTCAGGGGGTGGGGCCGTGGTGGTTGAGTTCGTTGGCGTAGTACTGCGTTCGTTCTCATCTACCACCGGCGGCGGACCGGGATTAGCCTGGCAGGCGGTAAGCAGAGCGGCCGCGAGGACAACGCCGAGCCTGGGTAGGAAACGGTCCACTCCACACAACCTTTACATTCCGAAAACTTTCCCTACCACTGTAGTTGCCCGGGGCGGCGCTGAGCGAACTACTTGTTGAGCTGCTTGGCGCGGGCGGCCGCGCGCTTGCGTTCGGTGGAAGACAGCTCGACCTTGCGCACGCGCAGGACGTTCGGGCCGACCTCGACGCACTCGTCGGTTCCACAGAACTCCAGCGCCTCCTCCAGGGACAGGGTCCGAGCCTTGGCGAGGGTGACGGTGGCATCCGCGGTGGCGGAGCGCATGTTGGTCAGCTTCTTTTCCTTGGTGATGTTGATATCCATATCCTCATCACGGTTATTGGCGCCGACAACCATGCCCTCGTAGGCCTCCATACCTGGTTCCACGAAGAAGTCACCGCGGTCCGCCAGCTGCTGGAGAGCGTAGGCGGTGATCTGGCCGGAACGGTCGGCCACCAGGGAGCCGGTCGGGCGGGCCTTGATATCGCCGGCCCAGACGTCGAGGCCATCGGAGATCGAGTTGGCGATGCCAGCGCCGCGGGTCTCCGTCATAAACTGGGTACGGAAACCGATGAGACCGCGAGCGGGGACGCGGAAGACCATGCGGACCCAGTCGCCCTCGCGCACGTCCATGGACTGCATCTGCCCCTTGCGGGTGGCCAGCAGCTGGGTAATGGCACCCTGGTGCTCGGACGGAGAATCGATGGTGAGCATCTCGTAGGGCTCCATCGTCTTTCCGTCGATGACCTGGGTGACCACCTGTGGCTTACCGACGGTCAACTCGAAGCCCTCGCGGCGCATGTTCTCGATGAGCACGGACAGCGCCATCTCGCCGCGGCCCTGGACTTCCCAAGCGTCGGGGCGCTCGGTCGGCAGCACCTTGAGGGAGACGTTACCGATGAGCTCCTGGTCCAAGCGAGCCTTGACCATGCGGGCAGTGAGCTTATCGCCGCCGCCCTGGCCTGCCATCGGGGAGGTGTTGACACCAATGGTCATAGAAATAGCCGGCTCGTCGACCTTGATGCGCGGCAGCGGCTGCGGGTTCTCCACGTCCGCGATGGTGTCACCAATCATGATGTCGGAGATACCGGAGATGGCCACGATGTCACCGGCGATGGCCTCGGTATCCGGCTGGCGCTGGAAGCCGACGGTGCGCAGCAACTCCGCCACCTTGACGGTCTTGGTGTGCATCTCCCCTTCCTCGTCGTAGTGCATCCAGGCCACCTGCTGGCCCTTCTTGATGGTGCCGGAGTAGATACGCAGCAAAGCGATACGACCCAGGAAGTCATCGGAGTCCAGGTTGGTCACGTGTGCCTGCAGAGGAGCGTCAACCTTGGCGGAGGGCTCGGGGAGGACGTCATAAATAACGTCGAAAAGCGCCTGCAGATCATCGGCGTTCGGGACGTTGCCGTTGCCTGGGTTCTCGGTGGAAGCCTTGCCCTCGCGGCCGGAGGTATACAGGACCGGCAGATCCAGCAGTTCCTCGGCGGCAGCGGCGGCCTCCTCATCCTCGAGGCCGGCGGCGATTTCTAGCAGGAGATCCTGGGCCTCGGTGACGACCTCATCGATGCGGGCATCCGGGCGGTCGGTCTTATTCACGCAAATGATGACCGGCAGCTTCGCCTCCAGTGCCTTGGTGAGGACGAAGCGGGTCTGCGGGAGGGGGCCTTCGGAGGCGTCGACAAGCAACACGACGCCGTCCACCATGGAGATACCGCGCTCGACCTCGCCACCGAAGTCGGCGTGGCCCGGGGTATCGATGACGTTGATAATGAGATCCCCGCCGTCCTTGCCCAGGCCCTTGCGGTGGATGGCGGTGTTCTTCGCCAGAATGGTGATGCCGCGCTCGCGCTCCTGATCGTTGGAGTCCATGACGCGATCCGAGTGTTCGCCATGGTCGCCGAAAGCGCCGGACTGCTCCAGCATGCCGTTGACAAGGGTGGTTTTACCGTGGTCAACGTGCGCGACGATGGCTACGTTACGGAATTCAGTATTACTCACGTGTGGGGTGCTCCTTCAAAGCATGGTGCGTTAGCGATGTGAACGGCCCTTAAATATACTCTCTAGCCCTTTGATGTGCAGCATCGCGCGGGATCCCGCAGAGTGCTGCGAGATGTAACAGATTTATATCAAGAACCGACATACCGCACAGTAGGGCTCTAAAAAGAGTTGACTACGCCGAAAAAGTGAATATTGTGACAACAGATACTATTGTGACTGATGTGATCACTGTGTAGTTTCTGTGACGTCACTTCCCCACCCACACGCAAGGATTCTCCATGGCCTTTTCTGAACAGCACTCCACCGGTTCCGCCCGTCGCGGCGTAGCCGGACTCACTGCTGCCCTGATGATGGGCCTGCTCAGCATCACGCCCGCGCATGCCGGCGCCCCCGACCTCTCCTCGCTGGTGAACGTCTCCCAGAGCAGCAACCCGCTGGACAGCCTCGGTCGTCCCACCCCGGAGACGCAGGAGCGCGTTCGTGCTTTCGCGGCACAGCCATGGATCCCGCAGGAGGCCCGTAGTGCCATCCTCACCGCACTCAACTTCACCGCCGGTGAAGGCGGCGAGGGCGGTGTCGCGATGCCGGAGGGAAATAACCCCGGCTTCCGCCAGTTCTACTGGCCCACGGTCTCCGCGCAGTGCATCGGCGGGCAGGGCGATTCGGTGGGTTCCGCCATCGCCGTACCTGGCCCGACAGGCATGCCCGCACCTGGTGCGGGCGAAGGCGAAGCCGTCTTCCTCTTCACCGCCCTGGGTACCCCGACCGCCGCTGAAGAGCAGGGCGCCATGCGCGTTCAGTGGTTCAACCTGGACACCTTCCAGTTCGGCACCACACCCCTCTTCAACAACGGCATCAACACCGATGGGCCAACCACGGTCTCGGGCCGCGCAACGACCGGCAAGGGAACCATCGTGGCGGTCCTCTCCGGTGCGGTCAACACTGCTGAATCCTCGTGTTCATTCCCACCTACCGCGGCTTTCCTCGAGGTGAACTAATGAGCACAGATCTGCACCCAGTCAAGCAAGAGACCTTCAATACGGCCGACAACATCAATGTCGACCCGAAAGGTTTCCAGCGCGAGGTAGACACCTACCGGGTCACCGACTTTGGCCTGTACATGGCCCGCGGCGCCAACCACCCGCGCTTCGGCTACCTCGAGTCTTGGCTGCTGCCAGAGCTCGGTCTGCGCGCCAATATCTTCCACTTCCGTGAAGGCGTGGACGTCCACCAAGACTTTTACATCGACATCGCCGACATCGACGTTGATGGGGACGTGTGGACCACCCGCGATCTCTACGTCGACTTGGTCGCCACCTCCGGCGAGCCGGTTGATGTGCTCGACATCGACGAGCTAGCCGCCGCCACCTCCACTGGCCTCATCAGCGCGGAGGAGGCCGAGCGTGCCATGGAGCGCACGCTAACCGCAGTCGAGGGCATCACGCGCTACGGCGATGACGCCATGAACTGGCTGCGCACGCTGGGCATGGAGCTCACGTGGGCTGAGAATGTGGAGCTCGTTCCCGCCGAGTAGCCTAGGGTGAGTACTTCTCCCCTACCTTAAAAGGATGTGAGCCATGGCCGGTGGCCTCTTTGCCCTGCTTGACGACGTCGCCCTGATCGCCCGCTCCGCTGCCTCCAGCGTCGACGACGTGGCAGCGCTAGCCGGAAAGACCTCGATGAAAGCAGCGGGAGTCGTCGTCGATGACGCCGCTGTCACGCCCCAATATGTCGACGGCGTGAAGCCGCAGCGTGAGCTGCCGATGATTTGGCGGATTACTAAGGGCTCGCTCATCAACAAGCTCGTCATCATCCTGCCTATTGCCCTGATCCTGTCCTGGATCGCTCCTTGGGCGCTCACCCCCATCCTCATGTGTGGCGGCACATACCTGTGCTTCGAGGGCGCGGAAAAGATTTTCCATGCTGTCCTCCACCGCGGCGAGGAGGAGCAGCAGACAGTAGAAGAAAAGGGCGCCGACGCCGAAGATTCTCTGGTCAAATCCGCGATTACTACGGACCTCATCCTCTCTGCCGAGATCATGGTGATCTCCCTCAACGAGGTCATGGACCAGCCTTTCTGGCTGCGTCTGGGCACCTTGGTCACCGTCGGTATTCTCTTGACCTTGGGCGTCTATGGAGCCGTCGGGCTCTTGGTCAAAATGGACGATATCGGCCTCGCGCTGCTCAAGCGCCACGATGGCGATTCGGCCGTGGGTACCGCCCTGGTCAAGGGCATGCCCATCGTGCTCAACGTCATCGGCATCATCGGCACCGCCGCCATGCTGTGGGTCGGCGGACACATCGTGGTCAAGGGCTTGAGCGAGTTCGGCGCCGAGCAGCCCTATGGATTCATCCACCACGTGACCGAGAGCATCAACAACGGCGCCCTCGCCTGGTTGGCGGACACCGGCTTGTCCATGTTGTGCGGCTTCATTCTGGGCGCCGTTATCGTCAGCATTGTCATGGCGGTCAAGGCCACCGCAGAGCGCGTGAAATAGACCTTAGATAAACAGCGCGAGCGAGACCGCCATCACCGCCATGCCGGCGATAAGGCCGTAGATGGCGCAGTGGTGCTCGCCGGTCTCCTCCGCCGTGGGCAAAAGCTCATCCAAGGAGATAAACACCATGATGCCGGCGATGACGGCGAAGCTGATGCCAAACGTCATCGGCCCGATAAACGGCATCAGCAGCGCGAAGCCAATGAGTGCGCCGAGGGGCTCTGCCAAACCCGATAGCGTGGCCCACCAGAAGGCCTTCTTCCGCGAGCCCGTTGCGCTGCGCAGAGGAACAGCGACCGCAATGCCCTCGGGGATGTTGTGAATGGCAATCGCCACGGCAACGGGGATCGCGATCTCCGGGGCTTCAAGGCCCGAAAGAAATGTGGCAAACCCCTCGGGGAAGTTGTGGATAGCCAGCGCGAAGGCGGTGAACATGCCGGTTTTCATCAGCCTCTTGCGGCGTGCTTCTTCCTCTGTAGTGGCCGGCTCGTGCGGGTTAATCTCCTCGGGAACGAGGCGGTCAATAATGCCAATGACCGCGATGCCGGCGAAGAACGCCGCCATCATCGTCCACGTGGCAGTGGCCTCTCCCCCAAGGGTGCTTTCCAGCTTCTTCAGGGCCTCCGGCAGGATTTCCATGAAGGAGACGTAGAGCATCACACCTGCGGACAGGCCCAGGGCTGCGGCCATAAACTTCGGCCCGGGCTCGCGCTTGCCGACGGCCAAGGCAGCACCGATGGACGTCGACAAGCCCGACAGCAACACAAGGCTGAAAGCGAAGGCGATGGTGGCTAAGTCCATAGTGGGAAACTATAGCGTGTCGGAGTTCTCCTCTGGGGGTAGCACCAGTGACTCGCCATCCTTCACGGTTGGATCATCGTCAGTGTATTCGCCGGTTTCATAGTCATAACCCACCGCGTGGCCTTCTTCATCCGTGCGCGCGTACCATTCGGTGACTTCGGCCGCGGTGGAGTCGAACTCCGCGCCGGTGGCGTAATCGGAGTCATCCGCAGTCGGCTCAATGGCCAACGCAAAGTTATCGCCGTGTTCCCGCACTCCGTGGATGATGGCATTGGACACTGCTTGTTCTTCATAGAACGTGCGGATCGCGGCGGGGTCGTGGCGCAACTCTCGAATCAACGCGATGCACATAAGCACAATGATGACCGCGAAAGGAAGAGCCGTCACGGTAATAAGGTTCTGCAGCCCCTGCAGGGCGTTGCGGCCGCCCGCCAAAAGAATCACCACGGCAATGCCAGCCATGCATATGACCCAGAAGATCGTAACGCCAGGCTTCGGCTTCGGGTTGCCGCGCTGTGTGAGCTGTGAGTTCACGATGGATGCGGAATCGGCCGTCGTGATGAAGAAGACGATGAGCATCGCGAGCACGAGCGGAGCCATGATCTGCGAGCCAGGGAGGTGATCCAAGACAGTGAAGAAGATGTCTTCGGCGGGTGGCATCGAGTCGATCGTTCCATCAGGGGCAATATCGCCGTCGCGGCGCTGCAGCCAAATTGTTGTGCCGCCCAGAATGGTGAAAGCGCAGACAATGATGGCCGAAGGAATGAGCAAAACTCCCAAGATGTACTGGCGGATGGTGCGGCCACGCGAGATCTTGGCCACGAACACACCAACGAAGGGCGACCAAGACACCCACCAGGCCCAGTAAAACGTGGTCCACGAGGACAGGAATGACACCATCTCCTCGCCTTGCCCCATGTTGGCAGACAGCATGCTCGGCATCTCATCGAGGTACTCAATGATGACGGCGGGCAGCATGTTAGCCAGGAAAGCCGTCGGCCCGACGACGAAGAAAAAGACCGCTAGCCCCAGCGCTAAGACCAGGTTGATATTGGACAGCCAACGGATTCCCTTAGATACGCCCGAGACCGCGGAGAAGATTGTGCCGATGGAGAGCACGATGATGATTACCAATGCCGCCGTATTTCCCGTGGTGGACCAGCCGCTGACAATTTCGACGCCGCGGCCGATCTGGAGGGCACCAAGACCAAGCGTTGCCGCCGTGCCGAAGAGAGTGGCGATAATAGCCAGGCCATCGATGATGCGCGCAGGTGTGGAGTCCGTGTCGCGGTTGCCAAAAAGCGGCATGAGGATGGAGCTCATCAATGGCACTCGCCCACGTCGGTAGGACACATAAGCCACGCACAGCCCCACGATGGCGTAGATTGCCCACGCGTTAATGCCCCCAGTGCATCGCCGCCTGAGCCATCGCGCCCATGACGGCCTCATCGCTGGCTGCTTCGTAAGAACCGGGGCGGGGCGAAAGATAGTAGCTCAGCGGCTCGAAGGGGCCGAAGAAGATGATGCCGATGCCGATTCCGGCACCAAAAAGCATCGCGGCCCAGCTCACAGTGGAGAACTCTGGCTTCTCACCATCCACGCCCAAAGGTATTTTTCCGTATTTGGAAAAAGCAAGGATGAGGAGCAGGAACATCAGGAATGTGGCCAGCGCGGTAAAGACCCAGCCCAGATTACGCATGACCCAATCCAAAGCCGCGGAGGAGGCATCGAAGACCTGATCAGGCGCGATAACACCCCACGCCACGAATGCCACGATGAGCCCACCCACGACGATCAGGATGGGTTTGTCCACTCCATACTTCACCTTCTGGTCTTCAATGGACACGCCCGGCACCAAAGCTGGATGAATGTTGTGCGGATAAATAATGTCTTTGAGAATCCGCTTAGCTTCGCGCGTGCGCCTCTTACTCTTATCGGTGTTATTCACCGAACTATGAGAATCAGCCGAGATGGGTCTTCACTCCTTTATCGATATGTTGTTGTATAAGTCTCCTATCGACCGTATCCGAGATCCGGCCTCTGCGTAAGCTTGAGAGAAGCCCACCGCTTCCCATCTGACTCATGAGGTGACTGTCATAACCATGGCGCTGTATCCGCTGGCCCCCTCCTACTTTGGTGTCGAGCACGTCGCGATTCTCGAGCATCTTAGTCTCGGCACTGCGCTGAGTATCCCGGGGTTGGCGCAACAGCCTGCGCTCATTGACGTGTCCTTGCTCCCCGACCCCACCACCGGCGGGTGGCGTGTGCGCTCGGATTTCGGTTTTCTGGGCGCGCTCGATGGCGAAGAATCCGCGGAATATCCTGCGTTGGATCGCCTCCGCACAACAGGACTCAATCCCGCAACACACGCCACCGTCGAGATCGTTGACAGCGAGGTGGAGGTTGCCGTTGCCTTGGGCTTGGACCCGTGGATGATTCCCGCGAACAATCAGCCTGCGGGCACTGCCCTGCTCAGCGGGGGCCACGGCGCCCTCGTTCGCGTCGCGGAGGGAGAGCTCACCGCTCATCAGCTGCGCGAGATGGGCACCAAGCAGCTTATCGTGACGCTAACGCTTCTCGACGACACCGTCCTCGCCACCCACGACGACCTCGTCCTCGGACCCTGCGCGGAGCTCTCCGATGCCCCGGCGCTGGCCGCCGCGTTCGCAGCTGCCTCTCAGTCAGGTGCTTCCCTGGCCGCCCGGGCTTATGCTGCAGGGGGCCGCATCGCCGTGGATCTTCCCCTCGACCCCGCTGACCCTGCTGAGCTCTTCGCCCCAGCGGTCCCACCACTGCCGCTCGACCCGAACAATCCGGCCGTCCCGCCGGCCCTCGACCCCGACGCCGACTGGGAGTTCACCACGCCTGCGGATCCCCTCGCCTCACCGCTGCCCACCGGCTCGCGCGCCTTCATGTCCCCCAAAGGCACCTTTTAGCTGGCACCTTATGCACTTGCGCTAATTCATTGACCTGGGCTTTCTCCGAAATCCGCCCGCAAACAGTGCCTTTACTGTGGTTCCTTTGCCCCTGCTCGTCGGGGCGACCTTGAGTGCCGTACCCACCACTCGATTAAAGTTGCGTTCACAGCAACTCACTCACTTAAGAACCCAGGAGCACGTCATGCCCACGAAACGACACAGCAACCGTAGAAATCAATCCGCCACAGATTCCAAAACTGACCGCATCCAAGCTTCGAAGAAACGTTATACACAGAGGATGGAGCACCTTGCCACCCGACAAGAGCGCTATGCCGATCGCGATTTTGCGATCTGGGCCGAAGACTCCTGGGGAAGCGATGATCCTGACCTAGGCAGCCGCCATTCAGTTCGTTCTGCTTCTGGAGGACGTCCCCAGTCCAATCGCTCCCGCTACTAGCCTGTGATATTAAGCCGCACCGAGGGGCCGGATGCCATCGATTTCATCAGCGACGGCATCCTCAGCCACCTCCAATTCATAACGGCTTTGCAGGTTGAGCCAATACTGCGGTTCAATTCCGAAGTACTTTCCTAACCGAAGAGCGGTATCTGCGGTGATTCCACGCTTGCCGTGGACAATCTCATTAATCCTCCGCGGCGGAATGCCAATTTCTACAACCAGTTTGTGTTGTGTAATCCCAAAAGCCTCGATGAAATCTTCATTAAGCACTTCGCCGGGGTGAATCGGCGGATAAAGCTTAGTACTCATAACTGTCCTTAGTGATAGTCCTCGATAACAACGTCCGCTGGACCGGCCTCGGTCCAGCGGAAGGTAATCCTCCACTATTGATTGACTCGGATACTGAATGTTCCTTTCCGGTCGCCTTTCAAAGCTTCGAGGCGGTTACCTGGTGGAACTCGTAAGGAGTTCAGTGAAACAGCAGCATCGAGCTGATGGAGTTTTCTATTAGCAGTTTTGTGGATTCTCGGATCAATCCGCGGCGACGCTTCGCGTAACCAGACAAGCTCGGTATCACGGTTACCGAAAGACTGGATCATGGGTTCACCCTACAAAACATAACGGTGACCGTCAATGACGGTCACCGTTAAGCCATTGAAGACACTTGCACCCTCAAAACTTTTCCAACGGCCCCCAAAGGAACCTTTTAACTGGCACCTTATGCACTTGCGCTAATTCATTGACCTGGGATTTCTCTGAACCCGCCCACAAATGGTGCCTTTACTTTGGTTCCTTTGCCCCTGCCGCGCGCACAAATCGCTTTCCGTCGACCAGGCGGGTCGCGCCCGTGGCGTCGAGATGCTCCAGTAACGGGATGGCAACCCGGCGCGTCGTTCCCAGAGCCTGTCGCGCCTCCGAGAGGGTGAAGGGCTGTTCCAACTGCGCAACCACGCTGAGTGCCTCCCGCGGAGCGGAAGGTAAAAGCACAACGCCTTTGTCCAGCCGGAGCACGCGCCCGGCGCGCTCGGCAGCGGCGAGCTCCCTGGGGCCCAGTCCCAATTCCTTGAGGTCCGCAGCCTCTGGAGCGGCGAAAGGCTCAGCGCGCAGTCGCCGCTCAAGTTCAGCCACTGACCTTTCCGCGGGGCCAAGGTCGACGGCCTGCCCGGGCATGCGCAGTACGCCATCAACTGTCTCGAGCTTGGCGGCTGCTACCGCTAGGCCTAACAAGGCCGGCTCGGTCAGTCCCAGTGCATCCATGGCCGCTGCCTTCGCCAGACCCGGGGACAGTGGATTCGCCTCGGCATGAGCTTCAACTGCCTCACCGAGAGTATTCTTCCACGCGGTTACTTGGCTGGCGGCGATCCACCAGTCGCGGAACTCAATGACTCCCGCCGGCTTTTCTTCCACCGAAAAGCCATCGCGCACGAGGTCTTCGTGTGCAGCGTAGCCGCAGCGCTTGAGCCACTCAGCCGGATTCGCCGGCTCTAAAACTTCTAGCTCAACAGCGCGTTTCTTGGCATCGCCGCGCCTATTTAATTCAGCTGGGTGTACATCCACCACTTCAAAACCGGCCACGACGTGTCGCCCGCCGGGGCTGCGCACCACGAATCTATCGAGCAGCGTGAGAGGTAGCGGGCTTTCCAGTGTCAACCGCGCGAATTCACCGCCTAAAGGCCGCAGACGGGCACCGACCCCCGCCGTGCCGATGTGCACCACGAGGTTCTGGGGAAGCTCGGTCATCACGATCCCAAAGGTGCGACGAATATCCACGGTATCGAGCACCCGCCAGCGCCCCGGGCTAAGTAGCGCATCCCCGCGATGAACCTGGTCCGCGGCCACCCCGCGCAGGTTGAGCGCCACGCGCGTAACCGGACCCGCACTATCCACTGCTGTGTTCTCACTGTGCACGCCGCGCACCGTGACGCGTTGCCCACTGAGCTCAAGGTCATCACCAACCGATACCGTCCCGGCCGCCAGCGTTCCCGTCACCACGGTTCCAGCGCCCTTCACGCTGAAGGCGCGATCGACCCACAAACGCACGCGCGCCGTTGGATCGGGCACTGGCATAGCAGCAAGCACCCTATCCAGTTCGGCGCGCAGCTTCTCCACGCCCTCGCCGGTCTTTGCGGAGACGTCGACGATGGGGGCGTCGGCAAGCGCTGTTCCAGCCAGTTCTGTCTTGACCTGCGCGGCTACCTCTACCCGGCGGGCAGTCTCTGCCCTATCAGCACGAGTCAGCGCTACCACGCCGTGCTCGATCCCCAGGGCGCGCAATGCATCGCGGTGGTCAGTGGACTGCGCCTGCCAGCCTTCATCGGCCGCCACCACAAAGAGAACCACCGATGCCGGCCCCACCCCGGCCAGCATGTTGCCTAGGAACTTCTCATGCCCCGGCACATCGACGAAAGCTACGTCGGCGCCGGAGTTGAGCTTCGTCCACACGAAGCCCAAGTCAATGGTCAGGCCGCGCCGCTTCTCTTCCTCCCAGCGGTCCGGTTCCATTCCTGTCAGCGCTTTCACCAGGCTCGACTTGCCGTGGTCCACATGCCCGGCCGTAGCCACAACATACACCTACATCACCGCCTGAATCGCAGTAATAAGCTCCGCATCCTGCGACTCCGGCACGCAGCGCACATCCACCAGGCAGCGGCCCTGGTTCACGCGCGCCACCACAGGAGGCTGCCCCAACCGCAACGGCCGTGCCAGCTCCTCTGGCAACGCCACGGCCCACCCCGGTAGCGGCACCTCTGGGGCTCCGCCACCGCCGACGCGGCCTGCATGTTCGACGACCTCACCGCCGACTGCCGCGGCCACCTTCTCCGTGCGCTCGCGGTGGCGCTGCGGATCAATGTGCAGCGCGTCCTGCACGGCATTGGAGGGGGTTGAAAGCGAGGCTTCGAGCGCGTTGAGCCGCAGCTTATCGATGCGCACCGCCCGCGCCAACGGGTGTTTCCTACACACAGCGATTGCTTCCTTCTTTCCCACGAGCACCCCGGCTTGTGGTCCACCGAGCAGCTTATCTCCCGAAAAAAGCACCACGTCTGCACCATCGCGAAGAGCCTGGCTGGCGGAGGGTTCCTCGGGCAAAGCATCGTCTGGGTGCAGCAGCCCCGAGCCGATATCCACGATGAGCGGCACATCCGTAAGCGCACGCAACTCAGCAACCGGCACAGACGACGTAAAACCACTGATCAGAAAATTGGAGGGATGCACCTTGAGAATCGCCCCGGTGTTCTCCCCCAAAGCCCGCTGGTAGTCCGCCACGTGTGTGCGGTTCGTCGCGCCCACCTCCCGCAACCGGGTGGCCGTGGACTCGATGAGCTCGGGCAAGCGGAAGCCCGCGCCAATTTCAATGAGTTCGCCGCGGGAGATGATGACCTCCTTGCCGGGGGCCAACGCTGCGGTGGCCAGCAGCAGCGCGGAGGCTCCGTTGTTGACGACCAGCGCGTCCTCCGCGCCGGGGCAGGCGGCCAGGACAGTCTCGACCGCGCCGCGTCCCCTATCCCGTGAGCGCTGACCGCTGTCTAAGTCCATCTCGACGTCCGTATAGCCGGCTGCAGCCACCAGCGCATCCACCGCAGCCGGTGGTAAAGGAGCCCTGCCCAGGTTCGTGTGAATAATGACGCCCGTGGCGTTGATGACGCGGCGCAAGGAATAGGGCTGTGCGCTTTCGAGTCTGTCGGCCAGCTCCTCCTCAATCTGGGAGGGAGCGAGTAAGCCGGAGCGGGCGTCGGCAAGCACGGCGTCGATGATCGCGCGCACCTTGTGGGCTGCACTGCGCTCCCGCGCAGTGCGCACCGCTGGGTACTGGAGGATCTCATCCATCTTCGGGATGAAGCGGCGGGGGTCTGTCGTCATGGGTCCTCCTAGCAGCACGGATGGCGGAGACGGACAGGAATCGAACCTGCCAGACCGAGATACTCGGCCTCACCGGTTTTGAAGACCGGGGCGCCCACCAGGACACGTACGCCTCCGTCTGCTCACCATACACGCGGCTACAATGGCCCCCATGTCTGACATCGCACTTACGTCCTTTGCCGCCGGTGGCGGCTGCGCCTGCAAGATTCCTCCGGGAGAACTCGAATCCGCCGTTGCGGGCCTCGTGGGTACTGCGGACCCCAACGTGCTGGTCGGGCTTGACGACGGCGACGATGCCGCCGCCGTACGCATCCACGACGGCCTCGCGGTCATCTCCACTGCGGACTTCTTCACCCCGATGCTCAACGACCCCTATGACTGGGGCCGGGTGGCGGCAGCCAATGCGCTGTCCGACGTCTACGCCATGGGCGGCACGCCCATCACCGCCATCAACCTCGTGGGCTGGCCGCGCGAGAAACTCGGCCTCGATATTTTGCGCGAGGTTCTGCGCGGTGGCATGGATGTGGCCAGCGAGGCCGGGATCTCCATCACCGGTGGTCACTCCATCACCGCCCCGGAGCCCACCTATGGTTTGGCCGCCACGGGCACCGTCCACCCCGACAAGATTATGCGCAACGACGCCGCCGAGGCGGGCCTGCCCATCACGCTGACCAAGCCGATTGGCGTGGGCATCCTCAACAACAAGCACAAGGCCACCGGCGAAGTCTCCCAGGCCGCGGTGGATTCCATGACCACGCTCAACCGCGAGGCTGCCGCGGCCGCCGTGGCCGCGGGCGTGCGTGCGGCTACCGACGTCACCGGTTTCGGGCTTCTGGGCCACCTGTACAAGATGTGCCGCGCCTCCGGGGTCGGTGCAGAGCTCGACTTCGCCGCCGTTCCTGCCGTGGAAGGGGCCAAGGAAGCCCTAGCGGAGGGCTTCATCCCGGGCGGCTCGCGCCGCAACCTAGATTGGGTCCGCCCCCACCTCGACTCCAACTTGAGTGAAGAGGACTTAGTCTTCCTCGCCGATGCCCAAACCTCCGGCGGCCTGCTGGTTATCGGCGAGGTCCCCGGTTACCCGGTCATCGGCCGCACCGTGCCGGGCGGGGCGCGCATTACTATCCGCTAGTCACTGTCGAGTGCGTGAGGCCCTCTGCCTGGCGGCGGGCCTCAGCACGGCGCTTTTGCGGGCCGATGCTTGTCGCGGGGTCCTTCACCGCCTCCAGCCCCGCATTGAGCACGCCGAAACGCGTGCAGGCAGAACCCGCCAGAAGCGCCAGGCCGGAGACCACCGACACCGCGCGCGACTTTGTCGCCGACGCGATTACGGTTCCCACCCCACCCGCGGCGATGAGCGCCTCAGAGGCCTTCATGAGTTTCCCGGGCGTGCCTTCGTGCAGCGGGCGAAGAGGCTCAGGCTCCATGTTCGCTTCCATGACACGGGTCGCGGCCAGATCGGCCGCTGCGGCAGTAATACCGAGCGCTCGTGCCGCGCCCGCTTTCTCCACCGGGGTAAAGACCATGGCAGCGCCCGACGCCGCCGCCGAAGCCGAGGATACGAACACATAAGGCAGATGCTTCTTCGCGTCATTCCACGTCGGGTTTGATGTGTTGGCCAACAGCACCGCGGTGTAACCCGCCAGTGGTCCGCCAAGCACGCCGGCGACAGCGCCTGCTGGGCCCGCGGCCTTATTGAGGAGGCGGCGAAGCGGCTTCGGCAGCATACCACCGACCAGCTCGTCCGCTTCCACGACCGCGGGCAGGGCCGCGGCGGAAGCGAAGCTGCCCAGGATCCACGAGCCGATGGACATCGGCGAGGTCACCTTGAAAACGCGGAACATGTTGAGCAGGCGCTCTGGGCGGCCGAGGTCGAGCACCAAAAAGACCGAACCTACCGACGCCGCGGAGAAAGCCGTCAACCGCGTCGAGCGTTTCAGCGGTGCGTTCCCAGTGGCCTGGGCACCGGCGGCCAACATCGCAGAACCGCCGGCCACGCCGCCGAGGAAGAGATAGCCGCCGATGGGCCACTCCCACGGCGGGGCCTTGACTACGGGCTTGCCGTAATACGAGGAGAACTCAAAGTCCTCGGCCATGCGCTCTTCTTTGGAACCATCCTGTGCGCCGGCTCCGACTCGTCCACGCCGGCGCTTCTTGCCGCCGCCACGCCTGCGCCTAGGCTCCTGCGGCGGGCGGTACTCATCAAACTCGCTCACTTGCGGCCTCCCAACATGAATGCCCCGGCCACAGCCAGCGCCATTCCTCCGATAGCTTTCGCTGCGGTCTTGTACATCTGCGGCAAATCCGCCGTGGGCACGCGCGGATCCGGCGGCAGCCCATAAACCTCAGGAGAGTCGAGCAACAAGAAGATTGATCCCGTTCCCCCAACACCATCTTGCGAGTTTGCTCCGTAGAGACGAGCCTCCGTCAGCCCTTGCTCGTGGAGGACGCGCACGCGCTCCCGCGCGGCCGCGAGCATCTCCTCATAGGGGCCGAATTGGATGGAGTCCGTCGGGCAGGTCTTGGCGCAGGCAGGTTGCTCACCAATTTTCAGGCGGTCATAACACATGGTGCACTTCTGGGCCACGCCCAGATTCTTAATAGGCATGGACTGTCCTGGCGTATGGTCGGGGCCTTGCGGCTTAAGCTGCTTCAGCTTTGCCAACACGTTCACGCCCGCGTGGTCCGGAACCTGATAATCCACGGTGGCTGTCTTGTCCGCCTTCAGTGTCACGCCGCCGTCATCGCGGCGCTCAATCACGCCGAACGGACAACCGGCCACGCATGTCCCGCAGCCATTGCACACGTCATCCTGCACCACGACGGTGCCGAATTCGGAACGAAAGAGCGCGCCCGTCGGGCACACGTCCAAGCATCCAGCATTGGTGCAGTGCTTGCACACATCGGAGGACATGAGCCAGCGAAAATCATCGGTATCTGGGGTCACGCTTGGTGCAGAGGTTGTGGGCATACCCAGCGAGATGAGTGTGCGCCCCTCCTCGCGCGCTTGCTCGATGCGCTCGTTGCTTTGCTCAATGAAGGCCACGTGGCGCCAGGTATTAGCGCCTAGCCCGCCGGTGTTGTCATAGGAATTGCCGGTGACCGCATAGCCTTCCACCGGGTTGCGGTTCCATTCTTTACAGGCCACCTCGCACGCCTTGCAGCCGATGCATACCGAGGTATCGGTAAAGAACGCCATGCGCTGATAGGACTCATAGCCGTGTTTATCAGCCTTTTCGGTGAAAAGATTAGCCATTAGTCCTCCTTAGCCTTCTTTGCCTTCGTAGTCCGCCACATTGCCTGCGGTGGTGTCATCGCCGGTGTTCTCCTCAGAAGCATCGCTCTTCGTGCTAAAAGCATCTGAGACGTCCAGGATCCGGTTGCCCGAGTCAACAGTAAGGTGAGCCCGCTCTTGGTACTCACGCAAGAGCTTGACGCGGGCCTCGCCACGTGGACGACGACCCGGCCGGATATCGCACGCACCGACCTTGGAGTTCTGGATGAACACGTTCGGTTCCAGGGTCAGGCCCAACAGGTCATTGGCGCCGTCACCGGCTACCTCGGTCGTCCCCGATTCGCCATAGTGATACGGCAAACCGATCTGGTGGAAGTCCTCTCCATTGATGGTGAGCATCTCCATGCGGTCCGTTACCAAAACCTGCGCCTCGATGACACCACGTGGTGACACGATGGTGGCCCACTCGCCGTTGACAAGGCCGCGCTTGGCGGCCAATTCCTTGTCCACCTCGCAGAATAGTCCCGGCTGCAACTCCGCCAAGAAAGGCAGGCGGCGTGACATCGCGCCAGAGGTATACATCTCCGTCAAGCGATAGGTGGAAAAGACGAACGGGAAAACATCGGCACCGCGCTCCCCCGGCTCTGGTCGGGAGAGGTTATCTTCGCGCTTAATCGTCAGACGCGTTGGCGACTGCTGTTGCTTGTACAAAGCATTGGTGACCGGGGATTCCTGCGGCTCGTAGTGAGTCGGCAGGGGGCCGTCCGACAATCCCTTCGGCGCGAACAGCCAGCCCAGGCCGTCGGCCTGCATAATGAATGGATCATCACCGTCGAGGGCGTCGGGGCCGACGGCGTCGACAGGCGCGACATAGTCTGGGCGCTTCGTGGCTGGGAAGTCCGGCACGTCGTCACCAACCCACTTGCCTTGGGCTTCATCCCACCACACGTACTTCTTGCGCTCCGACCACGGAGTTCCATCCGGCTTTGCGGAAGCACGGTTGTACAGGATGCGGCGATTGGCCGGCCACACCCAGCCCCAGTCGAGAGCTACCTCGTTTTGCTCCGAACCCGGAACCTTCTTCGCTGCATGGTTGATACCGTCCTTATACACGCCGGTGTAAATCCAACACCCGCCAGACGTCGAGCCATCGGCTCGCATCTCTGTGAAGGCCGGCAAGAGCTGACCCTTCTTCGGCCCATCGAGGTAGTAGCCGTTGATCTCCCGCAGGATTTCATCCGAGCTCGGGTCGCCGTGCTCGTCCTCCGTGTAATCCCACGTCACGGACTTAATCGGCAGATCGCGCGGGTCAGTCGAATCCGCCAAGCGCTCCCTAATCTTCTTGCCCAGCTGGTAGAAGAACCACGCCTCGCTGCGGGCCTGGCCCGGCGGCGGAGTCGCTTGGAAGCGCCATTGCACCATGCGCTGAGTCTGGGTAAAGGTACCGGACTTCTCCACGTGGGTAGCTGCCGGCATGAGGAAGACCTCAGTAGCGATGTCCTCAGTCTTCAGCTCGCCGTTCTTAATCTCCGGCGAATCCTTCCAGAAGCTTGCAGTCTCAATCTCCTGGAAATCCCGCACGACCAGCCACTTCAATGAGGCTAGACCGCGGCGCTGCATACCACCATTGGATTGTGCCACCGCCGGGTTCTGCCCGAAGACAAAGTAGCCTTCCACCTCGTGGCGCAGCATGGCCAACAAGGTCTCATAGGTCGAGTGCGCGCCGGACAGGCGCGGCATGAGATCAAAGCCCCAGTTGTTTTCCTCGGTGGCGGCGTCACCCCAATAGGACTTCATTAAGGACACAGCATAGTTTTCACCTATCTGCCAGAAGCCCTTCTGGTCTTCCTGACGGAAGGAATCCAGGTAATCCGCCCAGGTCTCCTGATCCGCGTGCGGCATCGGCAGGTAGCCCGGCAGCGAGTTAAACAAGGTTGGAATATCAGTCGATCCCTGAATCGAGGCGTGCCCGCGCAAGGCCATGATTCCCGAGCCAGGTCGGCCCACGTTGCCCATGAGTAGCTGCAGGATCGCCGCGGTTCGGATGAACTGTGCGCCCAGGGTGTGCTGGGTAAAGCCCAGCGCGTAGGCGAAGCACGTGGTGCGCTCCGGGGTGGAGTTCTGCGCAATCGAATCCGCCAAGTAATAGAAGTCCTCCGGCGAAATGCCACAGGTCTCCTCCACCATCTCCGGGGTGTAGCGCGAGTAGTGGCGCTTGAGAATCTGGAAGACCGTGTTCGGATCCTCCAGCGTCATGTCCTTCTCCACGTTCCACGAGGAGCCCTCAGGCTTTCGCACGTACTGCCACGAGTCCGTGACATACTTGCCCTTCTCTGCGTCGTACCCAGAGAACAGTCCCTCGAGGTCCTCGGTGTCCTGGAAATCCGGCGAGATGATCGACGCCGCGTTGGTGTAATTCACCACATAATCGTGGAAATACAGGTCATTATCCAGCACGTACTTGATAATCGCGCCGAGCAGTACCACGTCCGTGCCACCGCGAATACCGATGTGGCGGTTCGCAAAGGCAGACGTACGCGTGTAGCGCGGATCCACGTGGATAATGCGTGCACCACGCTTCTTGGCTTCCACGACCCACTGGAATCCCACGGGGTGGCATTCCGCCATATTAGAACCCTCGATGACGATGCAGTCCGCATTCGCCATATCCTGCAGCGGTTGGGTTGCTCCGCCGCGGCCAAACGATGTTCCTAGACTAGGAACGGTGGCGGAGTGTCATATGCGCGCCTGGTTCTCCACTTGAATGGCACCGGTGGCGGTAAACAGCTTCTTAATGAGGTAGTTCTCCTCATTATCTAGCGTCGCGCCACCCAAACCGGCGATACCCATGGTGCGGTTGAGACGACGCCCGTGCTTATCGACGTCCTCCCAGTGCCTCGCGCGTGCCTCCACGAAGCGGTCCGCGATCATGTCCATCGCGGTCTCTTCGTCGAGCTCCTGCCATTCAGTAGCATAGGGCGCTCGGTACTTGATGGTGGTGATGCGAGTCGAGGAGTTAATGAGCTGCTCAGACGCAGAACCCTTGGGACAGAGGCGTCCGCGGGAAATCGGGGAATCTGGGTCCCCTTCGATTTGGATGACGCGGTCATCCTTGACATAAACGCGCTGGGAGCAGCCCACTGCACAGTAGGGGCACACCGATTGCACCACACGGTCCGCGTCGACAGTGCGTCCTCGCAAATCTTCGCTCTTAGCCGACTGCGTGGACACATCGCGACCGAAGGCGTCCTTATTGCGGATCTGGCACACAACGGGCCAGTTCAGTGGGCTAAAACGTGACATGATTCAAACCTACTGGTTTGCCTCCATCTTTTCCACCCTTCCTAAGACCATAAGACAAGGATCGGGCCTAAAACGCGAAAAGCTGGAGCTTTGCAGCTCCAGCCTCTTAGCCCTTAACCGAGATTACTTGCGGGTCTCGGTGATGCCGTCGGTATCGATCTGCTCCTTGCGCAGCTCCTCGGTGTGGGTCTCGGTGTCCTTGATGGTCTCCTTGGAGAGGTTAACCTTCTCCACCGGGACGGTCTTCTTCTCTACGTTCACACGCTCTTCATGCAGGGTGACGGAGGCTTCTTCGGCTCCGTTATCGCCAATGGTGCCGGTGTAGTTGGCAGCGTCAGCCTCAGAAATCGGGGTGCGCTCGACGCGAACCTCTTCGCGCTCGACCGGAACCTCGACGGTCTCAGTATCGGTCACGACGTACTTGCGCAGGCGCGCCTCGCCGGTGGCCACGCGCTCCTTGTTGACGTCCAGGCGCTCCTCGGAGCGGATAACCTCGCCCTCGTTGTTGGTGAGGTTGTGGTCGGTAGCAGCAGCACGGTCAGCTTCAACGCGGTCGGTAGAAGCGGTCTCATCCTTAGCGTGTGCACCAGCACCTGCAACACCAGCGCCAGCTGCACCAGCACCTGCAACACCAGCGCGCTCATCACGCTCGTCACGGTAGGTGGTCACGTCCTGCGCGTTCTCGAGGCCGTAGTGCTTGAAGATGTCCGCCTGTGCCTCAGGAGTCAGCGGCTTATCGGAGTCAAAGTCCGGTGCGTTCTCGATGCGGTCCTTAGAGAAGGCCAGCTTGAGCTCTTCACCGGTGAAATCGTGACCGCGGAGCGGTACCAAGCTAGAGCTCATGCCGAACAGACCGTGGTTGACCTCAACGAAAGTCGGCTGACCGGACTGCTCGTCGACGAAGACCTCCTTGACAGAGCCCAGCTTCTCGCCGGCCTTGTCGTATGCGGTTGCGTTAAACAGATCCTTAATGTTCTTACCCATTGTTTCTCTAAACCTTTCTATATTTGGTCTATATGGAACTGGCAAACCACAGCTCTCAACATCACCCCCATATGTCATAAGAAGTGGGGGACGATTTGCTATTTCGTTTGCGCTGTCACCCACCATACGGACAAATAAACAATGCGCCACCGCAGCATCCCCTTCTTTTGCCAAAATCGCGCTTAGCCGCAGGTCATATTGGCTATAACGATTAGATTACAGACTATTTAAGCTCTTCAAACGCCTGCCAGTCCCCGACCTACACTCCTACCCCACATCCCCAAACGAGACATAAAGGCACTAACTTCCACCCGCAACATAGCGCCCAACAACGACCCTCTACGCAACTCTTTACGCTACTCACAGGCACAGCCAAAAAATGTTGGCTACCCCCTTCCCCAAATTCCGCATTCATTAAATGGTCTATTTTCACAATCGCCACAACGCTATACCCGAGTACCCTAAGCACCATGAATCAAACCAGACACTTCGAACTCAAAGTCCCGGGCGGCAAACTACTCGTCGTCGATCTCGATATTGACGCCGACAGCACCGTAACCGCAGCAAAGGTTTCCGGTGATTTCTTCCTCGAACCGGAAGAGGCTTACGAGGCACTAGCCCCAGCGCTGGTCGGCATCACTACAGCCGCCTCGACAGAAGAGATTCAATCCCGGCTCGATGCCGCCCTTGCGCGAATCGATTCACCCGTGGCCCTTCACGGCTTTGACACACACAACCTGGCAGTCACGGCCAAGCGTGCCCTGTCGGGCGGTACCGATTTCACCGACCACAACTGGGAAATCCTGCGCCCAGGAGTTCTCCCGACCCCAGTCAACGTCGCCCTCGATGAGGTCCTCCTCAACGAAGTCACGGAAGGAAAACGCGGTCCTACGCTCCGCTTCTGGGAATGGGAAGATCGCGCCGTAGTCTTCGGTTCCTACCAGTCTTATTCCAACGAGTTAGACCAGGAAGGCGTCGACAAGCACGGCATTGTTCCAGTGCGCCGAATCTCCGGTGGTGGCGCAATGTTCATGGAGGGCGGCAACTGTGTGACTTATTCCCTGTACGCCCCAGAGTCTCTCGTGGCCGGTTATTCCTACGAGGCTAGCTACGAGTATCTAGACCAATGGGTTCTCTCGGCGCTCAGCAAGCTTGGTGTCAATGCCTGGTACGTGCCGATTAATGACATCACCTCGGACGGCGGAAAGATTGGCGGTGCCGCTCAAAAGCGCCGCAAGGGCGCGGTACTTCACCACACCACGATGAGCTATGACATCGATGCAGACAAGATGATGGAAGTCTTGCGCATCGGCAAGGTCAAAGTCTCCTCCAAAGGCCTGGCCAGCGCAAAGAAACGTGTGGACCCGCTGCGCCGCCAAACCGGCGTGCCTCGCGAGGAAATCATCGAGACCATGGCGCGCGAGTTTGCCACCCGCTACGGCGCCGTCGACGCTGAGCTTTCCGACGACACCCTCGCCGCCGCCCGCCACCTCGTCGACACCAAGTTCCTCAACGATGAATGGACCAAACGCATCCCATAATTTGCAAGGGAATTTCTGGGCAGCGTACGGTGTTACACGTTCTAGTGAACCGATCGGTATGACTTCACCGAACCGTTTGGTCCATTTCTATACAACACTGTCTAGAAGGATAATCTCGTGTCCGATACTTCCTCCCGCGCATCCTCGCGCGCGCTACCCTCCTGGGCCACCGGCTTTGGCGCCCAGGTCATTGCCGGCCTCATCATCGGCCTCATTCTCGGCTTCATCGCTTCCGGCATGGAGTCCTCGTGGCTCTCCAATACCCTGTCCGGCGTCGGCGGCGCGTACGTCCAATTGCTCAAGGTGATGGTCCCGCCGCTCATCTTCGCGGCCGTCGTCACCTCGGTTGCTAACCTACGCAAGGTGGCTAATGCAGCCTCGCTGGCAATCTCCACCCTTGTATGGTTCGCCATCACAGCATTCTTCTCTGTCCTCGCCGGCATTCTCGTCGCCCTCGTGATGAAGCCGGGCGTAGGCACAACTGTCGATGCTTCCACCGCCGCCGACCCATCCAACGTTGGTTCATGGACCGCCTTCCTCCAGCAACTGGTCCCCGCCAACTTCTTTGGACTCAAGGCTTCCCTGAGCGATGGCGAAGCCTCCCTCAGCTTCGGCGCCCTTCAGCTTCTTGTTATTTCCTTGGCCTTGGGCATCGCCGCGGTCAAGGCCGGCAAGGCAGCCGATCCCTTCCTGCGCTTTACCGAGTCCTTCCT
>NZ_CABTZR010000007.1 GCF_902489365.1 uncultured Corynebacterium sp. | reverse complement strand
GAGCCGACCGAGCCGACCGAGCCGACCGAGCCGACTGAGCCAACCGAGCCAACCAAGCCGACGGAGCCGACGGAGACTCCGGATGACGGCGACGGTAAGGATAAGGACGACAACGATGGCAGCTCGAAGAAGTCCGATCTGCCGTGGTGGCTGCTGCTCATCCCGGGTCTGGGCCTCATCAAGCTCATCATCGATGGTGGCAATGGCGGTGACGGTGGACATGATGGTGGCCACGGTGGCGACCACAACACTGAGGTCACCGAGGAGGGCGGCCGTGGCAACAACCATGGTGAGCCGACCGATGAGACCGGTGACAACACCGGCCGCGATGACCGCGAGGTCACCGTCCTGGACGCAACTCCGCCGGAGGACTCCGGTCAGCCGCTGCCGTCCAACGCAGAGCGCGTGGAGATCAAGCACGTACCTTCCGGTGCGACGAAGCTTGACCCAGGCATGAAGGACTTCATCAAGTAGTCCAGACTGCAACACCATCCCAGCCCTCACCGGTTGGGGTTGGTAAGGCGCAGAGAGCAATGATGACAATCCCCTCCAGGGCGTAAACGCTGGAGGGGATTCGTCGTCTGATTTTTAGTCTATTGTTTAAAGCGAATAACTAGAGCCAATACTTTTATAAGTTAAATCTCAGAAGTTAGAACATAGAAGCCAGGAGCGAGGAATAGAAAATGACTGTTGATGGCGAAGAGAAGGGTATCCCGGAGTACCCCGGTGAGTCCTCCGCATCTGAACACCACGCCAGCGAAGCGCAGCCGGTAGGCGATGGGAAGAAGAGCAACAAGAAGCTGCTCATCGGTATTGCAGCGCTCATCGCGATTATCTTGGTTGTTGTACAGCTAGTGCTCTATGCGGGCCGCAGTGAGGAAGATTCCGCAGAGACGAATGCGGCTGAGGAACAGACGTCAACCTCGCAGAGCGTTGAAGCTGAAGCGCCGAGCACGAACAATGATCCTTTCGTGGATGACTCGGGCGAGCAGGAGCATGAGGTAGAGCCGGCGCCAGGTGAGTTCCGGGGCTTTGGCGCGATGTCCTTGGGTATTAACGATGAGTTTGCGGCCGTGGACCCGATTCAGGTCACTGATACCGGCATGCTGATTCCCCCGCACGATGTACAGCGCTTGGGCTGGTACTCCGCGTCGGCAGTGCCGGGCGAGGCTGGTCCGGTGGGCTCCAGCGTTATTACCGGTCACATCAACTACCAAGGCCAGGGAACGGGCTTTGCAGAGAAGTTCACCACCCTGGAGCAGGGGCAGGAGTTCACCGTCTTCATCGATGGTGAGGAGCGCCGATTCCGCGTGACTGAGGCGCCGTACCGCCTGCAGAAGGGGGCGGGTTTCCCGGACGTGGTCAATGACACGGAGGGAGAGAACCGTCTGGTCCTCATCACCTGTGGCGGCAAGTTTGTGGGTGGTCAGCTTGGCTACGAAGACAACATCATCACCGTGGCGGAGCCGGTGGCGCCGGTGGAGGGCGCTGAGGCACCGGTAGAGGGTGGCGTTGAGGCACCTGCTGAGGCGCCGGCAGCTTAAGCTGTCGCAGTGGTCTAAGCCGGTGAATGGCTTAGGCGGAGGCCTCCTGCAGGCGGGCAATATGCAGCGTCAAGTAGGAGACCTCATCGGGGGTTAGGGCGCTGTCGAGACGCAGCTCAATCAGGTTGGCCACCATCTGGGCGGTCTCGACGGCATCGGGGTAGCGCGCGGAGATAGCGGTGGCCACTTGGCGGTCGTCAGAGTCGAGCTGCTGGTGCTCCGCCATGCGCACAAACAGGTAGCGCAGGTGCGTGATGAAGCGGGCGACGGAGATGTCCTCGCTGTTGAGCTCCGTATCGTTGTGTGAGCCGATGACAGCCAGGATCTGCTGAATCAGTCCCGTCATGCGGTAAGTGCCGGAGAGATCCCCGACCGCGAAGCCGGCGTTGACTAGGTGCAGGGTAATGGCCACGGCTTCGTCGGCAGCCAGCGGCTTGTGCAGACCGCTGTTGATGGCGGTGAGCAGTTTCTGCGCGAGTGCAAAGTCCTCGGCGTAGAGGTGGCGCACCTCGGCTTCCAATGGATAGGACACGGGCTTGCCGCGGGTGACCGCGCCGTGGACGTGATCCGCAATCGCCACCACGAGCGTGAGCTTGCTGCGCAGAGCCTCAGACATGTCGACGGAGTGCATGGCATCGATAACCAGCTGCACGTATTCGCCGGGAATACCAGCAATCATGGCGGCCAGGTGATCCGGGTCGCGGCCGGAATCCGGGACGAAGACCTTCACCACCTTGGCCGGGTCAACCTCAGTGCCAGGTTTGGCCTGGAAGCCGATGCCGCGGCCGGTGACAATGACGTCTTCCGCGCCGCGCCGTGCGAGAACGACGTTGTTATTGAATACTCGCAGCAGTTGCACAAGGCACCTTTCTGGTTGAGGTTAACCAGTTAGGGATAACTGGTTAGGGCTAGAACGACTAAAGCCGGCCACGATGGTAATTACATCGAGCCAGCTTAGTCAGGGTTCGTTAAAGGCGTGCTAAAGGTGCCCTAGCGGGTCCTTTAGCGGGTCGTGGTGATGACCGTATCGCCAGCGGCGGCGTGGTTGAGGCCAGCCGGGGTGACGGCAGACAGTGCCTTGGTGTTGGTCACGGCCAGGACGATGGTGGTGTCGTAGCCGGCTTCGGTGACCTTGTCGAAGTCAACGGTGGCAAGCAGCTCGCCCTGCTTGACGGTATCGCCCTTCTTGACGGCTGGGGCGAAACCTTCGCCCTTCATCTTCACGGTGTTGATGCCGATGTGGACGAGGACCTCCACGCCGTCTTCGGTCTTGATGCCGTAGGCGTGGCCGGACTTCATGGCGCTGACAATCGTGCCGCTCACCGGGGAGTAAACGTCGTTGCCCTCAGGGACGATGCCCACGCCATCGCCCAGCGTGCCGGCGGAGAAGACCGGGTCATCGATCTCAGCCATCGGGACAACCTTGCCGTTGGCAGGGGAAGCAATGTCGGTGGTGGTGCCAGCGGCGGACTCAGCAGCCTGGGCCGGGGCGTCTGCCTTGGTAGCGGTAGCGGTGGCAGCGCCAGCACCGGCGCCGGCGGCAGCGGTGCCTGCGGTTGCGGGGGCGTCGGCAAGCGCGGCGTTGTCGGCACTGTCGAGCTCGGCCTTCTCAGCTGCCTCGCGGGCGGCCTTGGCCTCAGCGCGCTCCTCCGGGGTGCGGTAGTCGGTGAAGAGGATGAGCAGGAAGGCCACGAAGAAGGCCACCGCAATGGAGATGGCGTACTTGGCCATCGGGGTGAAGACCGGGATGGTCAGCAGGGAGGTGAAGACAAAGGCATTCGTCGTGATGCCGTTAGAACCCAGAGTTAGCAGGGCTACGGTCAGACCACCGGCGAAGCAGCCCACCAGCATGCGCGGGTAGATGCGCTTGTAGCGCAGGTGGATACCGTAGAGCGAAGGCTCAGAAATACCACCCAGCAGGCCAGCGAGGAGGGCAGAGCCGGAGGTCTGACGCATCACGGTGTCGTGGTCACGGATAGAAAGGGCCAGAACACCCGCGGTGGCACCGAAGCAGGCGAAGTTCCACGCGCCCATCGGGCCCTGGATGAAGTCATAGCCCAGGGTCTGGATGTTGACCAGCATGAGGGCGTTGAGTGGCCAGTGAAGACCCAGCGGGACCAGGAATGGGTACAGCATCGGGATGGCCAGGGCGAAGACGAACGGAGCGTTGTCATTGAGCCAGGACAGACCAGCACCAATGCCGTTACCAGCCCACACACCGAACGGGCCAATGATGAAAGCAGTCAGTGGGATGAGGAAAATCAGGGTCAGGAAGGGAACGAAGACCATGTGCACTGTGGACGGAATGATCTTCTGGAAACCCTTGTAGAAGAGGGCGGCGACGGCAGCCATGATGAGCGGGACGAAGACGTTTCCGCCATAGTCCTGCAGCTGCATCGGCAAACCAAAGATATCGATGGAGCACTGCTCAGCCGACAGCGTCTCATTGGTCACGCACTGGACGGCCGGATTATCGGTGAGGCCAGTGAACTCCGGGGTGAACATCGCGAACATGACCGCCGCGGGGACCCAGGGATCGATGCGCAGCTTCTTGCCGGCGTTATAGGCCACCATGACGGGCAGGAAGAAGAAGACGGAGCGCCACATGGCATCGACGAAAAGCCAAGAGGCAGGCTTATCCTCAGCGCGGAAGTCGACGATTCCTAGGGCATCCAGCACGGCGGCGAAGGCAATGACCAGGGAAGCGCCCAGCAGCACACCCAGGATGGGGCGGAAGGAATCCGAGAGGTACTCGAAGAAGGTATCCATCCACGGCACCTTGCCCTTGGACTTGGCGCGGGCCGCGGCCTTGACATCATCGTTGGAGCGACCGGTAGACGCACCAGCCTTCTTCATCTGTGGCAGAGCATTGATCTCGTCATAGACGGTCGCCACATCACCGCCGATGACGACCTGGTAGTTGCGCCCGCCTTGGGGCACAGCGCCCATGACCTTGGGGATAGATTCGAGTGCTTCCTTATCGGCTTTGGAGGCATCAGCCAGCTCAAAGCGCAGGCGCGTGGCGCAGTGCGTGAAAGAGGTGATGTTCTCCGCCCCGCCGATGCCATCCAAGATGGCCTCGGCTGCCGAGCGAATTTCCGTCGACATGAGAATCCTTTCGAGAGTAGGCAGGCACTGTGGCTAAAAACCACAAAAGACCTAGGCCACAATGGTTCATAGCGAACCATCCCCACACGGCTAAGAGCGGGGAGCCTAGGTCTTGCCCGAAGTAACAATCCTGGTTAGGACCCTACTCCGCAGTGGTCACGAGGAGCAAGTTTCTGTGGGATACCGCACTCTATGGCGGTGTGGGGCGCTGGTGGCCTGCAACGTTGGGGATATGAAGCCTCGCTTTGGCGGCGCGAAGGGGTGCGTTCCCGTACTGTGAAAGTGTCGTAGTGTCACTGTGTGCCCAGTTTGTGAGCCCGGGTACACGCTTTCTAAGCAGAGAAAGGTTTCTCATGACCGCCAAGTCCTCACGGAATTCCGCCTTTATTAGCGTCATCGGGCGCGGCTTCGACGGATTGGACGTTGCTGCTGTGGCTCAGGAACTGGGGGCCACCTTCGCCCAGGTAGATGACCTGGGAACCACGCTCAGCGAGGTCCTGGAAAATGCCCCCGCGGGTAACCTAGTCCTCCAGGGCACCGGCGTCATGGATTTTGATGCCAAGGCCGCGGCCGCCCTGGGCCTGCCCTTCGTCCTGATTTCTAATGCACCCGCCCGCGCGGCGGAGTTGGCGCTGGGCCACGCGCGCTCTGTGGGCGCTACGGTGGTTGGCGCGTTGACCGACGTCTCCTCGGTTCCTGGTGCGATTTCCTCCCTGGAGGAGATCGAGCCTTATATGTCTGCCGAGCTCTTCCAGAAGCAGCTGCTGGACCAGGCCCGCGAGGTCGGAGCGCACATCGTTTTGCCGGAGGGCGAGGATGACCGCATCTTGGAGGCTGCCGGTGAGCTCATCAAAGGCAAGGTGGCGAAGCTGACGATTCTGGGTGATGGGAACGTCGAGAAGCGCGCCCAGGAACTCGGGATTGACCTGTCCAGCGTGGACATCATCAACCACCTGGAATCCCCGCTGGCGGAGGAGTTTGCCGCGGACTTCGCGGAGCTGCGTAAGAAGAAGGGCGTGACGCTGGAGCAGGCGCGCGAGACCATGAAAGACGTGTCCTACTTCGCCACGATGATGGTGCACAAGGGTTTGGCTGACGGCATGGTCTCCGGCGCGGCGCACACCACGGCGCACACGATTAAGCCTTCCTTCCAGATCATTAAGACCAAGCCAGAGGCCTCCGTGGTTTCCTCCATCTTCCTCATGGTGATGCCGGGCCGCCTGTGGGCCTTCGGTGACTGCGCGGTGAACCCGAACCCGACACCGGAGCAGCTCGGCGAGATCGCCATCGTGTCCGCGCAGACCGCCGCGCAGTTTGGCCTGGACCCGCGCGTGGCGCTGCTGTCCTACTCCACGGGCACCTCGGGCGCGGGCCCGGACGTGGAAAAGGTTGCACAGGCAGTCGAGGTGGCCAAGGGGATTGATTCCTCCGTGGCCGTGGACGGTCCGCTGCAGTTTGATGCTGCGTGTGACCCAGGCGTGGCGGCTAAGAAGGCGCCGGAGTCCCCGGTGGCTGGTCAGGCTACGGTATTTGTTTTCCCGGACTTGGAGGCCGGCAACATTGGTTATAAGACGGCGCAGCGCACCGGTGGTGCACTGGCGGTGGGCCCGATTCTGCAGGGCCTGAACAAGCCGGTCAATGACCTTTCGCGTGGAGCGACCGTTCCGGACATCATCAACACGGTGGCTATTACCGCTATTCAGGCAGGGGTGAAGTAGATGGCGTACGTACTTGTTCTCAATTCTGGGTCCTCCTCAGTTAAATTCCAGTTGGTGGACCCGGAAAGCTCGGCCACGGATACGCCGTTGGTCTCCGGTTTGGTGGAGCAGGTCGGTGAGCCGCAAGGTGCTGTGACCGTCAAAACGGACGGAGAGGAATTCAAGGAAGAGCTGGAGATTCCCACCCACTCCTTCGGTTTGGACCGCGCGTTTAGCATCATGCATGAGCACGGTGTGGGCCCGACGGATGTCGAGGTCATCGCCGTAGGCCACCGCGTGGTGCACGGCGGGCGCCTATTCAGCGAGCCGCAGCTCATCGTGGACCAGATCGAGTCCATGATCGAGGACCTCATCCCGCTCGCGCCGCTGCACAACCCGGCGAACCTGGACGGCATCCGCGTGGCGCGCAAGCTGCTGCCGGAGATCCCGCACGTGGCGGTCTTCGATACGGCCTTCTTTAACCACATGCCGCCGGCGGCTGCACTGTACGCCATCAACAACGACGTGGCCTCGCAGTATGACATCCGCCGCTACGGCTTCCACGGAACCTCCCACGAGTTCGTCTCGCAGCAGGTGCCGAAGCTGCTGGACATGGACCCGGGGCACGTCCACCAGATTACGCTGCATTTGGGCAACGGTGCTTCGGCGGCGGCGATTCGCAACGGCCGACCGATCGATACCTCGATGGGACTGACACCGCTGGCTGGTCTGGCCATGGGTACCCGTTCTGGAGATATCGACCCGGGTATCATCTTCCACCTCTCGCGTGAGGCAGGTATGTCCATCGATGACATTGATGACTTGCTGAACAAGCGCTCCGGTGTGAAGGGCATTGCGGGTGTTAACGATTTCCGCGTGCTGCGCGAGCGCATTAACAACGAGGACCAGGACGCCTGGCTGGCCTATAACATCTACATCCACCAGCTGCGCCGCTTCATCGGCGCGTACATGATTGCGCTGGGCCGTGTGGATGCGATTACGTTTACCGCCGGCGTGGGTGAGAACGATACCGAGGTCCGCCAGGATTCGCTGTACAACCTGGACATGTACGGCATTGACTTCGATAAGGAAGCCAACCTGGTGCGCTCCAAGGAGCCACGCATGATTTCGACCGCGGACTCCCAGGTCAAGGTCTTCGTGGTGCCGACGAATGAGGAGCTGGCCATCGCGCAGAAGTCCGCGGAGGTTGCCGCCATGGCCCGGGAGGCGGGCCTTTACTAGGCTGGTCGCCGGCCGGTAGCGCTGGCGGCTAGAACATCGTGACTGGGCGGACCTTGTTGGCCAGGTCTACCAGCGCGTAGCGGTGGCGGGCGAACGGCGCCTGGCGCGCCAGTGCCCGCAGGGTATCCGCCAGGCCGTAGCGCAGGCCGCGCTGGGTGAAGGGGAACTCGAAGAGATCGTTGGGGGAGGCCGCCGCGTCGAGGTCTGATTCGCGCAGGAAGGTCAGCCCGGCGGAGATGACTGCGATCTTGATCTGCAAGAAGCGCGGCTCGTTCTGCGGAATCTCCTCCAAACGGCGGGCGGCACGCCGGATGCGGGACTCGGAAAGATCGTGGACGATGAGCTGCAGAACCGTGGTCAAGCGGGCCATGCGGTGGTGGCGCGAGGCGTTGGGGACCTTATCCAAGGTGGCCACGGCGAGCTCCACCTGGTGCTCGGCGCGCAGCTGGCGGGCCAAGCCGAAGGCGGAGGAGACCGTCGTCGGGTTTGTCGCCCACACGATGCCGTAGAGGCGCAGCGAGTTGAAGCGCAGGTGGGCAGGATCATCGGTGACGTGGTCCCAGATGCCGGGCTGATCCTCAAAAGCGTCGTTGGGCAAATCGGCCAGCGAGGAAGTGAGGTTGGCGCAGGCGCGGGCAACGGCAGCGTCGATCAGCGCGGCCTCCGAAAAACCCAGTTGCTGCAAGATGAGTTCATTGACCGCGCCGATGGCCAGCTTCGGGGCAGCCTCACCAGGCAGCACGTCGAGGACGTGGGCGAAGTGGGCCTGGGCCTCGCGGTACTTATCCAAAAGCAGCTCGGTCACGCCCGAGTACCAGTGGAAACGCCAGTCCCTCCCCAGGCGGTCTTCGATGGAATTCAGCCACTCGCGGGCCTGGCCGATGTAGCCCAAGTCAATCATGGCGCGCACTACGCCGAGTGGAATCTCTGCGGATTCCTCATACTCCGGGGCCTGCATGGCCTGGCGCAGGGTTTCCAGTGCTTCCTGTGGCTCCGTGTAGGAGGAACCTTGCAGCAGCGGGGCGCCGATGTCGGAACGGACGATGAGCGGGATGGGTAGCGCGGAGACTACCTCGGGGGCGGTGATGCGGACGGTGCGGTCGATGCCGTCGATGAGCTGGTCCGTGCGGAAGACCAGGTGCTTTGTGCCGAAGGTCGTACGCTGCGGGGAGAAGACCGAGTGCTGGGCCGGGTGCTGGATGCCATCGCGGAGCGCGATGACCTCCCGAAGTACACCGAAGAGCTGGTCACGCAGCTCGGAGACGGAGCCGAAGCGCTGCTGTGGGTCCGGATCGGTAGCTCGCAACAGCAAGCGGTAGAAGGAGAGGTAGCGGCGCAGCAACGGCTCCTCCGTGGGGGAGGGCAGGCCGGGTTTGTAGACGCCGTCCTCCACCGGCAGCTTCAGCGTCAGGCAGGCCAGGGTGCGGCCGATGGTGTAAATATCGCTGGCCACCGAGGGGCCCTGCGTGGCGATCTCGGGGGCCTGGAAACCCTGCGTGCCGTAGATGTGGCCGAAGGCGCCGATGCCGGAGACCGCGCCCAGATCGATGAGCTTGACCTGGTCCTCGGTGACGATGATGTTGGAGGGCTTCAAGTCGTTGTAGACCACGCCGCGGGCGTGCAGGTAGTCCAGAGCGGGCAGGATTTCGAGGATATAGGCAATGGCCGTGTCGACGGGAAAGCGGTCAGTGGCTTGGTCGTTGCGGCGCTGCTTCAGTGAGGGGCCGCCGACGTACTCCATGACGATGAAGCCACCCGGCACGCGGGGGTCATCGATGAAGTTGAAAATCTTCACGATATTCGGGTGCGTGATGTCCGCGAGGAACTCTCTCTCCGCCTCCGCGGTGGCGGTCTCCTCGGCGGAGTTGGTGGATTGCATACCCTTGAGCACCACGATGCGTCCGGAGACGAAGTGGTCATTGGCCAGGTAAATCCAGCCCAGCCCGCCATGCGCGAGCACGCCCAAGATCTCGTACTGGCCGGCCACCATGTCACCCGGCTTGAGCTGCGGTGGGGCGGCGCGGGGCGCATCCTTGGGATCGATGAGCGCGTCGCGCGGGTTGCCTGGGACAACGAAGGGCAAGGTGGTCATGCCATCGGCCACTTCCCGATCGGTGCGCTTGGTGCTGCGGCGCTGGCGGAAGGTATCGAGCGCGCGGCGCCGCGAGGCCTGCGATGGATCCTCGGACTTGCGGCGATCACGCAGCTGTCCCAGCTCCTCGATGAGCGCGGCGATATTGTCCGAGTCGACGTATTCGCCATCGTCGGGTTGGCCCGTCGCCGTGCCGCTCGTGCCCATGCGATTCGCGGGGGAGAGGTGGTTGCCGGTGGTGGCATCGTAGTCATCGTCATCGTCATCCGCGAAGGGATCAAAAGGCACGGCGGCGGTGCGGTCGGAGGGTTCGGCGTCGGCGGCGCCGGCAGCTGCTGTTCCCGCGCTGTGCGAATCTGTAGGGGAGACGCTGAGGTGGTGGTCCTCCGAATAGTCGTCATCGTCATCCGCGAAGGGATCAAAGCGCACGGCTTGGGTGGCGTCGATGGCGGCGTCGTTGGTGGCGTCGTTGGTGGCGGCGTTGGTGGCGGCGTTGGCGGCGTCGTTAGTGTCCTCGTGCTCTTCGGGCGTGAGGTGATCGAGCTCATCCTCGGTGAAGCGGTGCGACATTATTGTCCCTCCTTCTTCTCGCCGGGCTGGTCCTTGGCTGTGGAGCTCGGCTGTGATTCCTCTACAGGCGGAGTCTCGTTGAGGTACTCCGGTTCCGGGAGCGCGGGCTGCTCCATGTAATTCCCCAGCCAGGTATTGAAGAGCTCCTGCCAGGTGCCGTCGCGGCGGATGCGCTCCAGCGTGGAGTTGATCTGGCGGATGAGCGGGCGCGAGTCATAGGAGGCATCGGGCTTGCGCACGGCCACGCCATAGCTCTGGCTTTCCAAGGGATCGCCGACGATCTCGGTGTATTTATCCTGCGCCAGCATGCCGGATAGCAGGGCGTCATCCACGACGATGCCATCCGTCTGGCCCAGCTGCAGCGCCATAAGACAATCGCCCCAGGCACGGGTCTCCAAAATATCGGAAGACGGCGAGTGCTTGCGTATCGCATCCACCATGGTGGAACCTTTCGCCGCACACAACGTTAGCCCGGCGGCCTCCGTGATGGAATGGATGCCCGAGTTCTTCAGCACCAGCAACCGCGCATCCGTCTGCATATACGGAATGGAGAAGGCCACTTCGCGTTGGCGCTCGGGGCTAATCGTCATGGTGCGGATGACCATGTCCACCGTGCGATCATTCAGTGCACGCGCGCGCTCGGAAGCCTCCACGAAGCGGAAGTCCACTTTGTCGGGATCCCCGAAGATATCGCGGGCGATTTCGCGGGCGATATCGACCTCGAATCCGCGGACCTCGCCGCTGGCGGTATCGCGGTAGCTGAGCAGGTTATTGGAGCGGTCCACGCCCACGATGAGCCGGCCGCGCGCCAGGATGTTGGGCACGCGCTCCTCCGGCTTCTTATCGTCTGGGCGGTAGGAGCCGTAGACGTCCGCGGTGCTTTGCTTGGATACCTCTCCCGTGCCGGCGGGTTCGATGATGGCGTCTTCCGGCAGCGGCGGCCCCGGGGTGGAGTTGAGATTCGCGCTGGAGGGCAGGATTGGCTCCGGTGTGCTGGGTGGCTCCGGCTCGCAGGCGCTGAGTGCCACGGCGGCGCTGAGCAGCAGCACGGCTGCAGTGGCGTGCTGGCGGTGGTCGGTTCGGCGGCGCATCACAGGTACTCCTGCAGGCGGGGGCGGATACCCAGCCACACGGCGATGATCGCGCCGAACGTGGCTAGGAGGACGCCGGTGGACACCATGGTCATGGCGTTGAGCCCCTGAACCAGGTAGGTGCGCATGGCGTCGCGGGCTTGGTTGATGAGCGCGGCCAGGGAGCTATCCACGGCATTGAAGGCGCTGGCGGCGGTCGGGTCACCGTCCGGATCGATAGCGGTGGCTTGGTAGAGCGCGGCGTCGTAGTGGCCCATGGAGAGAGCCTCCATGAAGGTTTCGTGCGTGGTTTCCCAATCCTCCAAGGCCTCCTTGGCGCGAGGAATCAAGGAAGGATCGGAGGAGGGGAAGTCATCGTCGTCAAGCGCCTGCTCATAGTCCCGCAGGGCCCGGTCCACGGAGTAAACTGTGGAGTTAAAATGCACGGACATGTCCTGTTGGGAGGAGCGCAGGACCAGCGCCAGGGTCTCGGAGGTGCGCATCTGCTGGGCCTCAATGCGCGAGGCAGTCAGCGAGTCCCAGGGGCGAGACACCGTCTCGAAGCCCTGGTGGCCGGACGCCCACGTGGCGAAATTAGAGCCAGCGGCCCACACCAGCGCCAAGAACAACAGTCCCGTGGCCACCACGAAACCCCGGTTGAATCGGCGGCGGGTCAGCCGCCACAGCCACCACTGCGCCAAGCCGAGGAAAATGATCGCGGCGACGAGGCCCGAGAGCGGCACCCACTGCGGGCGGGTCAGGCGTTGCTGTTGCTGGGTCACCTTCTCCGAGGTCAGCGTGAACAGCTCCGCGGCAGCGGGGAGAATCTGGGTGCGCATGAGCGCCGAGGCGTTGGACATATAAGAGTTCGCCACGGCGTGGCCCGCACGGTGATTGACGCGGGCCTTTTCCACCAGGGCGGTATACACCGGCAGCTTGCGCTGGATAAAAGTGACGAGCTCGCGCACGCGTTCATCCTCGGCGGAGGTACCGACGATGGCCTGTGTGGCGGCGACGGAGGCGGCGTCGATGGCCTCGTTATAGCGGTCGCGGTTATCCTCCGGCTCCACGCCCGCCTGGACGAAGCCAGAGGTGGCGACAGTATCGGCCAAAGATAGGTTGGTGTAGAGGTGGTGCGCCGCGTTGGACATCGGCTCGGTGGAGGCTAGCAGCGTGTCCAGATCATCGTGGCGCGCGGCCGAGGAGGAGGACATGGAAAAGCCGGCCGCCGCGAGCGCTGCGGTGAGGATGACGGTAACCGTAAACAGCTTGCCGGGAGTGGTGATGGCGAAGCTATAGAGGCGCCGGATGACGCGCGCGGGGCCGGCGAAGGAGCTCATCGCCAGCTGCGTGGGGCGGCTAAAAACCGGCGCGGAGGGCTCGGTGACGTCATCGAGCCAATGATCGCCCCATGATTCGGGGGAGTGCTCGCGCAGTTCGGTGGCCGGGCCGGTCATTCCCTTAGGATAGCGCTCTCGTGCGCCTCGCGCGATGATTTCGGGGGCGTTGGCGCGGGGAGTTTGTCGCGTATCGTGTAAGGCATGTGTGCACGCGTTAACCCAGAACTTTCCGGTGATGGCTGGTCGAAGGGCCCGGGCGGGGTGCCGGTGTGGGGCAAGTTTGGAGCAGCTGGTCTCTTCCTCGTGGCGGGGGATGAGGTACTGCTCCAGCATCGCGCGACGTGGACGAATAACGGTGGGACCTGGGGAATCCCGGGCGGTGCGCGGGATAAGCCGGAGTCGCCGGAGCAGGCCGCGCTGCGGGAGACGGAGGAGGAAACCGGAATCTCGCCGGCAGACGTTGAGGTGCTGGATGCCATCGTCACTGCCGGGCCCTTCGAGGAAGGCTGGACCTATACCACGGTGTTGGCCCGGACGGTCTCGGGGCAGCGTTTGGCCACGACCGCTAACGAAGAATCCGCCGAGCTGCGCTGGGTGCCGTTTAACCAGGTAGAAGAGCTAGAACTCTTAGCGCCCTTCCGGGAAGCGCTGCCGCGGTTGTTGAAGTACTGGGAAGAAATCAGCAGGTGATACAGGCGCGCGGCAGGAACCTGTGGCACGCTGTAGGACATGATTGAAGTAGCCGGACTGACCAAACAGTACAAGTCTGTCCGCGCCGTCGATGACCTCACCTTCCAGGTGGAGCCGGGCCAAGTGACCGGCTTTCTGGGGCCCAACGGCGCTGGAAAATCAACGACGATGCGCATGATCCTGGGCTTGGACAAGCCCACCGCTGGCACCGCTTTGGTGCATGGCAAGCCCTACCGTGAGCTGAAGAACCCGCTGCGAGAGGTGGGCGCGCTTCTCGACGCCAAAGCGGTCCACGCCAACCGCACCGCTGCCAACCACCTGCTGTGGATGGCGCAGGCCAACGGTATCCCTACCTCCCGCGTCGATGAGGTGCTGGGGCTCGTAGGGTTGGCCGACGTTGCCGGCAAGAAGGCCGGCGGCTTCTCCCTCGGTATGGGCCAGCGCCTCGGCCTGGCCGCCGCCCTGCTGGGGGATCCGGGCGTGCTGATCCTGGACGAGCCGGTCAACGGCTTGGATCCGGAAGGTATTCGCTGGGTGCGCTCGCTCGTGCGCGCGCTGGCGGCAGAAGGACGCACGGTGCTCATCTCCTCCCACCTGCTGGCGGAGATGGCGCAGACCGCGGACCACCTGGTGGTCATTGGCCGCGGCAGGCTCTTGGCCAATCAGCGCACCTATGACTTCGTGAAAGAAAACTCCAGCGCTTCGGTTGTTGTGCGCTCGGAGCACCTGCGCGAGTTCGGCTCGGCGCTCAAGGAGGCTGGAGTGACCTTCCGCGAGTCGGTCGATGAAGAGCAGCGCCCGACGCTGGTGATCCCCCACCAGACCACGGACTACGTGGGCAAGCTGGCCTATTCCACGGGCGTGCCGTTGACGGAATTGACCCTCCACCGCGCCTCACTGGAGGAGGCTTATGTGGCCATGACGGATCGCGCGGTGCAGTACCAAGCGGAGGCACCGCAGAAAGGGGCCCAGTTCTAATGTTTTTCAACACTGTTCACGCGGAGTGGACGAAGCTGCGCACGACGAAGTCCTTCTGGTGGACCACCGCGCTCATCTTCCTCATCGTGACCGGCTGGACGCTGCTGAACTCGCTCAACGCGGAGGAAGCGGTGCTGGGTATTAGCCCGCTGCAGCCGCGGAGCTTGGCCTCCATCCTCCTGCTCATGGGTGTGCCGATCATGATGATCCAGGGCGCGATGATGGTGACCACGGAGTACCGCTACAAGACGCAATCTCTCACGTTCTTGGCCAACCCGAATCGCTGGAGCGTAGCCTGCGCCAAGCTTGTGGTGTATGGCGTGATTGCGGCTGTCATTGCCTTCTTAGGGTTGGTGTACATCTTCGTGTTGGCGGATCTCACGGCCAACGAATCCGCGGCGGAGGCCTTCCAGCCTTTCTCTAGCGACGACGGCAAACACATGCTGTGGGCCTTCCCCATCGCGGCCTTTGGCGCGGTGCTCTTCGTGCAGGGGCTGGGTCTGCTGCTACGGCAGACCGCCGGCACGGTGGCGATTTCCCTCATCTTGTACATGGGCCTGGAAAACTTGGTGCGCCTGCTCCCAGTGGTGGGAGACAAGGTCATCCACTTCATGCCCTTTACCGCCTTCCAGAACTGGGCGTTGGACTACGTGGATGAGAACGCCCCGTGGAGTTCGATTGGATTCGAGGCCCTCGTCTTCTTCGGGTGGGCCGGTGTGCTGTGGATCCTGGGCGTTATCGTGCTGGAACAGCGCGACGCGTGATCCCTTTTCCGCTTCTGGCGACGTTGGCGCTGTTGTCCGCAACAGCGCCCTTCGCTACTGATATGTACCTGCCGGTGATGCCGGAGATCGTCTCCGAACTGGGCACCACCCGGGCCATGGTGCAGTTGACCATCTCGGGCTTCTTCGTCGGCATGGGCGTGGGCCAACTCGTCATGGGCCCGCTCTCTGATGCCATCGGGCGCAAGCGCCTCCTTGTCGCCGGCGCCTTTCTCGCTCTGCTGGCTTCCGTGTTGGCGGCGATGGCCCCGACCGCCTCGGTGCTCGTCGTGGCCCGCGTGCTGCAGGGCCTCGGCGGCGGTGCGTGCGTGGTGCTCTCCCGCGCGGTGGTCCCGGACCTCGTGCATGGTGCCGCGGCGGCGAAAGCCTATTCACTGCTCATGGCGCTTCAAGGTATCGCTCCTGCGGTAGCCCCAGTACTGGGCGGCATCCTGGCGGAGCCACTGGGCTGGCGCGGCATTTTCTGGGTGCTAGCCGGGCTGCATGCGGTGCAGTTGGTCCTAGCCATCGCCATTGTCCCAGAAACCGCAGGTGGGCGCTCCCGCGACGGGTTGCTGCGCACGGTGGCGGGCAATTACTGGGCGGTGCTGACTAACGCCCGGGTCTGGGGCTACCTGGTAACCATGGCCTTCGGCTTCTGCTCGATGTTTTGTTACATCTCTGCCTCGGCGTTTGTGGTGCAGGACCAGTGGGGATTCTCGCCGTTGGGCTATTCGATGGTCTTCGGCATCAACTCCGTGGGCCTCTTTGCGGCCACGTTGGTGAACTCGCGCGCGATGGATTCGGTCTCCCCGGCCGTCATGCTGCGTATCGGCGTGACTGGCGTCTTCGTATGCGGGGTGCTCCTCCTGCTGGCGGTACTGCTCGGCGCCCCGGTGTGGGTCTGCCTCATTGTGCTTTTTGCTTGCGTGGCACCGACCGGCTTCATTATGGGCAACGCCACGGCGTTGGCCACGGGTTTGATGCGCCCGCGGGCGGGCAGCGTGTCCGCCATCATGGGCTTTGGGCAGTCCATGCTTGCCAGCGCCGTCAGCCCGCTCATGGGCTGGGGTTCTAATGCGGCGCTGACCATGGCCATCGGAATGGTGTGCTGCAGCTTCATTTCGCTATGCGGCCTCGTGGTATCCACTCGGCTGGCCCGCGGCGCCGCGTGAAGTTCAACAGATGTGCACAACGCATAGAGCGTCAATGCGTATTATTGGCCGCATGGCTACCCCACGTCTCGCCGAGCTTCGCCTGAGCAATTTCAAGTCTTTCCATGATGCTGTATTGACTCTGCATCCGGTCACCTTTCTGACTGGCTTAAACAGTTCTGGAAAGTCGAATGCTTTGGATGGGCTGGAGGTTTTGTCCCGCTTGGCATCGGGGGCAGAACTAGGAGACGCACTTGATGGGCGCATGACCCAAACCGGCCCAATCCGAGGTGGCTCTCGTGGTTGCGCCCCGCATGGTACCGAGAGCTTTGAACTGGGCTGTACTGTTGAATCTGGGACAGATACGTACCGCTATGACGTCGAGGTTCAGGTGTATCCGGAGTTGCGTGTTGTCAAAGAAAGCCTCGTGGGTACCGGATATTCCGTCAAGAGCGGCACCCGCACTAGCGATGCAGAGTTGTTTAAGACCCAGCCGGCAGCAGACAACCGAGCTGGGATCTACACGTTAATTTTTAGCGGAAAGCGTGGGGCAAACCCCACCACACTTTTGCGTGATTCTCGCCTTATTTTGGGACAGATTAAGGCGGTGCTTGCGGGAAAGAACCGTGCGGAGAATTCGGTGTTGAAAGGGGCGTCGATTGTGTCCATGGCGCTTCGATCAGTGTTTCACCTCGATCCAGTCCCCAGCCTTATGCGGGATTACGTCCCAAGGAAGAGCACGCAGCTGAAGCGTAGCGGTGAGAACCTCTCGGCGGTGCTGTGGCAGCTGCAAAAGGATTCCCCCAAGACTTTCCAAGAGTTAGGACAGCTGGCCGCTTATGTGACTGGAGTGGATTCCACACTGGACTTCATTGACTCCCCGTTGGACGAAGTCATGCTAACCCTCGTGGAACACTTCGAGGATGGAAAGCAGGAAAGAACGCCTGCTCGTGAAATGAGTGATGGCCTCCTCCGGTTCCTCGCAATTGCAACGGCGCTCAAAACAGCGCCCAAGGATTTGGATATCGAGCAGCCTCTTGAACTTGGTGATGACGTAGAGAACCCAGTAGCTCAAATTGTCGTCGAAGAAATGGAAAACGGGCTTCACCCTTCGCAGGCACAAAGAGTTATGCAGATGCTTAGCGAATCCGCACGCAAACATGACTCGCAGGTTCTTGTCACGACCCACAGTCCTGCCATCTTGGACCAAATTTCTGGGGAGAAGAATAGTCAGGTAGCAGTGTGCTACCGGGATAGCGGAACCGGGCAAAGCGAGCTCTCGCCTTTGGTGGAGTTACCGGATTTTGTGGAATCCATTTCCAAGCACAGTTTGGGTGCTGCGGTCACCGCTGGTGAATTAGTCGATGACACTGAAACGCAGACTAGTTTCGAGAACATGAATCGACTTTTTGGGATTGGCTGATGCGCGTTTACTTCATCGATACCTCTGTGTTGGATAACCTGCTTGCGATTCCTCACAAATGCCAAGCTAAGGAACAATCCAAGATCGATTTTGCGGAACGCCAAAGCGAGAACGCGAAGTTCATCCTGCCGATTACAGCGGTAATTGAAACCGGAAATCACATCGCGCAGCTTCCGCAGGGCGATGTGAGGCGCAGTATTGCGGAAAAATTTTCCCAGATGCTCGAGCTGACCGCCCATCAACAATCCCCATGGATCCTGCATAACTTTCAGTGGAACAAGGAGTTCATCACCGAGCTCGTCTCACGACACCGTGCGGGTCAATCAATGGTGGATATGATGACCCAGCAGATTGGTGGCGGCGATCTTTGTATTCTGACTGAGCGCGAGTTGTATAAGCGCGCTACCGGAATTACCGCAGAAGTGTGGACGTACGATGCGGCGCTGAACGCGTATTCAAGGTAAAACGAGCAGGCGGGCGTGCTCCTACTGCAGCGCCGAGGTCAGGCGCATGACGTTGTCCACGTAGCGGCGCAGCAGGCCGCGCTCGTTCCACTCCTCGAGTGTGAGTTCGTGGCAGACCTTCTTGTAGTTGGTGGCCAGCTGGGTGAAATCCTCGATGAGGTCGCCCTTGGCTACCAGCATGGTCGATTCATAGTTGAGGCCGAAGGAGCGCATATCCATGTTGGAAGACCCGAACATGCACAGCGGTTCGCGCTCCGGCAGGCCCGGGTCCGCCAGGATGAACTTGGAATGCAGCACGAAGGGCTCCGGGAACTGGAAGATCCGTACGCCGGCCTCCAGGAGCGCCTGGTAGTAGGAGGACTGAGCGTGGTGGACCATGAACTGGTCCGCCTTCGCGGACACTAGGAGCTCCACTTCGACGTCACGGTAGCAGGCGGTGGTCACCGCCTCCAAGAGGGACTCATCCGGAATGAAGTAGGGCGAGCAGAGAATGAGCTTTTCCTTCGCGTGGTGCACCACGGAGTTGAACATGCGCAAGTTGGGTTCCGTGGTGTAGCCGGGACCCGAAGGGACGAGCTGCAAGTGGTTGGAATCGGCCGTCATGGCATCGTCATAGGGCTGCATGTCCAAGGACAGCTGCTCCTCTGATTCCAGATACCAATCCACCGCGAACACCGCGGCGAGCGAGGTGACCACCGGTCCGGTCATTTCGACCATGTAGTCGATCCATGCGCGGTCCTTGGTCTTGTACTCGCGCTTGATCATGTTCATCGAGCCCAAGAAGCCCGTGTGGCCATCGATGACCACGATCTTGCGGTGGTTGCGCAGATCTGGGCGGCGGAAACGTCCCTTATGCAGCTGCAGCGGAAGCATCAGCCGCCAGTCGACGTCAATGTCAGTGAGTCGCTTGCCCAACGTGAAGTAGCCCTTGTACTTCAAGCTGCCGATCTGATCCAGCAGCAGTTTGACCTCCACGCCGCGCTCGCGGGCGCGCGCCAAGGACTGGAAGAAAACATCGGTCACCTCATCCCAAGACTGGATGTAGATCTCAATGAGCACGTATTTCTCGGCCCGGTCCACGGCCCGCGCCATCGCCAAGATGGCCTCCTCATAGGAGGCGTGGAGGCCCTTGTTGTGCCCGATGAGGGCCGGGTGCCCGGTGAGGTTGCGGTTGAGCTGGATGAGGGATTCCACCTCTGAGGAAAGCCGGCCGGAAGGATGGTTGGGGGTGGAGGCGGTGACGTCGTTGAGAAGCGCATTGGCTTCTTGCTGGATGCGGTGACGGCGGCGGTTGATGTAGGGCGAGCCCATGAGCAAGAACAGCGGCAGCCCTACGATGGGAAGCACAAGAATGGCCAGCAGCCAGGCGGTAGAGCTGGAGGGGCGGCGGCCTTCGGGGACCACGCCAATGGCGATGATCTTGATGCCATAGTCAATGATCAGCAGTACGAGCTGCCAAACGGAGAGATCGACGTTCACGTTCATGGCAGGCTAGCGCACTGACGCAAAATCAGGGACATCGAAATCCGCGATCAGCGGGACGTGGTCGGAGGTCTTGTCACCGGCGCGCTCCACCATGTCCACCTGGGCGCCCTGGACGAGGCGCGCTAGTGGCTCGCTGGCCAGTTGGAAGTCGATGCGCATGCCCTCGTTCTTCTGGAAACGCAGGGACTTGTAATCAAAATAAGTCCAGCGCTCCTCTTCGGTGAAACGGCGCGTGACCTCCTGCAGCCCGGCCTCCTGAAGCATTTGGAAAGCCGCACGCTCGGGCTCAGTGACGTGCGTCTTGCCGCGGAAAAGAGAGATATCCCAGACGTCCTCATCCCGTGGAGCGATGTTGAAATCGCCCGTGAGCAGTAGCTTCGATTGCGCGCGGGTTTCCACATAGCGAGCCAAGGAGTAGAGAAAATCCAGCTTGTAATCGAAGTGCCGGTCCGTAATCTCACGGCCATTGGGAACATAGAGGGACCAGATCTCAACCCCGCGAATGCGGGCTGAGACCGCCCGGGCCTCGCGCTTTTGTTCCTTGGCGGGGTCCTTGTGGAAACCCGGCTGAGCAGGGAAGAAGGTCTGGACCTCCTCCGGTTCTTCCTTGGATAGGATGGCCACGCCATTCCACTGGTTCAGGCCGTGGCAGGTGACGTGGTAGCCGGCCTCCTCGAAAGGCTCGCGGGGGAACTTCGCATCCGCCACCTTGGTTTCTTGCAGGCAGAGCACGTCGATGTCGTGTTTGGCCAGCAAGTCCACCGCGCGCTGGGCGCGGGTGCGGACGGAGTTGATGTTCCAGGTAGCGATGCGCATGTGGTTTAGGGTACTTGAGGTAGTCGGCGGGCGTAACGGTGGCGGTGCTGCTCTAGGAAGCCGAGCTTCTCATAGAGCCGAATCCCGGCCGTGTTACCTGCCACGACCTGCAGGTAGGCCTTCTCAGCACCCTGGGCTTTGCCCCAGGCCAGCATGTGCGCGCCGAGCGCGGTTCCTAGTCCCTTGCGGCGCCAACCTTCGGCGACCTCCACGGCGGAATAGCCCAGCCACACGGTGCCGTCGCCGGATTCGGTGAGCGTGCCCCGCGTAATCGCGATGGTCTCACCCGTCGGGGAGAGCAGGCGCCCAAAGCCCATCGTCCCGTCGATGCGGCTGCGCAGGTATTCCAGGGCCAACGGCGGCAGGGCCTGGCCGCGGAAGTGGTAGAGGTCGAGCCACTCGGAATCGGGCTGTTCGTCGATGCGGAAGCTGACGTCCCCCGGGGTGGGGAGATCTGCCAAATCGCGCACCATCACGAGGATTTCCGGTTCGAGCTCCCATGCTTTGGGGTCTGCTGCCAGCAGCTTCTCCGCGGAGGCGCCGATGCGCTCCGGAATGGCCAGGCACACGGGCAGATCGTGGCGGGCATAAAACGCTTCGATCTCCTCCATCGGCACCGGGAGGAAACCTGCGGAAGGGCCGAGCGGGATCGCCGAATTAGAGCGGCCGGTCACGCCGTCGCCAGCGCGCATGAGCCACTGGCCATCCGAGGTCCACGTGTGCTCCTTGCCGGGGAAGGCGGCCGCGGTGGCCACCTCGACGGCCCGGATATCGGAGTTGCGGACCGTGCGCGGCGAGAGGCGCTTAATAATCTTGAGCTGCTCCGGCGGAATCTCCACCGCGTCGAGCGAAGACGGGTAGCCGCCAACCTCTTGCGGGCGGATGAGCAGCGGATCCAGGCTGAGCACGTGGCCGATGACATCGCTGTGCACGCCGCCGAAATCGCGCCGGGCTACCACGCGCTCGCCCACGGAGACGTCATCGGAGCGGAAGATGCGGGACATTAGTCGTCGTGCCCGAAGGGGTCCTCGTCCTCGCCCGGCAGCCAGGTAAGCCCGGCCTCGGTCCAGCCATTACGCTTAATGGCCTTCTTGGCCTGGCGCTTGTAGCGGCCGGTGAGCACGTCGGTGTAGACGAAGCCGTCGAGGTGGCCGGTTTCGTGCTGCAGCATGCGCGCGAAGAAGCCGTAGCCTTCGATGGAGATGTCCTCGCCCTTTTCGTTTTTACCGGTCACGCGGGCCCAGTCGGCGCGGCCGGTGGGGAAGCCCTCGCCCGGAACGGAGAGGCAGCCTTCGTCCTCGGAGCCGTCGTCAGCCGGCATGGTTTCCGGAATCTCGGAGGTTTCCAGCACCGGGTTGATGACGCAGCCGCGGCGCATGCCGCCGTCGGCAAGCTCGGTGCCATTGGGCCCGTCGGTGTCGGGGCAGTGGTAGACAAAGAGGCGCTTGTTCACGCCGATCTGGTTAGCGGCCAGGCCAACTCCGTGCGCGGCATCCATGGTTTCGTGCATGTCCGCGATGAGCTCCTGTAGCTCGGGGGAGTCGATGGCTTCGGTGACCGGCTCGGTGGGATTGTGGAGGACCGGGTCGCCGTGGATAACGATGGGACGAATAGTCATGGCATACAGTCTAAGCATGCATTCCCTGTCAGACCTAGACGCCGCGATTTTGGAGTTCGAGTCCCACGCCCCGCGCGATATCGGCGCCAAGGAGGAGGCCATCCGCACGCACCTGGACATCACTCCGGTGCGCTATCACCAGCGCCTCAACGTGCTCCTGGACGACCCCGCGGCGCACGCCTCCTACCCGCTGTTGGTCACCCGTCTACGCAGGCTTCGCGACGTCCGCGACGACGTCCGGCGCGCCGCGCGCAGCAATGCCCCAGACTGAGCGATCCAGATACTAAAGTTGCCAGTGTGACTAATGTGAATCCGGAAAACACTGCCTCGTCCGCTGACCACGCGCGCCACGCCGCCGATTCCGACTCGGCTGCCGCCCCGGCCGCCGCTGCAGCTCCTGCCAGCAAGCTTCCCCTGCGCGGGGTCGCCATGGTGCTTATCGCCGTTGCCGTGATGCTCGGCATGTGGGCGCTTTACGCCATGACCTCTGATAAGTCGGAGGACACCGCGCAGAACGCACCGGCTGGCAACGATGCTGTCGTATCCGGGCCCGCCACTGGCGGCGCCGAGGGCGACGGTGCTGCCGCCGGTGGCGCGGAAGGGGAGGCGGACAAGAACCGCGAGGAGTCGGATGCTGCCGGTGCTGAAGCCGAGGCCGGCGCAGACGGCGATGCAGAAGCCGAGCGTGACGCTGCCCCGGACGACAACGCTGAGGAGGGCGCTGTCGCAGGTAGCCCCGACCGTGCCCAGGCGGAGATCCCTGTCAACGTGTACAACAACTCAGGTCGCGCCAACTTCGCTGCCGATGAGGCCGAGCGCCTGAAGTCCCAGCAATTCCACGTCGCCGAGGTGGGCAATATCAGCGGCGACGTCCTCGTGGCTCCGAAGACCACCGTCTACTTCCCGGAGGGCGATGCGGCTGCCGAGAGCCTCGCCAAGGAAGTTGCCGCCCAGTACTACGGTGCCAACGTGCCGGCGGAAGCGATTGCCCCGTACCCGGCCGAGCTGACCGGGGACTACACCAAGGGCGATGCCGTCGTGGTTGTCCTCGCGGTTCCTCAAGCCTAGGGAATAAAATCTTATTAAATTCATCCGCCCGACGGATAGGATGAATGGGTGAATATTCCGGAAGAGAACTTCGCCCGCTCGCCCGAGCCCACGCTGGGTGTTGAGTGGGAAGTTGCCCTCGTTGATCCAGCGACCTGGGATCTCGTGCCGCGCGGCGCTGAACTCATTGACCGCGTGCATGCCGCTCATCCCGACATCCACCTGGAAAAAGAATTCCTCCAAAACACGGTGGAGCTGGTGACCGGGGTGTGCCGGACGGTGCCGGAGGCGATGGGGGACCTGCGAGCGTCGCTCAGCGCAGTGCGTGAGGCGGCCGATTCCTTGGGCGTGCGCCTGTGGGCCTCGGGTGGGCACCCTTTTACCGACTTCCGGCACAACCCCGTCTCCAACAAGGAGAGCTACTCCGAAATTATCAACCGCACCCAATATTGGGGGCAGCAGATGCTGCTGTGGGGCACGCACGTGCACGTCGGCATTAGCCACGAGGACCGCGTGTGGCCCATCATTAATGCGCTGATGACCAAGTACCCCCACCTGCTGGCCATTTCCGCCTGCTCGCCGGGGTGGGAGGGGCTCGATACCGGCTATGCCTCCAACCGCACGATGCTCTACCAACAGCTGCCCACCGCCGGCATGCCCTACCAGTTTGAGAACTGGGAGCAGTGGCAGTCCTACATGCGGGACCAGGCCATTTCGGGAGTTATCAACCACACGGGCTCGATGCACTTCGACGTCCGACCGGCCTCCAAGTGGGGCACGGTGGAGGTGCGCATTTCCGACGCCGCCTCCAACCTCCGCGAGCTCTCCGCCATCGTGGCGCTCACGCACTGCCTCGTGGTGCACTATGATCGCATGATCGATGCGGGCGAAAAGCTGCCCACGCTGCAGCCGTGGCACGTGGCGGAGAACAAGTGGCGCGGCGCGCGCTATGGCATGGACGCGCTGGTCATCACCTCGCGCGACACCGATGAGCGCTGGATCAAGGATGAGCTGGCGGATCTCTTGGTGGAGCTAGCCCCGCTCTCGGAAGAGCTGGGCTGCGCTCCGGAGCTGCAGCTGGTGCAGGAGATCATCGACGGCGGGGCGGGCTATGAGCGCCAGCGCCGTTTGTACCAGGAGACCGGCAGCTGGCAGAAGGTGGTTGAGGCCACCGCGGATGAGATGGAGCGGCTGGAGTAAGTGCCGAACGATCAATTAAGGCCCGAAAACTGGTGGTTTTCAGGGGCTTAATTGATCGATTCGTACTTTTGGGAAGCTGTCTCGCCCAAAGATGACGTTTCGATCAAATAGTGCACCAAAACAGCCGGGTTTGGCCCCCTTAATTGATCGAACCGACCCTTAGCTCTTTTCCGCTGCGCGCTTGCGCGGTGCGATGAAGCCCCACACGGCGTAGACCACGATGAAGGCTAGGCAGGACAGCGTCCACAGCGAGGTCGCCCACGGTTGGAAGGACCGGATTGCGTCGAGGTTGGCTGAGGACATGGTGAACCACACGGGCACCGACATGAAGGGCAGCGAGAGCACGAACAAGGCCGCTACGGAGGCGAGGCCCGCGAGCTGCTCACCGCCCTTGCCGGACACACGCGAGCTCACCGCCTGGTTAACCGAGACGAAGACCATGACGATGAAGGGGATGGTCCACACAAAGTGGTGGTACCACGAGAAGGGGGAGACCAAGCAGGTGCTCAGGCCCGTCAGCGCGAAGGCAGCCGAGCGGTTGCCGCGCAGGTAGGCGGTGCGCAGCGCCAGGCAGGTCAGCGCGAAGACCACGATGACCGCCAAGATCCACCAGATGCCGCCGTCGATGCCGAGCTCGCGGAACATGAGCGAGCGCAGCGACTTCGCCCCGGGGTTGGCATGCTCGCCCACACGCGAGGAGTTGAACATGGCATCGGTCCAGAACACCATCGCATCAGGCACGAAGAGGAATCCGAGCAGCACCGTGACCAGGAAAGTGATCACCGCACCCGCGGCGGCCCACCAGCGCTTCTCAAAGAGCAGTGCTAGGCCCATGTACGCCGGGGTCAGCTTGATTCCGGCTGCCAGGCCGATGCCCACGCCCGGCAGGCGGCGCTTGATGGGCAGGAAGTCAAAGGCCACGAGCAGCATGAGGAAGACGTTGACCTGCCCGTAGTACAGCGACCCGTGCATCGTCTCATTCGCCGGGGTCAGCGCGGTAAGCAGCACCGCGATGAGGACGGCCGCCGGGGTCATCTTCACGCCCCGCTCGCGGAAGATCATGATGATGATGGCCAGCACAGCCAAGAACATGAGCGAGGGCCAGATAATGGTCAGCGCGTCCTTGCTGAAGAACGGCAAGACCTTGAACAGCAGGCCCGCAAAGGGTGGGTAAGTGAAGGGGAATTCAAAGATATAGGGGGCGTCGTAGAGCAGGCCACCGGCGTTGAGATCTTCGCCGGCCATGCGGTAGATGGCGAGGTCGAAGGGGAGGATGAAGGTGAAGGCCTTGTGGCCATCGAACTGGATGATCTTGTACACCATCACTGCGATGCCCAGTGCGAGGACAGCACACATCGTTGGTACGCCTTGCAGCTTTTTCACGTCGACTCTCCTCGCCTGACCACCTATTAGTGCCTTTTGCAGCCTATATTATTGTCCCCTCATTTCCCGGCAGAAAGGTGCCGTGTCCTTACTTTCGGCGCATCGAACGCGCGGCCGGGCTCTCGTTGCGTGTCATCGAATCCGGCGTGCCGTACAGACCCTCGCGGCGAGCGATACGCGTGGTTCTTTGTGCGGTCACCGGGCTGGTGATCATGGCGAAAAGGACAAGCAGCACCAAGATGCCCAAGTCGCCGCGCTCAGCCACGCTGAAGCTCTCCGAACCCGTCACCTTGATGATCGCGCCCACGATGGTGAAGATGAGCCCTGTGGTCTGTGGTTTGGCGATGGCATGCACGCGCGCCATCGTGTCCTTAAAGCGCGCCACGCCAATTGCGGCAGCCAAGATGAGGATGGAGCCGACGAGGATGAGGATGATGGAGAGGACATCGGCAACAAGTGCGTAACTCATGAATCCCTCTTCCTAAAGCGGGTGACAGAAACCGTGGAGATGAAGCCGAGGAGCGCCACGACGATCATCGCGTTGGAGACCGTCGTGTCCAGTGTCCAGCAGATATAGGTGGCCAGGGCGCATTGGAACATGGCCACGAGCCCGTCCATAGCGATGAGGCGGTCGAGCGAGTTGGGGCCGATGACGATGCGCCACGTGGTGATGAGGAATGCCACCACGAGGAAGCCGGCGGCCACGGTGAGCAGGATGTTATACAGGTCCGTATCCATCAGGGGTGGCTCCTTTCAAAGATGGCAATCATATCGGCCTCGAGCTTGCGTACGGCCGCGATTTCGCGCTCCAGATCCTCCTCGGAATCGGCGTTCAGCAGGTGGATGGTCAACATGCGGTTGGCAATATCGATATCGGAGACCGTGCCGCCGGGCTGCAGGTTGTAGAGGCTGACCGCCAGCGAGAGAACGAACTCGTTCTCCACGCGCATCGGCAGCTTCACAATTGCCGTCTTTGGCACCGGCTGCGGGCGCACCGCCAGCCAGCCGACCATGATGGAGGCCTCCATCAGCTCCACAAACCACTGCGCCATGAAGACGATCAGTTTGCCCCAGCTCACCGAAATCCCCGCCACGGGCATGGCCGGCAGGGGCAGCGCAAAGACGATGAACAGACTGACGAGCAGGCCACCCACCAGGTTCGCTACGGTGACTTCGCCCATGAGCATGCACCACATGACGACGATCCACACCATGAACCACGGCCGGAAGCGGTGCTTAATACCGGAGAACCTCATCGCGACACCTCCTTTTCATCGTCGTCCACGGTCGTGGAGAGTGTAGCCGTAGTGCTTGGCGACGTCCTCGTGGTCGGTGCCACCGGTTCCGGATCCGGGAGGGGCTGGCTCCGGTTCTTTCGCGAATCCGCGCCCTCCTCGTAGCGTTCAGCGGGGTCTAAGTGGCGCGTCGGGTCCTCGGCGGAATTACCCAGGACGGCATAACGGTAGATGGAATCATCCTGCGCCGAGGTGGCCGCGCGGGTGGTGACACCGGAAATGGGGCCCGCCAGGAAGGACATCGATACCGATGCGATGACGAGCAGCGAGGTAGACGCCAGCATGCCGAAGGGCACGCGGCCGACGTCATCGCGCTCCTCCAACTCGACGTACTCGGTGACTTCACCCAGTGGAGAAGGGCGAACCATGGCGAGGTTGCCCTCGGGTGCATCGCCGCGGTCGCGCAGGAAACCCTTGGCCCACACGAGGATCATGACGTACAGGGTCAGCAGGGAGGTGATCACCGCGCCGCCGATGAGGACCCAGGACAGCCAGGAACCCTCATTCGCGCCGGCTTGGAGCAGCATGATCTTGCCCAGGAATCCGGAGAAGGGCGGGATACCCCCCAGGTTCATGGCCGGGATGAAGTACAAAATCGCGATGAGCGGCGCGGTGTAGATCAGGGAGCCCAAGCGTCGCAGCGAGGAGGTGCCGGCTTGGCGCTCGATGAGGCCCACCACCAGGAACAGCGCGGTCTGCACCAAAATGTGGTGAACCGCGTAGAAGATGGCGCCCGACAAGCCCTGCGCGGTTCCGAGGGCAACGCCGAAGATCATATAGCCGATGTGGCTGACCAGCGTGAAGGACAGCAATCGCTTGATATCCGATTGGGCGATAGCACCCAAAATGCCCACTAACATCGTGGCCAGTGCGACCCACATGAGCAGACCGTCCAGCCCACCATCGGTAAAGATTGAGGTGCGCGCGCGGATGATGGCGTAGACACCAACCTTGGTGAGCAGGCCCGCGAAGACGGCGGTAACCAGCGAAGGGGCGGTGGGGTAGGAGTCCGGTAGCCAAGCATCGAGAGGGAAGATGGCAGCCTTAATACCAAAGGCAATGAGCAGCACGGCGAAAACTGCGGAGCGGGTGCCCGCCGGGATATCCTCCATCCGGATTCCAATTTGGGCCATGTTCATCGTGCCCACCGTGGCGTAGACATAGGCCAAAGCCAGCACGAAGATGAGTGAGGACGCCATGGAGACCATGACGTAGCCCACGCCGGCCCGCACGCGCGCCGGTGAGGCGCCGAGGGTCAGCAGAACGTAGGAGGCCACGAGGAAGATCTCGAAGCCCACATAGAGGTTGAACAAGTCACCGGCCAGGAAGGACACGTTCACGCCCATGGTCAGCAGCATGTAGGTGGGCAGGAAGGTCGCCACCGGCTCGTCCTTCGTGCCGTCGCGCACGCCCTGTGAGATGGCGTACCACATGACGGAGAACAGGACGACGGAGGAGGTAAAGAGCATGACCGTGGACAAACGGTCCGCCACCAGCGTGATGCCCACCGGGGCGTCCCAGCCGCCCACCTGCAGGGTTTGAATGCCGGTGGTATCCGCGATGAAAATCAGAGCGGCATTCACAGTGGCGAGCGTGAGCAGGGAGAAGAAAGCGATGCGGCGCTGCGCATTGGTATTGCGAGCAAAGAGCATCGCCAGCGCGGCAGCCAAGGCCGGGATGATGATCGGCAGGGGGATCAGGTAGCTGATATACGGCAGCAACAGTTCCACGAGGGGCGAGATGGTCTCACTCATCGGTCGCCTCCTTCACAGGAGCCTCGAAGAACTCGGGGCCAAACTTATCGCCTTCCTTGGTGGTGCGGCCGGTGGTCGGGTCATTAGACGCGTCGTGGTCAGGGGCGGCTGAAGCATTGCCCGGGCGCGAGGCAATCGCCGCGATGGCGGTGTCCTCGGTGTCGTCCTCAATCACGTCCGCGGTGCGGTAGCGATATTGGCGGTAGGCCAAGGTGAGGATGAAGCCGGTCAGTGCCATCGAAATGACGATGGCCGTGAGGATCATCGCCTGGGCCAGCGGATCGGCGATTTGATCGCCGTAGGGGAGGGAGGTTCGGCCGTCGATAGGCGGCGAGCCCGCCTGGCCGCCAGCCATGAGCATGAAGAGGTTCGCGCCATTGCCCAGCAGCAAGATACCGAGCAGCATCTTGGTCATCGCGCGGTCGAGCAACAGGTAGACTCCGGTGCCGCAGAGCACGCCCGCAGCGAGCAGGAGCATGAGGTTGGCATCCATTAGGCGTGTCCTTTCTCTGGCGTGGCAGCGGTTTCTTTTGCTTGTGCGCGGCGGGCCAGGGAGCGTGCGCGATCGCGGGCGCGTTGCTTACGCATCTCTTCTTCCTCATCGAGCTTTGCGCCCAGGGAGGACAGCACGTAGAGCGTGAGGCCAATGACGATGAGGTAGACACCGGCGTCGAAAATCAGCGCGGACGGCAGCGACACATCACCGATGAGCGGTATGCCTACCTTCGTGTACCCAGAGGTCAGCGGCGGGTAGCCCAAGAGCATCGGGGTAATGACGGCGCTGAGGGAGAGCAACAGGCCTACCGCCATGGTGCGGCCGCCGTCGAGAGGCAGCGCCTCTTCGAGCTCCTCGCGGCCGCCAGCCAGGTAGCGCAGGATCAGCGCGAGAGCGGCTACGAGGCCGCCGGCAAAACCGCCGCCGGGGGCGTTGTGGCCGCCGAAGAAGAAGTACAGGGACAGCACCATCATCGAGGGGAAGAGGATGCGGGTGCTCACGTCCACCATGAGCGAGCGGTTGAGCGCCTTCTCCGATTCCACGCCTGCAGCCAGCCAGCGGCGCCCGGTGACCTGCAAGGTCGGGCGGCGGGAGGCGCGGGTAAAGCTCTGCGTGCGGAAAATCAGCGACGCAATACCCGTTGCGGCAATGACGAGTACCGTGATCTCGCCGAAGGTATCCCACGCGCGCAGGTCCACGAGCAGGACGTTGACCGTGTTGGCGCCGTGGCCAATCTCCTTGGCCAGCTCCGGCATGTACTGCGAGATGGGCTCCTCGCGCCGAGCGTTGATGGCAAACATACCCACCACGGTGACGGCAAGGCCTACGCCTACCGCCAGCCAGGCGCGCAGGCGGCCGGTCTTGGGGTCCTGCTTCCACTCGGTATTGGCCGGCATACGGCGCAGCACCAGCATGAAGAGCACCATGATGATGGTTTCCACGAGGAGCTGCGTCAGCGCCAGGTCCGGCGCGCCCTGCAGCGCAAAGATGAAGGACAAGGCGTAGCCGGTCACACCCACCAGGATGACCCCGGAGAGACGGTTATCCAGCACCGTGGCGGCCACGGCGGCGATGATGATGATCACCGCGGCGATGGCCTGCCAGGGGTTCTCGGCCACGATCATGCGCACGTTGGTGATATCACCGTTGATGAGCATGACGATGGGCAGCACCATGAGCGTGGCGAAAATGACCGTGAGGTTGAACTGCAGCGAACCGCGCTGCGTGGAGGCGGTAATGCGCAGGGAGAGCTGGCGCAGGGCGTTGATGATGGCGTCGTAAGCATCGTCGGCAGAGCCCAATGCTGGGTAGGTGAATTGGGCCTTGGTGAGCGCCTGACGCTGCCAGTGGAGGAGGGAACCCGCAGCGATAATGATCACGGAGAGCAGCAGCGGGATGGTCCAGCCATGCCACAGGGCGAGCTCGGAGGCGTCCTGTGCCTCAAAGGTGTTGTCCAAGTGCTGCGTGATGCCGTGGGAAAGCGGCAGCGGCAGCAGTCCGAAGAAGATGGTGAGCAGCGTCAGCACCGCCGGTGGGATCCACAGGAAGGGGCCGATGTGGTGCATGTGTGCTACCGCCTCAGAGGGCTCGTCCTGGCCCTTGGAGGAGAACGCGCCCCACAAAAAGCGCAGCGCGTAGGCCATCGTCAGCGCGGAACCGACGACGACGGTGACAAGCAGCATGTTGCGCGGCATGCCGACCAGAAGCTCCTCGCCCATGATGGTCTCGAGCGTGGCTTCCTTGGACACGAAACCCAGCAGGGGCGGGATACCGGCCATGGACATCGCGGGGAGGATGGCCAGGACATACAGCGCGGGATTCTTCTTGCCCAGACCTGCGAGCTTGTCGATGTCTCTGGTGCCCGCCGAGTGGTCAATCGCGCCGACGATCATGAAGAGCGCGGCTTTGAAGAGGGAGTGTGCGAAGGTCAGCGCCAGTCCCGCCTGCATGGCTTCACGGGAGCCGATGGCGATGATGGTGGTGATAAACCCCAGCTGCGAGACGGTGCCGTAGGCCAGGATTAGTTTGAGGTCACGTTGCTTGAGCGCCATCCAGCCGCCGAGCAGCATGGTGAAGGCACCCAAAGGGAGGACCACGAGGTGCCAGGTGGGGATGTCATGCACCGAAGGGGCAAGGCGTGCGACGAGGTAGATGCCGGCCTTCACCATGGCCGCGGAGTGCAGGTAGGCCGAGACCGGGGTCGGTGCAGCCATGGCGCCGGGCAGCCAGAAGTGGGCTGGGGCGATGGCGGACTTGGAGAGCGCACCACAGAGAATCAGCACGATAGCCACGGTGAGGTAGGGCGTGTTGGCGAGGTCCTCGGTGGCGGCGATGCTGCTGAAAGACCACGCGCCGGTCTGCCGGCCGAGGAGGGTAATGCCCACGAGCATGGCGAGACCGCCCAGGACGGTGACCATGAGTGCCTGCTGCGCTGAGCGACGTGACGAGGCTCGCTCGCCGTAATAGCTCACCAAGAGGAAAGACAGCAGGGAGGTGATTTCCCAAAAGACGTAGAGCAGCAGGAAATTATCGGAAATCACCAGGCCATACATGGCCGTGGCAAAGCCCACCATCTGGCTACTGAAGAGGGCGAGGCGCCGTCGGGAGTGGTCGAAATAGCCCCAGCAATAGAGCAGGACCAGGGCGCCTACGCCTAGGATGATGAGGCTGAATAACGCGGAAAGCGCATCCATGCGGAAGCTGACATTGAGGTGCGCTGCTGGCATCCAGTTGAGGTCATAGGCCAGCTGGTTGCCGTCGCGCAGCGTGCCATCGGTCAGCCGTTGGAGCACCCAGAAGAACCCAACCGCGGGCACGATTGCCAAGAGACCGAAGGAGCGGCGGCCGAGGTAAAAAATAAGGAATGGAGCGGCGATGGTGGTTAGTACCAAGGCGCAAAAGAGAGTGAGCACGAGGTTGCGGTGGCGTCCTTTCCTTGTCGGGGGACTGTGCTAAACCCAGCGCACTGGCGGGCGTCTACTAGTGCTCACGATACAGTCTGAAATCCCTATTTTCACATTTTCGTTTCATACAGTTATATATGCCCCTCCTGTTGGCGTTCCGCCACGTCGCCAGCGGCCCGGGGTGGAGGGGCATTGCGCTGCCCGCCCGGGATACCCGGGCCACGAGGTGCGACGCTGTGGTGCGCTTAGGCGAAGCGTTGCAGGAAGAGCGCTTCAGCGATGGCGATCTTTTCAATCTCGGTCGGGTCGACCGATTCGTTGGCAGAGTGGATGGTGCACTGCGGCTCCTCGACGCCGAAGAGTGCGATCTCCGCGTTCGGGTGCTTCTCCTGCAGCTCCACGGTCAGTGGGATGGAGCCACCCATGCCCTGGGTGATGGTCTCGGAACCGTAGGCCTCGCCCAGGCACTCGCCAAGCAGGGCTACGGCGGGCTTGGACGGATCGGTTTCGAAGCCCAGGTTGGCCTCCAGGATGGTGACCTCGATGTGTGCGCCCCACGGGACGTGTTTCTTCAGGTGCTCGGCAACGGCCTCCGCGGTGGCGCGGGGATCCATGGTGGCCGGGGTACGCAAGTTGATGTTGGCCTCTGCGGTGGCCGGCACGGCATTGACGGCCTCGGCAACCGGGGTGGAGGTAAAGCCGGTGATGGTCACGGCCGGGCGGGCCCAAATCATATCCGCGATGGCGGTGGTACCGGCCGGGTCCTTTGCGCCCATGACTTCGGTGCCCTCGAGCATCTGGGCGTCGGCGCGGAAATTCTCCTCGGTGTAGGCGGTGTCCTGGCCCTCAGCCAGAGGCCAGGTGCCCTCGCAATCGACGCCGTCGATAGTCGTGCGGCCATACTCATCCGTTAGGGAATCCAGCGCGCGCATGAGCGCCTTGACGGCGTCGGGAGCCGCGCCGCCGAATTGGCCGGAGTGCACGGCCGAGTGGAGGGTGGAGACCTTGACGTTGATCTGCGAGCCGCCGCGCAGGGAGGTCGTCAGCGTCGGAACACCTACCTTGGCGTTGCCAGCATCGGCGATGAGGATCGCATCGGCCGCGAAGAGCTCGGGGCGCTCCTCGATGAGTGCGGACAGGCCCTCGCCGCCGCGTTCCTCGGAGCCCTCAATAAGCACGGTGAGGTTGAGGTCGGTTCCGCCGTTAGCGTCGAGCGCACGCAGCGCCGCCAGGTGCATGGCGACGTTGCCCTTGCAGTCAGCGGCGCCGCGGCCGTACCAGCGGCCATCGCGCTCGGTCAGCGTGAAGGGATCCGACTCCCACGCGTCGGGGTTTCCGGCAGGAACCACGTCGTAGTGCGAGTACAGCAGCACCGTCTTCGCGCCCTCCTTGCCGGGGCGCTTGGCGACGATCGCCGTGGAACCATCAGCGGTAGTGATGGCCTCGGGGGTGAAACCGCCGTCGACAAGCGCGGCGTGGACCCACTCCGCCGCCTTCGCGGTCTGGTCCTCTAGGCCCGGCTCGTTGTGGACGGAATTGAAGGAGACGAGCTCCTTGAGCTGGTTGAAAATAGTGTCGCGGTCGTTGTTCACAAACTCAGAAATCTTGGTCATGCACTCCAACCTACTCGGATCCTCAACTCGGCCTACCGGCCGCTAGGTAGTAACATATGCACGGTTCTAGTCCATATTGTTTATAAGTTCTTTTTAGAAAGGACCTGACATGGCGTCTACCACCGCCGAAGGTTCCCAGTCCACGCTCCGCGAGCTCACGCTGCGCGGCATCATCATTGGTGGGCTCATTACTCTTATCTTTACCGCCGCCAACGTGTATCTGGGCCTCAAGGTGGGCCTGACGTTCGCTACGTCCATTCCTGCCGCCGTGATTTCCATGGCGGTGCTCCGCCGTTTTGCCGGGCACAACATCAAAGAAAACAACATCGTGCAGACCATCGCCTCGGCGGCCGGCACGTTGTCCGCGATCATCTTCGTGCTCCCGGGCTTGGTCATGGTGGGCTACTGGCAGGGCTTTTCCTTTATCGATACCGCCGCGGTGTGCGCCATCGGCGGTGTGCTCGGCGTGATGTACTCCATCCCGCTGCGCCGTGCGCTGGTGACGGGCTCGGACCTGCCTTACCCGGAGGGCGTGGCTGCGGCGGAGGTCCTCAAGGTGGGCGATAGCACCGGTGAGGAGGGTGAGGCCGCCCACGAAGAGAACTCGAAGGGCCTGCACGTCATCCTCTTTGGCGGCATCCTTTCTGCCGTCATGGCGCTGCTGGCGGCTATGAAGGCGGCCGCCTCGGAGGTGGCCACCTACTTCAAGCTGGGCCCTGGCGCGACGACGCTGGGTAGCTCCCTCTCGCTGGCGCTGGTCGGCGTGGGTCACCTCGTGGGCTTGGCCGTGGGTATTGCCATGCTCGTCGGCGTCGTCATCTCCTACCTCATCCTGCTGCCCATCCTCACCGGTGGTGAGGCCCTGGGCGATCCGGCGACGCTCATGGACACTGTTGATTCCGTCTTCTCCGGCCGGATTCGTTTCATCGGCGTGGGCACCATGGCTATCGCCGCGATCTGGACGCTGATCAAGATCACCGGCCCGATTGCCAAGGGCATGGCTGAGTCCTTCGCCTCCTCCCGTGACCGCAAGGGCGGCCAGCACGTAGCGGTGGAGGAGCGCGATATTCCGGCGCCCTACGTCATTGGCACCATCCTGGTCCTGATGATTCCGATTGGTCTGCTGCTGTGGAACTTCGTGCGTGGCACCGATATTCACGACCACATGGCCGTCCTCATCACGGTTTCCGTGCTCTTTACCTTGCTTGTGGGCCTTATTATCGCATCGGTGTGCGGCTACATGGCTGGCCTCATCGGTGCCTCCAACTCGCCGATTTCCTCCATCGGCATCATCGCGGTCATCGCCGCCGCGCTGATTATTGCCGCCGTGACCCGCGGGACGGACGCGGAGCCACTGTCGCTGGTGGCCTACACGCTGTTTACCGCGGCCATTGTCTTCGGTATCGCGACGATTTCCAACGACAACCTGCAGGACCTCAAGACCGGTCAGCTGGTCGGCGCGACGCCGTGGAAGCAGCAGGTAGCGCTCATTATCGGTGTCCTTTTCGGTTCCCTGGTGATTCCGCCGATTCTACAGGTCATGCTCACCGGCTTCGGCTTCCAAGGCATGGAAGGCGCTGGTGAGGACGCGCTGGCTGCACCGCAGGCCGCGCTGATGTCCTCGGTGGCCTCCGGCATTTTCGATAACTCCCTGCCGTGGGATCTCATCGGTCTGGGCGCGGCAATTGGTGCCGTCATCATCATCGTGGACGAGTGCCTGCGCCACTTCACCGACAAGTACTCCCTGTCGCCGCTGGCCGTGGGCATGGGCATGTACCTGCCGGCAGCCATTACCATTGTGGTGCCGATCGGCGCTTTCTTGGGTTACTTCTACAACCGGTGGGCGGCCCGCCAGACCAAGCCGGACTTTGCCAAGCGCATGGGCACGCTGCTGGCCACCGGCCTCATCGTGGGTGAGTCGCTCTTCGGCGTGGTCAATGCGGGCATCATCGCGGCGTCGGGCGGCGAGTCCCCGCTGGAGATCTTCGAGGGCGGAACGGCAGCCAAGTTCGTTGGCGTCATCCTCTTCGTTGCCGGCATTGCCGCGGCGTATAAGTGGACGGCGAAGAAAGCTGCGTCTTAAACGCGTCAGAGACTTCGTTGTGACGGGCAGTCCGATCTAGCGGGCGGTTCGTTTCTAACGGGCGGTTCGTTTCTAACGGGCGGTGCTTTCGCACCGCCCGTTCGTGTTGAATCTTGCAGTCGCTAGGTCTGAGTGCCAGAATGGTCGCTAGCACTTCCACATGGCAAGTGCCAGAAATGAATCAAAATCATCTATGTGGTTGGGGCTGGAGAACACTCGCCAGCCGTGCCGTCGCGGGCGTCCGTCATAGATCCAGACGTGAGTGTCGTCCTCAACAAAGCTTAAGGAGCACAAACACATGGCAAAGATCATTGCCTTCGATGAAGAGGCACGTCGCGGCCTCGAGCGTGGTCTCAACACGCTTGCCGACGCCGTCAAGGTCACCCTCGGCCCCAAGGGCCGCAACGTCGTCCTGGAGAAGTCCTGGGGCGCCCCGACCATTACCAACGACGGTGTCTCCATCGCGCGCGAGATCGAGCTCGAGGACCCGTACGAGAAGATCGGCGCAGAGCTGGTCAAGGAAGTAGCCAAGAAGACCGATGACGTCGCCGGTGACGGCACCACCACCGCTACCGTTCTGGCGCAGGCTCTCGTCCGTGAGGGCCTGCGCAACGTAGCCGCTGGTTCCAACCCGATGGGCATCAAGCGCGGCATCGAGGCCGCCACCAAGAAGGTTGTTGACTCCCTGCTCTCCTCCGCGAAGGAAGTAGAGACCCAGGAAGAGATCGCCACCACCGCTGGCATCTCCGCCGCTGACCCGGCAATCGGCGAGAAGATCGCCGAGGCTATGTACACCGTGGGCAACGGCTCTGTAAACAAGGATTCCGTTATCACCGTTGAGGAGTCCAACACCTTCGGCGTTGACCTTGAGGTCACCGAAGGCATGCGCTTCGACAAGGGCTACATCTCTGGCTACTTCGCTACCGACATGGAGCGCCAGGAGGCTGTCCTCGAGGATCCGTACATCCTGCTCGTTTCCTCCAAGGTCTCCAACATTAAGGACCTCGTTCCGCTGCTGGAGAAGGTCATGCAGACCGGCAAGCCGCTGCTGATTATCGCTGAGGATGTTGAGGGCGAGGCCCTGTCCACCCTCGTGGTCAACAAGATCCGCGGCACCTTCAAGTCCGTCGCAGTGAAGGCTCCGGGCTTTGGCGACCGCCGCAAGGCCACCCTGCAGGACATGGCTATCCTCACCGGCGGCCAGGTCATCTCCGAGGAGGTCGGCCTGTCCCTGGAGACCGCTGAGATCGAGTACCTCGGCCAGGCACGCAAGGTTGTCGTGACCAAGGACGAGACCACCATCGTTCAAGGCGCTGGTTCCCAGGAGCAGATCGACGGCCGCATCAAGCAGATCCGCGCCGAGATTGAGAACTCCGACTCTGACTACGACCGCGAGAAGCTGCAGGAGCGCCTGGCCAAGCTGGCCGGCGGCGTGGCAGTCCTCAAGGTCGGTGCCGCTACCGAGGTCGAGCTCAAGGAGCGCAAGCACCGCATCGAGGATGCTGTCCGCAACGCGAAGGCAGCCGTTGAAGAGGGCATCGTCGCCGGCGGTGGCGTGGCCTTGCTGCAGGCAGCAGAGGTTCTGGATTCCCTCTCCGACCTCACTGGTGACGAGGCAACCGGTGTCAAGATTGTCCGCGAGGCACTGTCTGCTCCGCTGAAGCAGATTGCCCAGAACGCTGGTCTGGAGCCGGGCGTGGTCGCCGACAAGGTGGCTTCCCTGCCAGCTGGCCAGGGCCTAAACGCGGCTACTGGCGAGTATGTAGATCTCATGGCTGCGGGTATTAATGACCCGGTCAAGGTCACCCGTTCTGCACTGCAGAACGCTGCGTCCATTGCTGCCCTGTTCCTGACCACCGAGGCGGTTGTGGCTGACAAGCCGGAGCCGGCCGGTGCAGGCGCTGGCATGCCGGATCCTGAAGCAATGGGCGGCATGGGCTTCTAGAACCTAGCTCCCCAGGCTGAGGCGTCTCGTGGTCTCAGTCCGTAGCAAAGGAAACGCTCCCCACGGTCAACCGTGGGGAGCGTTCTTTATTCTGAGACCTTTTCGTATCCTTAATCTACCCCGGTTGGGGGTAAGTGAGCGTGTTCGCGCGAAAAATATTTCGCGTCTTTGCTTTGTTCGTTGGGCCTATGAATCGCTAGCGAAGCGGCTAGCGTTACGTTCTGCGGTAAATTTCTTGGAGCCTCGCGCCTGTCGCTGTTTATTTCCGCAGTTAGGGGCGTTGTTGCTGGTTAGGTTAACGGCGGGTGAATAAATAACTCTCTTTGAATGTCTAATTCCCGCCAAACTTCACGCGAAAAATTAACCCTCGTATTTGCTTGCAAAGTCGGGGAGGTGTGCCAAAATAGTTTCCTGTGACGCCCGCTGAGGGTGTCTGCAAAACCGCAAACCCCCTCCGGGCACTTCTGAGTCCGGACTTCACAAAAGGAGACCATAATGGATCTTTCTTTCGTTGCTGATCAGCTGGGCAACTTCGCTGACTTCGCTTCCGGCATCAAGAACCTCTTCAAGGGCTTCGCTGGCGCATTCGACGCTATCTCCGGTGCTGCTACCGCTGAGAGCTTCGACGTCAAGCCGAACACCGACGCTCTTGAGGCCCTGTCCTCCAAGAAGTAATCTTGTGCCCTTTCTAAGGGCGCACTGAACACACACTTTCAATCCCAAGGAGATAAAAATGGGTACTTTCTCTTCCACCGGCATCATCGGCCTGATCCTGGACGTCCTCTACAACCTGGGCGACATGGCTTCCGGCGCCAAGAAGCTGATCGGCCTGCTCTAAGCAGCACGCTGTTCACGCAGAACTAAGCGTTTAACCCCGCTGACCCACCTTGGGCAGCGGGGTTTCTCATTTCCAGAACTCGCACCTCGACCGGCTGCGCAGTGGCGCGGTACGTTTTCGCAAACATGCCCTTGAGATCCCGCGCTTTCCGAGCCCTGCACGCGAAAACGTACCATCGCGTACTCGGGATGGGTACGGATCGATCAACTAAGGCCCCAGATCTTCGAGTTTTGGGGGCACTATTTGTGAGAAACGTACATTCTGGGCGGCTGCTGCCGCCCGTTTGCCACGACGGGGGTAAATTGGGCGGCGGCAACCAGTTTTATCGCGCCGGATGCCTGTTTCATAGATAGAATTATTGGCATGGCTGACATTAAAGACGACGAACTCCCCGAGATCGACCTTGCACAGACCGACGGCTACGTCGTCGATGACTCTGATGAAGACGATCCCACGCTCATCATGCCGGATGGCTCGCCGGTTGAGACCTGGCGCGAGAACTACCCATACGAAGAGCGCATGACGCGCGATGAGTACGAGTCCATCAAGCGCTCCCTGCAGATCGAGCTGCTGAAGTGGCAAAACTGGACCAAGGAGACCGGCCAGCGCCACATCATCCTCTTTGAGGGCCGTGATGCCGCAGGTAAGGGCGGCACCATCAAGCGCTTTAACGAGCACCTCAACCCGCGTGGTGCACGCACCGTGGCGCTGGAGAAGCCGTCCCCGCGCGAGTCCACGTCGTGGTACTTCCAGCGCTATATTCAGCACTTCCCATGCGGCGGTGAAATCGTCTTCTTTGACCGCTCCTGGTACAACCGCTCCGGCGTGGAGCGCGTCATGGGCTTCTGCACGGAATCCCAGCACGCAGAGTTTCTGCGCGAGGTACCGATGTTGGAGAACATGATTCTCGGCTCCGGCATTTCGCTGACTAAGCTGTGGTTCTCCGTGACCCGCAAGGAGCAGCGCACCCGCTTCGCCATCCGCCAGATCGACCCGGTTCGTCAGTGGAAGCTTTCGCCCATGGACTTGGCTTCTCTAGATAAGTGGGATGATTACACCCGCGCCAAGGAGGAGCAGTTCCGTTACACCGATACTGAAGAGTCTCCATGGATCACCATCAAGTCCAACGACAAGAAGCGTGCCCGCATTAACGCGATGCGCTACGTGCTCTCCAAGTTTGAATACACCAACAAGGACCACGAGCTCGTTGACCAGGTGGATGACAAGATCGTCAAGCGTGGACGCGACCAGATCGGTGACTAGTCTCCACGCATAAAGAAAGGAGGCGGCAGGAAATCCTGCCGCCTCCTTTCTTTGCCTATCTAGTGCTTCCAGGGCTCAATCGGGTTGCCCTGCCACTCGGAGTTGCTCGGGACCTGGTCGCCGCGCATGACCAGCGAGCCGGGGCCAACGGTTGCCACGCTGCCGATGACCGAGGCCGGCAGCGCCACCGAATGCGAGCCCAGGGTAGCGCCGGCCTTGATGGTGACGGTATCTAGGCTCATGACGCGGTCCTGGAAGAGGTGCGTTTGCACCACGGTGCCCGGGCCGACGGAGGCGCCTTCGCCCACGAAGCACAGGTCCGTCTCTGGGAACCAGTAGGAGTCGATCCAGGCGCCGCGGCCAATCGTCACGCCCAGCGCACGCAGGCCCTGGTTGATTTCACCCATGCCATAGGTGTGGGTGAAGAACCACGGGGCGGCAACCGCCTCCACAAAGGTGTCCTGCAGCTCGTTGAGCCACACGAAGGCGGACCACAGCGGGTGGTCGCCAGCTGTCTGCGTGCCCACGCAGATCCACTTGACCGCCACGGTGATCGCCATCGCGATAGCGCCGGCCACCATGAGGATGACACCGCCGAGGACCCAGGCGGCGGCGATGCCGAGGGCGTCGGCAAGCGCGTAAAGCGTGGCCAACGTGCCCGCCAGCAGCATGGCCGAGGTCATCGGCGCCAGCAGGCGCATGGTCTCAATCGCACCACGCGCGGCCTTGACCCCAAAGCCCGGGTTGTAGGTGAGGGACTCGCCCTCCACACCGTCCACGTGGGCCTCCACGCGGCGCATGCGCTCCGGCGGGGAACCCCACCAGTTGGCACCGGACTTGGTCTTCTTCGGCGTCGAGGACAGCACCGCCACCAGCGAGTTCTTCGACAGCTTGCGGCCGGGTCCGGTGATTCCGGAGTTGCCCACGAAGGAACGCTTGCCCACCTTGGTCTCACCCGTGAGCATCCAACCGCCGCCGAGCTCATAGCCGCCAATCATGGTGTCATCCGCCAAGAAGGCGCCGTCCTTGACCTCGGTGAGCTTGGGCACCATGACGGCCGTGGAAATCTCCACGTCCTTTCCAATCGTCGCACCTAGCGAACGCAGCCACGCCGGGGTGAGCTGCGAGGCGTAGATGGGGAAGAGCTGCGTGCGGGCATCATCCATCAGGCGCTCGATGGCCCACAGGCGCCAGCCCTTGGCAGAGCGTACCGGTGCCACGCCGGGCTTGATGCCCAGCGAGAGGATGCGCACGCCCAGCCAGGTTTGCAGCATGAAGGTGGCAAACGCCGCCAGGGCACCGAGAGGAGCGAAGAAGATAGAGCCGACGTAAGGGGAACCATCGGTCACCGCGATGAGGGCAACGACCACGGCGGCACCCACGGCCAGCGCCACGATGGGCTGGAGGGCCAGCAGGATAGAAGTAGCGCCGTAGATGGCTACCCACCACGGGCGGCGCTTCGGGGCATGCGACGGGAAGCGATGCTTGGAGCGGCCCACCTTCTTGGCGGGCGAGCCGGACCAGCGCTGGCCGTCCTTGATCTTCTTGCGCCCGGTGACGGTGGAGCCAGCCTCGACGTGGGCGTCCTTGCCCACGACGGTGCCTGGAAGCAGCGTCGAGCGCGCGCCCACGCGGGCACCTTCCTTGACCTCAATGGCACCAACATGCAGAACATCGCCGTCGAGCCAGTAGCCGGAGAGATCGACCTCGGGCTCAATCGCGGCGTGCTTGCCCAAGGTCAGCAGACCCGTTACAGGCGGCAGCGAGTGCAGGTCCACTCCGCGGCCCATCTTCACTCCCAGCGCGCGGGCATAGTTGTTGACCCACGTGGCACCCGCGATTGAGCGCGAACCGGAGGCATCCGCCCAGCGCTCCGCTGCCCAAATACGCAGGTGCGTGGAGCCGCCGCGCGGATAGTCGCCGGGCTTAATCCCGGCGGTAATCAGCCGCGCGCCGAAACCGCCGATGGGGATGCGGCCGATGGGGGTGACGAAGATGACGAGGAGAAGGATGACCAGCCACCACGGGGTGGTCATGGCCCACTCCACGCCCAACAGGTTCGCTAGGTTAGAGCCCAGCAGCAGCCACGCCAGCCATGTCGTGGCGGCCAGCGTCATCACTGGGATCTGGATAAGGGTCTGTGCGATGCGCGTGCCGGCGCCGACGGGCTTCACCTCGCGTGCGGGCCCGGCGTCCTCGACGGACTCGGCACCGGCAAGCTGCTCCGCCAGGGAGCCCAGGCGCGGGTGGTCGTAGAGATCGCGCACGGCCACGGTGGGGAAGCGCTCGCGGATGCGGCCGACCAAGGTCGCCGCGGCAAGGGAGGTGCCGCCGAGGGAGAAGAAGTCAGCGTTGACGTCCTCGACAGACACGCCCAGGGTGTCTACCCACAGCTCCGCCAGCCACTGCTCGGTGGGGTTGAGGCCGTCTGCCTCCACGCCCACGCCGGGCAGCGGCCACGGCAGTGCCTTCTTGTCCACCTTGCCGGAGGTGCGAATCGGCAGCTCATCCATGACGCAGATGCGCGGGACGAGCGCGGCAGGCATAGATTCCGCTAGGCGGGCATGCGCCGCTTCGTGGTCGAATCCGGCATCAGGGTCATCCAGGGAGACGTAGCCGACGAGCACGGACTCGCCGCCCGGTGTCTTCTGTACAGCCACGGCGGAGTTATACACGTTCGGCAACGCGGCGACGTTGGCCTCCACCTCACCGAGCTCGATGCGACGGCCGCCAATTTTCACCTGGTCATCGACGCGGCCTACGAAGTACAGGCCGTCCTCTTCCAGGCGCACGTGGTCGCCGGTGCGGTAGGCACGCTCCCAGCCCAGGGACTCCAGCGGCGCGTACTTCTCCGCATCCTTCACCGGGTCCAGGTAGGCAGCCAGGCCCACGCCACCGATGACGAGCTCGCCCACCTCACCGATGTTCACGGGGACGCCGTGCTTGTCGACGACCACCAGATCCCAGCCCTTCAACGGCAGCCCGATCGATACAGGCTTGCCCGGCAGCATGCGCTGCGCGCAGGCCACGACGGTGGCCTCGGTGGGGCCGTAGGTATTCCACATCTCGCGGTCCTCGGTGGCCAGGCGGTCCACCAGCTCCTGGGAGCAGGCTTCGCCGCCGACGATGAGGAGGCGGATGTTGTCCAAGGCCTCGGCGGGCCAGAGGCCGGCCAAGGTCGGCACGGTGGAGACCACCGTGATGTCGCGGCGAATCAGCCAGGGACCTAAGTCCATGCCGGAGCGCACCAGTGAGCGCGGGGCCGGGACCAAGCAAGCACCGTGACCCCAGGCCAGCCACATTTCCTCGCAGGAGGCGTCGAAGGCCACGGAGAGGCCGGCCAGGACGCGGTCCTCCGGGCCGAGGGGACCGTGCGGGCTATCCGCCAAAAAGAGGGCAGCCTCCGCGTCCACGAAGGCGGCCGCGGAACGGTGGCTCACGGCCACGCCCTTGGGCTTGCCCGTCGATCCGGAAGTGAAGATGATCCACGCGGTGTCTTCGGGGTGCGGTTCGTCGAAGGGGGCGCCATCTCCATCGCCATCTTTTTCGTCGAACGCGGGGCGCGCCATCCGCGCCCCGCCCTCCCGCAGCATGCGGAAACCTTCGTCGGTGAAGACGCCGTCGATGTCGGCTTCGCCGAAGACCATCTCGGCGCGCTCATCGGGGTCGTCGGCGTCGACGGGCACGTAGGCCGCGCCGGCGGCGAGCGTGGCCAGGATGGCCAGGTAGAGCTCGCGCTTGCCGGAGGTCATGCGGATGCCGATGCGGTCGCCGCGACGCACTCCGCTGGCGTAGAGCTCGGTGGCCCATGCGGAGACGTCGGCAAGCAGCTCGGCGTAGGTGAGGATCTCACCGTCGTCGAGGGCAGCGGCCTCGGGGTACTGTTCAGCGGTGGTTTTAACGATGTCCCACAAGGTGCGCGCCGGTGCGGCCTCATCACCAAGGAGGTAGTGTTCGGGGAGCTCGGGCATCGCCGGGGTCGCGGGTTCATCGGTGCGGAGGGCGTGGCGGCCCCCGGTACTAGGAAGGTTTTCGGGCTCTGTCATTTAAGCATCACCGCTTTCGGTATCGGCGGGTGCGTCCGCCGCGATGATGGCGGCGGCCAGCTTACGCAGATGCTTGAGCTGCTTGTTGGTGGATTCGTCGAGGGCCTCGTCTTCGGCCTTCGACACCAGGACGGCCAGCTCCTTGTGGGCTTTCACGCCCTTCTTGGTGGAGGCAATGATTTGGCGGCGGCGATCTTTGGCATCGCGCTCACGCTTGACCCAGTTACGAGACTCCAAGGAATCGAGCAGGCGCACCATGTCGGAGGCGTCGATGGCCAAGGTCTCCGACAGTGCGGACTGGGAGGATGCGGCCTCCGCGACGAGGCAGGTGAGCACCCAGTACTCGCGCAGGGTGGTCTTCTGCGTTTGCAACGCTGCCTCGACGCCTTCGCGGGTGCGGCGGCGGAGGCGCTCCAGCTGGAAGGAGGGGGACTCCAAGAGCGCGGTCGGGATGGATACAGAATTCAATGATGGCATGCCGACGATACTACGCGCCTAAGGTGGCAAACTTAAATCATGGGTTGCAGCCCATTAGTTTTATGCTGAGGCTAGCTTCTGAACAATGAGGGTGTTGAGGGATACGCCCTCTCGCTCGGCTTCAATGGTGAGTCTCCGGTGGAGCGATTGAGGAATGCGCAGCTCGGACTCAGCGGTGGCTGCAGTGGAGTCGAGCCATGACAAGGAGGGGAACTCTAGGACGGTGGCAACGAATTCTCCATCCTCTTCGGACCACGCGGTTTGGTAGGTGTATTTGTCTGCGAGGTTCATGGTCTGCTCCTAATCGAGGCGGTCGATGGCGTCTAAAACTTGGCGAATCTGGAAGGGTTTTGCTTTCCCGTTGCGCCCCTCTTGGATATTGACCCGGGGTCTCCCTGCCATGGGGTTTTATAGACACTGTGCGATGTTCCGCGCCGTTTCTTTCCGGCGCTTTCTTGGCGTTCGAAGTAGAAATCGCACACAAGTTGCAGCTCGGAGAAGCGAGCATTAAACCATGGGGCAACCTTGGGCCTTCCACGCGTCCGTGCCGCCGTCGACATTGATGACGTCCCAGCCTTTCGCGTGCTCGAGGTACTGGCAGACCTGCATGCTGCGCCCGCCTGCATGGCAGATGACGTAGATATCGCGGTCGGGGTCGATTTCATCGATTCGGTCAACGAGTTCGCCCATCGGGATGTGGGTGGCGCCCTGGGCGTGCTCGGTGTTCCATTCGTGGTCCTCGCGGACGTCGATGAGCTGGGCGTTCTCGGGTACTTCGGTGGGTTGTACGTTCTGCATGCGCACCAGCTTACGGGGTTTGCTTGCGTGGGTGGCGGGGGCGCTCTACCGTGAGAAGTACGGGGTGGGGTAATCAATCGGAGGGGGCTCAATGGAGGAGATTGTCGGCCGCGCAGGCTCAACGGCAGCTGCTAAAGGTGAGGCGATCAAAATTACGCGGGGGCTGTATCTGCCGCGTGAACCAACGGCATACGAGCTAGCACAGGTGCTCAGCCGGCATTGGCCAGACAGTGCGTTGGACGGATATTCCGCAGCGATGGTGCTTCTTGAGCGCCAACCAGAGTTTCCACTGCAGCTCATTCGTGAAAAAGGGCTGGTAGATACGCGCTTTTATGTCGGTCGCCGTGCCCGCCCAAAGGGGGTATTCCCCTATGACGGGATAAACGTCTGCAATCCACTGCAGGCGGTGGAAGCCATAGAAGAAAAGCATGCGGTGAAGTTCTTAGAAACGTTTTTGTCTGGCAGGGACGCGGAAAAGCGGCTGAAGTTGCTCTCCATGGACTTTCGGCGGTTCCCGCAACACACTCGGCGGGTGTTAGAGAAAGCAGTCATCGGTGCGGACAGTGTGCCCGAGCGGGCCCTTACTCGTGCATTGGAGCCCTTCTTTAAGGTGCTCAACAACGCGAAAATTGGCCCTTATCGGTGGGATCTCCTTTTAGAAGAGCACAAGATTGCCATAGAGGTCGACGGCTACGCCTACCACAGAGGGGAGAACCGCCGGCAATTCGAGCTTGACCGCCAAAAGCTGAATGATGTGGTGCATCGCGGCTACACGCCGCTCCACTTCACCGCGACCACGATTGAGCATCATTTGGACAAGGTGGTGGAGCAGGTGCGCGGGGTGGCAAAAGGAACGAAACGGTATCTGGACCCGCCGTGGATGTGGCACCGGTTCTTTGTGTGAGTGTGCGAGGGGTGTTTGATGTCGTTCACGGTAAATAAGGCCGAAAAATTGCGAAAATTTGGGCCTTATTCACCGTGAGCGTAGTCAAGGTAGCGTGCTCGACGAGCGAAAGCATACAGCTGCTACCCGTGTGGAGAACGGCAGAGGCCGGTTTAGCGGTGCGCTGAGAGGTACTCCAGGATGGCTTTGACGCGGCGGTTGTCCTCGCTGGGATCCAGCCGCAGCTTGGTAAAGATATTGGAGACGTGCTTGGCCACCGCAGCGGAAGAAAGGACGAGCTCGGCGGCGATGTCCTTGTTGGACTTGCCGCGGGACATCAATTCAAGCACCTCGCGCTCGCGCGGGGTGAGCTCGCCCAGTCCGCTGCGTCCAGAGCTCATTAAAGCCTGCGCCACGGTGGGATCGATGACGGTGCCGCCCTGGGCCACCACGTCCAGGCTGGAGAGGAAGTCCCGCACCTCGGAGACGCGGTCTTTCAAAAGGTAGCCGGTGCCGGCATCAGGGGAGTCGAAGAGCTCCACCGCGTATGCGGGCGCTACATATTGGGAGAGCACCATGACGGGCAGACCCGGATATGCGTTTCTTAAGTTCACGGCGGCTTTCAAACCATCATCGCCCATGCCCGGCGGCATGCGCACGTCCGTGATGACGATGTCCGGAAGCTCATCGCGCAGCTTGTCCACCACGGCCTCGAGCGCCGGCGCGGAATCCGCCTGGCCCACAATCGAATGCCCGCGGCGCTCCAGAAGGCCGGCTAGGCCCTCGCGCAGAATGGCGGAATCATCCGCCACGACGATTCTCAAACTCATTTCTTACACTCCTGACTGTCCGCGATCGAGAAGAAGAGGAATCGAGCACGCCACCCTGGTGGGCCCGCCCGGGGGAGAAGACAGGGTCATTTCTCCGCCGAAAGCGGCGAGGCGCTCGGCCATCCCCGCCAAGCCGCGACCTTGTACAACCTGTGCGCCACCCGGGCCCTCATCCACCACGGTGATTTTCAAGGAGGCATCCGCGGTCACTAAAACGGACACCGGCGCGCCGGGTGCGTGCTTTGCCGCATTCGTTAAAGCTTCCGTTCCGAAGAAATAGCCGCAGGCCAGCACGGAGGCGGAGAGCTTTGGCAAAGGATGCGGGGCGAAGACGCTGACGTGGGGGCCGTGGGAAGAAGCAGCGTCGGCAAGCGCGGCCACCAAACCATGATCCTGCAGGACCTGCGGGTGGATACCGTGCACCGTGGCGCGCAGGGAATTCAGGCCGCGGTCCACGTCCTGCTTGGCGGCGGTGAGCAGCTCAGCGAGGTCAGCGGGGGCGTCGAGAAGAGCCTCCCCCAACTTCATGCTCGCGGCCACGAGGTATTGCTGCGCGCCGTCGTGCAAATCGCGCTCGATGCGGGCGCGCTCCACCTCATAGGCATCCGCGATGGCGCGGCGCGAGGCCGTGAGCTGCGCAATCTTCTGTGCTTGCTGTTGCTCATGGTTGGTGGGCTGGGGCTTTCTTCGGAACACAGGCCCAGCATAGTGGCCCGCCCCTGCGGAAGGGGTAGTGCTGGCACTACCTTAAAGAGCAACGCTAGGGCTGTTCTTTAAGAGGGCCCGAGACGGTGGAATGAGAGACATGGCACAGACACTTTCCCTGACAGACATCACCAAGGATTTCGGCGGCGGCCCGGTGCTCGCTGGAATCTCCCTCGACGTTGAACCGGGCGAGCTCGTGGCCGTCATGGGGCCGTCTGGTTCCGGCAAGTCCACGCTGCTGCACTGCATGTCCGGCGTGCTCACCCCCACGCACGGCAGCGTGCGCTACGGGGATGAGGAGCTCTCCGCGCTTGGCGACGGCCCCCGCTCCCGCCTCCGCCTGCACAACTTCGGCTTCGTCTTCCAAGATGGCCAGTTGCTTCCGGAGCTCAGCAACGTGGATAACGTGGCGCTGCCCGCGATGCTTAACGGTATGGGGCGGGGTGCGGCCCGCAAGCGCGCGATGGAATTGCTGGACCAGCTGGGCCTGGGTGGTTTGGCGGAGCGCCGCCCGGCGCAGGTGTCCGGCGGTCAGGCGCAGCGCGTGACCATTGCGCGTGCGCTGGTGGCTTCTCCGGGCGTGGTCTTCGCCGACGAGCCCACCGGTGCGCTGGATCAGTCCACGGGCCACGAGGTCATGCAGATGCTGACCACCATCGTGCGCCAGTCCGGGGCGAGCCTGGTCATGGTCACGCACGACCCGAAGGTGGCCGACTGGATGCAGCGCCGCGTGGAGATCCGCGATGGCATCATCCACGACGACCGCCGTCTCGAGGTGATTCGATGAACACCGCGACGTTCGTCTTTGACCTGCAGCGCGAATCCATTCGCGCGCGCTCGGGTACCGGAATTGTTTCGGTGTTGGCGATTGTGAGCCTGACCATTGGTTCCGCCATTGCCTTCCTGGTTGCGGGCGGCACCTGGATGTTTTGGCAGCGCGCCCAGCACGTCGAGGAGGCCGCGCCCGCGCTCAAAGAGGCCTTCGGCAACGAGATGGAGGCCTTCCTGTATCCGTGGTTTGCCCTGGCGCTGCTGGCCTGCGCCTTCATTCTTCCGGCTTTGTTTAACCTCACAGCCCAAGCCGCTGTCCTCGGCGCCTCAGGCCGAGAGCAGCGCCTGGCCACCCTGCGCCTGTTGGGATTGAGCTCCCGCCAGGTGGAGCGCATGGCCATCGTGGAGACAGGCCTGCAAGCCCTCATCGGCATCGTGCTGGGCGGGCTGATCAGCCTGCTCGTCGCGCCGGTCTTTACGCAGGTGGACTTCCAGATGCGTTCTATTGCTGTATCCGAGATTCTCCTCCCGTGGTGGGGTTATCTGGCCGTGGCCGGTGTGCTCTTTGTGTTGGCCATCGGTGCGGCACTCGTCGGCATGCAGCGCGTGCGCGTGAGCCCCCTGGGTGTGGCCAAGCGCCAGATGCCCGCGGCCTATCGCTGGTGGCGTGTCATCGTCTTCCTCATCATCGCGGGTATCGGTGGTGTGTTGCTCTCCGGCAAAGCGGGCCCGCCGACCGCCATGGTCATCGTGGTCATGTTTGGCATGGTGATGAGCATCAACCTCATTTCCCCTTTTATCTTGCAGCTCGGCGCACACATCATGTCTCTCTTTCCCGGCACCGCGCACTTCGTGGCCTGCCAGCGAGTGGCCGGCAATGCGCGCCCGGCGTGGAAGAGGAGTGCGGCCATCGGCTTCTTCGGCTACTTGGCGGGCTTCCTCGTTGCCGCCCCCTTGGGCTCCGATGCATTGGCCCTAGTCCTGAAGGAAGATCCCGGAATGAACGTGGTGTTCAAGGACATCTCCACCGGTGTTCTATTAACCCTCATCTTCGGCTTCACGCTGACCACCATATCCATCATTCTGGGGCAGGTTTCCGGCATCTTTGAGGACAAGGAGCTCATCCGCTCCCTGGATCTCATGGGCGTGCCGCGCGGCTTCCAGTTCCGCTCCGGTGCTCTGACCATCATGGGACCCGTGGTGGGATTGAGCTTCTTCGGCTTCCTCTTCGGTGGCGGCATCGCCTCGCTGATGTTCTTCTCCAGTGTCGAGCAAAGTGATGTTGACGTTCTTGGCCGTCTGCTCATGGCCTTCGGCTTCTTGGCAGTGGGCTGGCTGGTTACGCTCCTTGCCATCGTGATTGTGGAGCCTCTCCGCGGTTACGTGTTGCGCACGGGAGGGCGAAAAGAATGAAAACTGTACTGAAAATCTTCGGTGGCCTGTTCGTCGTTGCTCTCATCGCCGTGGTCGCGGCCGTGTATTTCTTCGGTCCCTCTTATGGCGGGGCATTCTTCGGAAAACCCGTGTTTCTTTTTAATGCCAGCGAAAAGCGCATCAACACCGCGATGGTGGATACCGCAGCGCTCTCCGGAATCTATGGCGAGAGTGAGGAATTCCAGCGCGCCCGTGAGGCCTTTGCAGAGGAGCCCACGAACGCCGAGCTCCTCGATGCCGCCATCAACGCCGCCGGCGGCAAGCATTCCAAGGTCTTTAGCACCGAAAAGGAAAAGGCCGCCGAAAGCATCGATCCTTCGGTTGACTTCGAGGACGGCGTCCTGCGCGCGACCATGCCCTCCATCGGCCGCCATGATGACGGCCAGGCCTATGCCGACACGCTTGCTCAGGGCCTGACCGCCCACCCAGAGGCCTGTGCCGCAGTGGTCGATCTACGCGGCAATGACGGTGGTGACATGGGGCCCATGTACGCGGGCTTGAGCCCGCTGCTGCCGGATGGCACTGCGCTTTCTTTCGCCAGCCGCATGGGCACATCTGACGTGGTCATCGACGGAAACTCCGTTACCGGCGGCGGCACTGCAACCACCACATCGGGCGGCAAGCTCGACGTTCCCGTTGCCGTGCTGACCGACGGTGAGACCGCTTCCTCTGCTGAAGCCACCCTCTTGGCCTTCCGCGGGCTGGACAACGTGCGCACCTTCGGTGAGCCGACCGCCGGCTACGCCTCCGCCAACGTGGTCTTGGACTATCCGGATGGCCGCTCGCTCATGCTCACCACGGCTAAGGACAAGGCGCGTACGGGCGAGGAATTCGCCGAAGACCCCATCGCTCCCGATGCCCCAGAATCCGAGCTCGGCGGCTGGCTCGCTTCCCACTGCGGCTCTTAAGTACGTTGCGGTGGTCTAGCCTCAACGCTAACCTGCCCAACGCTCACTCTCCCACCGCCAGTAGTGGTGCCACTTCCACGGCGGAGGCACGAACTCACCCCGCCCTTGTATGACCGCGAGAACCTGGTGCACAGCGACGTCGAGATGGTGCTCAATCGTGGCGGCGGTGAAGTGGAGGGGCCGGTAGCCGCGTTGAGTGGCGTCGTTCAGCTTCTGGCGGTCGATTTCGAAACGCTGCCGGTTCTCGCCTTTGTGGTAGGCATAGCCATCCACCTCGATGGCCACCTTGTGTTCCTCTAGCACCAAGTCCCAGCGGTAGGGGCCAATCCGCACGTTGTTGCGGACCTTGACGTGGGGCTCAAGGCCCCGGGTGAGGTCGCGCTCCGGCTTGCTATCCGCCCCGACGATGGCCTTCTCCAGTACCTCACGCGTGTGCTTGGGCAGGCGGCGAAAGTCCAGCTGCTCGGTCTCGATGCGCGAGCGCCCGTGCGGCCCGGCGAAGAAAGCCTCGATGAAGGCTACGGCATCCTCCTGCGCCATTTCCTCAATGCATTGCAGGGGACTACACACATTGACTCCGTTCATGCTGCCCAGCGCCTTGGGACGCGCCCGCCGACTGCGAAAGAACGTGCTCGATGCCATCGTTCCAGCACGCAGAAAACAAAGCGGAAAAGTCAGCTCTTGACCAAGATACTGCTGGGCGGCGGAATAGCCGTCCAAGGCTGAGTCCGGCCAGCGGTGCGAGACTAAACGTGCGAGCTCGCGCGGAGTTGGCTCCGCAGACAAGTACAGGCCGCGACAAATCTTGATGGCTTGCCCTTTAGCCGCGCGGCGAGTGCCCGCGCGTCCCTCGAAAACCTCCATGTGCCCCCCGATGAGTACGTTTCTAACAATTAAGCCCCCAGAAACCGCTGTTTTCGGCCCCCTATTTGATCGAATCGTACGTCACGAACGAGGAACTGTCGCGGCGACAAAGAAAAAGACGTTTCGATCAACTAAGGCCTCTCAACCCCTCGGATTTTGGGTCCTATTTGATCGAAACGTCTCTGGAAGCGCCGCTGGCACGCGGAAGCAGAGGCTTACTTGAAGCGAGCCTTTGCTTCCTCGAGGATCTTCTCTGCCTCAGCCTTGTCGCCCCAGCCGGAGCCGGTAACTTCCTTGTTCGGCTCCAGGTCCTTGTAGCGGGTGAAGAAGTGCTCGATCTCGTCCTTGATGTGCTGCTCCACATCGTCGATGTCCTGGTAGCGCTCCCAGCGCGGGTCATCGATGACGGCGAGCAGCTTGTCGTCGCCGCCGGCCTCGTCGGTCATCTTGAACACGCCGAGGACGCGAGCCTCCACGACAACGCCGGGGAAGACCGGCTCCGGGAGGATGACCAGTGCGTCCAGCGGGTCGCCGTCCTCACCCAGGGTGTGGTCGATGAAGCCGTAGTCAGCCGGGTAGGCCATCGGGGTGAACAGGTAGCGGTCGAGGTGGACCTTGCCGGTCTCGTGGTCGATCTCGTACTTGTTGCGGGAGCCCTTTGGGATCTCGATGGTTACTTCAACGCTCACGGCTGAATCCTCCATAACTAATAGGTTGGCATGTGCTCCGCTTAGTCTACCGCGCTAGTCTAAAGGGCGATGAAAGCTAAGCATGTCTGGTGGAGTACTGCGGCCCTCGTCACGGCGGGAGCCGTCGCGGCGACGGCCGCTGTGGGCGTAGAAATCCAGCGCACCTACGATCACCTGGACCACGGCCAGCCCTATAAGCAGGAAGAACCCACAACACTGGTCCAGCCCGTCGAGCCCGGCGATATCGACGCCGGCGCGCTCAAAGCCAGGTTGGATGAGCTGGGCAAAGACAAGGCTCTAGCTACCTTCGGCGGGCAGGTCATCGACACCACCACCCAGGACGTGCTGTGGGAGCGCGAGCCTGCGAAGCCGCTGACCCCGGCCTCCGCCACCAAGGTCCTCACCCTCGCCGCGGCTACGCTCAAGCTCGACGAAGAAGAGCGCCTCACCACCGAAGTGGTCAAAGGAGAACAAGAAGGCGAAGTGGTCATCAAAGCCGCCGGCGATGTCTGGCTGACGGACGAGCGCCTCGATGAGCTGGCGGAACGGATTCAGCAGAAGATGGATACCGTCACGCGGGTCTCCATTGACACCTCCATTTGGGCTGGGCCCGACCAGGCACCGGGCTGGGACGATGACAATATTGACGGCGGTTTCGTCGCTCCCATCCAGCCGGCCATGCTCTACGGCGGGCGTATTGGGGAGAAGACCGGGGACGTCCCGCGCTCCCACGAACCGGCCCTCGATGTCGCCCGCGCGTTGGCCTCCCGCCTGGGAACCGACAAGGCCGACTTAAGCTCAGCCCCCGAGAATTCCGAGGTCATCGCAGCTACAGAATCTGAGCCTTTAGCTCTTCGTGCCCAGGAAGCGGTGAAGGATTCCGACAACGTCATGGCGGAGGCCATCGCTCGCGAGCTGGCCGTCAGCCAGGGCGCAGAAGCAAGCTTTGAGGGCGCCACGAAAACCATGCTCGACGTGCTTAAAGGCCACGGCATCAACGTCAGCGGCATCACCCTCAAAGACGGCTCCGGCCTTTCCCGCGATAACCGCATCCCCGCCGACGCACTCGCCCACATCATGGACCAGGCCGTGGCTACCGAGGAGCTGCGCCCGCTTTTGGGCTACCTGCCCCTCGCCGGCGGCGAAGGCACGCTCTACCAGCGCTACCCCGATTCGCCGGCCCGCGGCTTCGTTCGCGCCAAGACCGGCACCCTCACGGGAACCTCCGCGCTGACCGGTACCGCTCAGGGGCAGTCGGGCCGTGTTTACGCCTTCGCCTTCCTGGTCAACGACGGCGAAGTCACCTCCGCTCGCCAAGCCCAAGATGCCCTCGCCGCCGCCCTCCATGACTTCTAAGAAGCCCTTTTGGCCGCGCAGAAGCCCCAACTTCGTGGCCTGCCGCGTCGCCGCCCGCGCCGCGCTCGGTGAGCAGCCACGCGCCATCGCCGTGGGCCTGTCCGGCGGGGCTGATTCCTTGGCGCTGACCGCAGCACTCCTCGCGGAGGGACACGAGGTGACAGCGCTGTGCGTCGACCACGGTTTGCAGGAAGGCTCGGCCGCGCAGGCGCGCCGGGCTGCTGAGCAGGCCCGCGCTTTGGGGGCGGGGGCGGAGGTGTTGCGGGTGGACGTCGCCAAGCAAGGCTCCGTCGAGGCCGGAGCCCGCGCCGCCCGGTACCGTGCCTTCGCGCCCTGGGGTGAGGTGGCGGTGGCGCATACCGCCGATGACCAGGCCGAAACCCTGCTGCTGGGCGCTCTGCGGGGGAAAGTCGCGGGCATGCGCGAGCGTTCCGATGTCGAGGGCGTGCGCGTTGTGCGGCCCCTGCTCAGCGTGCGTCGCGCCCAGACCGAGGCCGCCTGCGCGGAGCTGGGGCTGGAGGTCTGGCAGGACCCCCAGAACCAGGATGCGTCTTTCCGCCGCGTAGCACTGCGCCGCGAGATTCTCCCGCGCCTGCAGGAGATCGTGGGCGGAGACCCCGTTCCGGCCTTGGCCCAGGCAGCCCACGACGCCGCGCTTGACGACGCCTTCCTCAGCACCCACCCCACCGCCGACTGCGCCGAGCTGGCCGCCCTTCCCGAGCCGAAGCGCCGCCGGGCGATCGCCGCGTGGCTGCGTGAGGTGGGCATAGAGGTTAAGCGCGAGGCGGGTCGCGGTATCGCTGCCCTGTGCAAGAACTGACACCGG
>NZ_CABTZR010000006.1 GCF_902489365.1 uncultured Corynebacterium sp. | reverse complement strand
GGCACTCTGCACTCGGAATGGTCAGCCCCGTCGACTTCGAGAACCACGCCGGCGCAATCAACAGCAGAAAAGAAATAGCTGCCTAACCACTAGGTAGCTCCACTACGTGTCCACGATTTGCGGGCAACCCCAGGTCAATGCGGATACCGACGCACCTTTCTGTGCTCGAACCAGGCCCAAATCAAAGAAGCCAAGAACAACAGTGGCGTAACCCACGCCAGACGATGCCACCAATGTGCTCCAAAGTATGATTCATCAGCACTTAGGCCTGCTAGATAATTGATTACAAGCGTTGCGATGAACAGCACTACAACGACAGTAACGCTCCACCAGTAGGCTGCACTTTTCTGTTTACGCCTCAATGCCGTCCTCCTCAATACATGTTTGCTGTTTTAGCGCGAGTTTGTGTGGTTAGTCGTCTCCCCCACCCAGATTACATCGTTGGGCTATTGTTCTAGGAAGTCCAGCATCAGGGCGCCAATCCGGCCTAAACGACAAAACGTGTTGTTTAGGCCGCCGGAGCAGTCCGCATCTACACCGACCACCAAAGCGGCCCTTAACCCCTAGAGCACCGGCCTCCGAGCACGACGAAACCCCTCTCCGACTTAACGGAAAGGGGTTTCATTTGGTGCGGCCTGAGGGGATCGAACCCCCGACCTACTGGGTGTAAACCAGTTGCTCTTCCAGCTGAGCTAAAGCCGCAGTGCACTTGGTGCGCTCGAACAAGATTAGCCCATGGGCACCCGCAGCAACAAATCGGGGTGTGATTCGCCGCTGCGAATGCCGCGTGAGCAGGTATATCCTGCGATTATTTCTTAAGGCTTCTTGGTGTAGCCGCGGGCCACGAGGCAGGACCCCTGCCACTCGCCGAGGCGCTCGGCCTTGGTCTGCACCAGACCGGCCAATTGTGCAGATTCGGAGATCTCGCCTGGCTCCAAGTTGCCCGGCTTTCCAGCTCCTGGGGTCAGCAGCCAGATGCGGCCGGAATCGCCCAAGGGACGGGTGGCATCCACCAGCCCATCGACCAAGTCGCCGTCCTCCGCGCGCCACCACAGCAGCACGAGGTCGCACAACTCGTCGGTCTCCTCCTCGAGGAAATCCTCCCCCAACACGTCCTCGATGGACTCAGAAATCGTGGAGTCACAGTCTTCGTCCCAACCAAGTTCTAGGGCAACCTGGCCCTCCTCAACGCCGAGCTTGGCTGCAAATCCCGACACTCGCTGAGTTCCTTCCGATGAAGTAGTTGATGTCATGCAGAGTATTTTAACGTCTACGGTGCACTTTTTCGCGTCAAGCCTCCCCCGTTCGGCCCCGGAGGTGGACATTTTCCCCTATAAAACCACCCGTGGGGGCCTCCGAATGACCCACCGTGAAAGGGGCGCGTATCCTAGAGCAAGATCTGTGTACTACGACCCAGGAGGATTTAATGGCCGACTTGGACGCCCACAACGGCGACTCCAACTTTCCCATCGTTCGCGATGGCGTGGCAGCATACCTGCATGACTCCGACCCCGAGGAGACCCGCGAGTGGATGGACTCCCTCGACGGTCTTCTAGATTCTTCCGATCCGGAGCGCGCCCGCTACCTCATGCTGCGTCTTCTTGAGCGCGCTACCGCCAAGCGCGTGCCGTTGCCGTCGCTGACGTCCTCGGATTTTGTTAACACCATCCCCACCTCCCTGGAGCCAGAGTTCCCGGGCGATGAGGAGTTGGAGAAGCGCTACCGCCGCTGGATCCGCTGGAACGCGGCCATCATGGTGCACCGCGCACAGCGCCCGGGCATCGGCGTCGGTGGACACATCTCCACCTACGCGGGCGCTGCCCCGCTGTATGAGGTGGGCCTGAACCACTTCTTCAAGGGCAAGGATGATCCCTCCGGCGGCGACCAGGTCTTCTTCCAGGGCCACGCCTCCCCGGGTGTCTACGCCCGCGCCTTCATGGAGGGCCGCCTGAGCGAGGAAGACCTCGACGGCTTCCGCCAGGAGCACTCCCGCGGCGAGGGCAACGGCCTGCCGTCCTACCCGCACCCACGCCTGATGCCGGACTTCTGGGAGTTCCCCACCGTGTCCATGGGTCTGGGCCCCATCAACGCCATCTACCAGGCACGCTTCAACAAGTACCTGGAGACCCGCGGCATCAAGGACACCTCCAAGCAGCATGTCTGGGCCTTCCTCGGCGACGGCGAGATGGATGAACCGGAGTCCCGTGGTCTGCTGCAGATGGCTTCCCTCTATGAGCTGGATAACCTGACCTTCGTGGTGAACTGTAACCTGCAGCGTCTCGATGGTCCGGTGCGCGGTAACACCCAGATCATTCAGGAGCTGGAGTCCTTCTTCCGCGGTGCCGGCTGGTCCGTCATCAAGATTGTCTGGGGCCGCGGCTGGGACAAGCTGCTGGAAGCCGACAAGGACGGCGCCCTGGTCAACATTATGAACACCACGTCTGATGGTGACTACCAGACCTTCAAGGCTAACGACGGCGCCTACGTGCGCGAGCACTTCTTCGGCCGCGATGAGCGCACGCTCAAGCTGGTGGAGGACATGTCCGATGATGAGATTTGGGCACTGCGCCGCGGCGGCCACGACTACCGCAAGATCTACGCCGCATACGACAAGGCGTTGAGCTACGCGGGTACCGGCCGCCCGACGGTCATCCTGGCCCACACGATTAAGGGCTACGGCTTGGGCCACAACTTCGAGGGCCGCAACGCTACCCACCAGATGAAGAAGCTGACGCTGGAGGATCTGAAGCTCTTCCGCGACAAGCAGGGCATCCCGATCAGCGACGAGCAGCTCGAGGCCGATCCGTACCTGCCGCCGTACTACCACCCGGGCAAGGACGCCCCGGAGATCAAGTACATGCTGGAGCGTCGTAAAGAGTTGGGCGGCTTCCTGCCGGAGCGCCGTGAGAACTTTGAAACGCTGACCACCCCGGACCTGTCCAAGCTGCGCTCGGTCCGCAAGGGTTCCGGTAAGCAGGACGTCGCCACCACCATGGCGCTGGTACGTACCTTCAAGGAGCTCATGCGCGACAAGGAGCTGGGCAAGCGCGTCGTGCCGATCATTCCGGATGAGGCCCGCACCTTCGGTATGGACTCGTGGTTCCCGACTCTGAAGATTTGGAACCCGCGTGGCCAGAACTACGTCCCGGTGGACCACGACCTCATGCTCTCCTACCGTGAGGCCACGGATGGCCAGATTCTGCACGAGGGCATTTCTGAGGCCGGTGCCGCAGCTTCCTTCACCGCAGCTGCCACCTCCTACGCCACCCAGGGCGAGGCGATGATCCCGCTGTACATCTTCTACTCGATGTTCGGCTTCCAGCGCACCGGCGATGCCTTCTGGGCAGCGGGCGACCAGCTGGGCCGCGGCTTCATCATCGGCGCTACTGCCGGCCGTACCACCCTGACCGGTGAGGGCCTGCAGCACATGGACGGCCACTCCCCGATCTTGGCGTCGACCAACCCGGCCGTGGAGGTCTACGACCCGGCCTTCGGCTACGAGATTGCGCACCTGGTTCCACGCGGTATCGAGCGCATGTACGGCGAGGACAACGAGCCGATCATGTACTACATCACCGTGTACAACGAGCCGGTCAAGCAGCCTGCAGAGCCGGAGAACCTCGACGTCGAGGGCCTGCACAAGGGCATCTACCACTACAACACCGCCGAGTCCGGCTCCATCCCGGCCAACATCCTGGCCTCCGGTGTGGGCATGTACGAGGCCCTGCGCGCCCAGGAGATCCTGGCTGAGGACTTCGATGTCAAGGCTTCGCTGTTCTCCGTCACCTCGTGGGTCAAACTGGCGCGCGACGGCGCTGCGCGCAACAAGGAAGCACTGCGCAAGGGTGTTGAGCCGACCGAGTCATTCGCTACCTCCCAGCTCAAGGGCTTCGAGGGACCGTTCGTCGGTGTCTCCGACTTCGGCACGGACCTGCAGGAGCAGATCCGCCCCTACGTTCCGGGCGACTACATCGTCCTGGGCGCAGATGGCTTCGGCTTCTCCGATACCCGCGAAGGCGCTCGCCGCTACTTCAACATCGACGCCGAGTCCATCGTCGTCGCCGTTCTCGAGGGCCTGGCCCGCGAGGGCAAGGTGGAGCGCAGCACCGTCGAGAAGGCAGCTCGCGAGTTGAAGCTCGACGACCCGACCGCCACCATCTCTACGTCCTCCGACGAGGACTAAGCCTGAAACGGATTAAGGCTTGGGCTCAACAGCCCCAAGCCCTCCAGCCCCTTCTGCCTGAGCAGGAGGGGCATTCTTCTTGCCTAAGCCCAAGGGACAACTGCCCTAGTTGCCAAAGTTCTAGCCAGATCTTGAATCAGAGGCTCTAACTTTGTCAGAACGGGCAGTTCGAGCACCACAGGAGGCTCAGCCAACGCCGATAAAAGGCTCAACCGCCATCAGCAGTGGGGACTAGCCGCCGAGCACGCGATCGAGCACCCGCCCCAAAGCCTTGGACACCTCACTCGGTTCTTCCAGGATGACCATGTGGCCCGCCCCGTCGACGACGGTCAGGGTGGAACCCGGCCAGTGGCGGGCAATCACCTCCGATTGGCGGCGCGGGGTCACGATGTCATGCTGGCCCACCACGATTTCCCCCGGCACGCTGCGCAGCCGGGCCGTTGCGCCGAACTCAGAGTGCTCCACCAAGTCATCGAAGAAGCCCGCGTAGCTCGACATCGGCGTGTCCAGCAACATCGCCACGTGAAATTGCAGCTTGTCCATCTGCGGAAAGCCCTGCAGCAGCGCCGCGAACGCCGGGGCGACAAGTGCCGCTACCTCGAAGCGCACCCGGTTGAGCCGACGGGGCAACTTCAAGCACACGCGGTAGACCGCACCGAGGGTCTTCGATTCCAACATGCGCGCCACTCCTGCGGCGGCGAAGCGCTGCATCGAGGTGGCCACCAGCGCCATTCCCTCAACGCGGTCAAAGACATCCCGCGGGGCGCGGCGCAATAAATTCAGCGCGATCATTCCGCCCATGGAATGCCCAAGCAACACCAACGGCCCTTCGGCGGCACGCTCGGCAATCACGGCCAGCACATCATCGGCCGCACCCCGAACAGTGCACTGCGCGGGGGCGACGTGGGTGGATTGGCCGTGGCCGCGGACGTCGACAAGCAGGCAGCGCACCGTGGGATAGTTGCGGCGTACGTCGTTGACCTGAGAGTAGAAGCTCTCAGCCGACAGACAATAGCCGTGGATGAAAACCGCGGTGGCCTCCGCGTCCTGCGGGCCTACCTCGTACCACGCCACGCGCACGCCGTCGTTGTCGACGAAGCCCGAGTCCGTCACCCCAGTCAGGCCCGGCTCCGTCGTAAGATCATGCAACTGATCGTGGACGGTGTGCTCGATGGAGCGCATGCGGGGGCGAACCCGGCGCGACCAGCTGCGGGCGATGGCGGAGGAACGTGCTCGAATAACCATGACATTTCAATACTAGACTGGGCCCTATGGCTAATGACCTTTCAGCGCAACTCCAAGCCCGCTTCGGCTCCGCGCCGGCACAAGAGCAGGATTCCACACCCGCCGGCGGCGACGCCTATAGTGAGCTCACTCGCCTCATCACGAAGGTGACCGGCGTGGAGGAAGGCCTAGAGCGCGAAGCGAAACTGGAGGACCTGGGGGTTGAATCGCTCGAGCGCATCGAATTAGCAGTGCGCCTGGAGGAAGCCTGCGGGGTCCGCCTCTCTGAAGAAACCATGCTCTCCGTAACCACGGTGGGCGAACTTGCTGATTATGTGGAGGAACACTCGTGATTTCCTATCTTTCGGACATGGACGGCGTGCTCATCAAGGAAGGGGAGATGATTCCCGGCGCGGACCAGTTCATCCAGGCGCTGAAGGATAACAACATCGAGTACATGGTTTTGACCAATAACTCAATGTCCACCCCGCGGGATCTGTCCGCCCGCCTACAGAACACCGGCCTGGATATCCCGGCGGAGCGCATCTGGACTTCCGCGACGGCCACGGCGGCCTTCCTCTCCAACCAGGCGGGACTGTCCACTGCCTACGTCGTGGGCGAGTCTGGGCTGACCACCGCCCTGCACGAGGCGGGCTGGATTCTCAATGACCGGGACGCAGATTTCGTGGTCTTGGGAGAGACCCGCACCTATTCTTTTGAAGCCATCACCACGGCCATCAATCTCATCCGCAACGGCGCGCGCTTCATTGCGACCAACCCGGACGTCACCGGCCCGGCCCCACAGGGTGTGCTGCCGGCCACAGGCGCTGTCGCAGCACTCATCACCGCGGCGACCAACCGCGAGCCTTACTACGTGGGCAAGCCGAACCCGGTCATGATGCGCAGCGCGCTGAATAACATCGGCGCACATTCGGAAAATACCGTCATGATCGGTGACCGCATGGATACCGACGTCAAGTCCGGCCTAGAGGCCGGCATGCGCAGCATCCTGGTGCGCTCCGGTATCAGCGATGACCGCATCATCGAGCGCTATCCTTTCCGCCCGACACGCATCATTGACTCCGTGGCGGACCTGCCGGAGCGCATCCTCGATCCCTTCGCGGACTAGGCCCTCACCGACTTAGACCGCGCGCTTAACGACGCCCCGAAAACCGTACTCCCCCGCCAGCATCTCCACCGCGCGGCCCAGCGCTTCTAGTTCGCTGGGTGTTCCGGTGAGCACTTGCTGGCAGCCGATTCCGGCACCGGCGTTGCCGACCGCCGCGCTCTCGGCGTTGTCCCCGCCTGCACCGACAACGTCCCATACTGGATCGCGGCGCCAGCGGGTGCACCACTGGGCGGTCAGCGGATCATCGCCGGGGACGATGAATTCGCTTTCGCTGCGAATACAGCGCGCCATGGCGCGCTCGATGGCGGGGCGCAGGCTGCGCGGCATGCCCGAGATCTGCAGCACGGCGGTGCAGACCTCACCGCAGGCGCGGTTGGGCCACGTATCCGCTGGGCTGCCAAGTAGGCTGGCTGAAGGGGCCGGCGCGGTTGCACCGGCTACCTGCGGGTGAACGCGTTGATTCACTCCTTAAACTCCTTTGACGTGCGAGTGATGGCACGCCGGCATGCGCCGACGCAAGACGAGCTTCGTCTTCCCCTACGAACTTGTCTTCATCACGCCACTCGCGCCGAGGCGCGAGCACCGATTGGTGCGGCCACGGTACGTGGCCACTCGGTGCGTCGTTGTGTGTCCACAATTTTCCCCCGCCACTTGGGCCACAACAACCTTCAACCTGCACTTAAGCCCCCACTGCCTCAATATCAGGTTGAGACTTTCACCCGAAAACTCACCCCACTAATCACATACGCCACACAAGAGCTCATCAGCATCAGGCACGCGCGGCCGCCACAGGCGCCCCACTACCCCCGTTGTGGTTCCTGTCGGTGCGCCGCGACAACGCTCAAAATCTTCACGCGGCGCTGGCTAGCGCGCCTGGCAATCCTCCCAGATCGCCGTATTGGTCTCCGCCCATAGCGGCTTACACCAATCTCCGAAGTCGCGGTCCGTGAGCGCCACCATGGCCCACTCACCGGCCACCCACAGGTAGGTTCCGCTCATGCCGAAGTGGCCGACGGCATCGGCTGGCAAGCCGCCCATCCATTGCTTCTTTTCGCCGTGGATTTCAAAGCCCAGCCCCCACGTGCAGTCCTTGAAGCTGCCGTAGCCTGGCACGATTCCGCGCAGCCCCGGGAACTGGACGCTGCGCATCTCTTCCACGGTGGAGGCATCGAGCAACCGCGGTGAGTACACCTCGGCAGCAAAGTCAGCAAGATCCTCCACGCTGGAGACCAGCCCGTGGCCGGCCGAGCCTTCCAGGGTGGTGGCCTGCATACCCAACGGGGCGCACACACCTTCTGAAAGGTAGTCAGCAAAAGGAATCTCGGTCGCAGCCTCGACTATCTCGGCGGCCCACTCATAGCCCGCTGAAGAATAAATGCGGCGCTCACCTACCGGTTTTTGAGACTCCCGGGCATCAAAACCCACGCCCGAGGCATGGGCCAACAGGTGGCGCAGCGTGGAGCCTTCAGGACCGGCAGCCTGATCCAGCTCCACGGCGCCCTCCTCTACTGCCACCATCACCCCATAGGCGGCCACCAGCTTGGTCACGGAGGCTACCGGGAAGCGGCGGGAGACATCACCGACCTGTTCTACTACCTCACCGCGGTGCAGCAAGGCACCGGCAACGACATCGACAGGCCAGGACTCAAGAGAAGAAAAAGCGCTCATGCGCTCCAGCTTAACGAGGATCGCGCTCGCAGCCTACGCCATCACCATCGCGGTCGAACTTGGAGCGGAAGCCCGGGTCGCTCGGGTAGATGGGGCGGCCCAGCGCGTTCCACACGTCAGCGCAGCGAGAGTAGTAGGCCGGAGCTGGTGCTGGCTTCGGTGCGGGAGCAGGCGCCGGCTTCGGCGCAGGTGCGGGAGCAGGCGCCGGCGCAGGAGCCGGTTCCGGGGCTGGCTGCGGAGCAGGAGCAGGAGCAGGGGCAGGGGCCGGTGCGGGCTCCTGCGCCTTCGGCGAAGGAATCACGCCCGGCAGCGGGTTCGGGATGATGCCCTGCTGCACGGCCCAGAACACGCCACCGGCGATGGCCGCGAGAAGCGCGGCGCTAATACCCAGGCCCAAGGCAATCCTCTCACCCTGGGAAGACTGCTCGAATTCGGCGTCATCTTCCTCCTTGCTGGAGGATTCAACGTCCAGCTCCGAAGAAAGGCCGGCGTCGATGTCGCCCGTATCAGACGGAGAGGAAACCACGGTAGGGGCCTCCTCGTAGGATGCGCCGACCTCCGCCTGGGCGGGGACGACAACGGACAGGGAGAGAGAAACAGAGACAGAGGCGGCGAGAACCGCACGAGAGAACTTCTTCATAGGCATAAGTTATAGCCCGTAACTCACCCCGCAAGAAATTGCTCCACCCCAAGGGGTAAAACAAACGTAAAGCCTCGGAAAACCACACCTGACCGGCGGGCGAATTCTCTGTCCCCAAGTTGCGACACCGCCACAGCGGAGAAACCGTAGAGCCATGCGCCGCTCTCTGACTCGCCGCCGCCTCCTCCACGCCTCCGGATTAGCCACAGCCACCGCCGCCTCCCTCGTCGCCTCTTCGGCTTCGGCAGCCGATCCCACGTCCACCTCCTCACTTGGGCTCGTAGAGCCACCCGCGGGCACGCTCCCCTTCTTGCACGGAGTGGCATCCGGCGATCCGACTCCAGATTCGGTCATCCTCTGGACACGCATCACGCCCACCGAAGAGGCACTGCCGGGCAGCGGCGTAGGAGCTTCGGTCACCGTGGAGTGGGAGGTGGCAGCGGATGGGGAGATGAGGGACGTCGTCAAGCGCGGCACCGTCGTGGCCTCCACAGGCCGTGACCATACCGTCCACGTGGACCCGCACGGCCTTCAGCCGGGCACCGTGTATTTTTATCGCTTCCTCGTCGATGGCGTCTCCTCCCCCATCGGACGGACCAAGACCGCACCTGCGGCCACCGCCTCGCCGGAGCAGCTCACGTTTGGTGTTGCGTCCTGCGCCAACTGGGAGTCGGGCTTCTTCAGCGCCTACGCGGACATCGCCCAGCGCGCGCAGACCGGGGAGCTGGATTACATGGTGTTCTTAGGCGATTACATCTACGAATACGCCGCCGGCGAATACTCCGGGTTTGGGCCGGTGCGCCTGCACCACCCAATCCACGAGATCACCACGCTGGCGGATTACCGTACGCGCTACGGGCGCTACCGCACCGACCCCGACCTGCAGGCAGCGCATGCCGCTCTGCCGTGGATCGTGGTGTGGGATGACCATGAAATAGCCAACGATAACTGGGCCGGAGGCGCGGAGAACCACGCCCCCGCCACGGAAGGAAGCTGGCAGGAGCGGCAAACGGCGGCCATGCGCGCCTATTTCGAGTGGATGCCCGTGCGCGCCACAGCACCTTCCGAGGCCGGGCATCTGTACCGCTCACTGACCTTCGGCGACTTGGCCGAGCTGACCATGATGGACCTGCGCACCTACCGCGACCAGCAGGCTCCATGGAACCCGGTGGCGTTTATGGAAGAGGGCCGGAGCATGCTGGGAACTGAGCAGTATGACTGGCTGCTGGGAAAGATTGAGACCTCGCAGGCCACGTGGAATCTGCTGGGAAATTCGGTGATGTTTGCCCCGCTGAACCTAGTGTCACTGCAGGAGAATTCGCTGACCGCACAGGTGGCCGCCGCCCTGACGAAGAACATCACGGCGATTCCCGTCAACGGGGACCAGTGGGATGGTTATTCCGCAGAACGCCGCGCGCTTATCGACGCCCTCCGCGCCTCCCCTGCCCACGCCCTGTTCCTCACCGGCGATATCCACACCGAATGGGCACATACGATTAGCAAGGGCGAGGAGGTAGTTGCCGCGGAGATGGTGTGCGGGTCCGTGTCGGCGCCCAATATCAACGAGGCGCTCAACCTACGCGCGGGTAATACTGTCTCCCGCCTCGCCGAACAGGTACTACGCCAGGCCAACCCGCAATGCCACCACGTGGAGCTGGATAGCCACGGCTATTGTTCCGTCACGCTGAGCCGCGAGGAGGCGCAGATGCACTGGCTGCGCGTCGATGACTTGCTCAGGCCGGGCTCCTCCGTGAAAGAGGCGCACGCGCTGACCTATAGGCCGGGCGCGGGAATTGTGAGCTAGCTTGCTTGCGTTAACGAACGGTGGCGATGCGTCGATACACAAGGCGTAGCGCATTACGCCGCTGCACTTCCCTATCACTCATATTTCTCGTGCGCCCTCTCCAAGCGTCTCTCTCGCCTCTCTCTGTGCAGCGCCTCTCGGCCCCTTCGGGTCTACATCACGGCGGAAGGCTCCGAAGCCCCTTCAGTAGCGGTAGCCTGTGCGCCCTCGGTGGGCGCGGGAGTCTCGGAGACCCCTTCCTCCGCTGGTGTTTGGGTTGTCGGTTCCCCTGGGTTCGCGGGTGCGTATGTCGCCTCACTGTCCGGGGTGCTATCAGTGACTGTGCCCTGCACGCCTTCAGCCGGCTCCTCAGGCGTGGAGGCATAGGAAGGCTCGTCCTGCGGCGCGGTTTGTGGAGTAGGCGAAGGCTCGATGGGCTGAGTGGACTCGGACGTGGACTCTGATTGACCCATCCAGCGTGATGGCGACAGCCACCCGGCATCCTCCACTCCGTCTGGGTTGGCAGACGCTAACAACAGCACACTAATCACGCCGAGCCCGGCGATAAGCCCTGTGGTGGAGCGGCGCACACGCCCGCCAAGCGTCCAGAAAGAGTCCCACTTGTTCTCCGGCTTATCCGCGCGCCAGATACCGCGGCCGTAATCATCCTCTTCCTCATCGTCGGGTTCGGCCGAGTAGGCCGGGCGCCCTGGGCCGTCGTCCTTGCTGTCTTGCGCTTCAGCGGCCGCATCAGCAACAGCGTCGGCGGCTACCGCCTCCGCCTCGGACGCCGAGCGCTGCTCTCCCGACTCGGTGTTCGCGCCTGCCGCCGCCATGACGGTGGTGGGGGCATCGGCATCAACCGCGCCACCCAGCACCTGCAGGACATCACCCGCGACGTTTTCTGCGTTAGGCAGCTTGTACAAATCCCAGAAGGAAGAAAGCAGCGCCGAACGGATTGCGCGCTCCACCGCCCACTGGCGTGCGGGATTAACCTGCACCAGAACTCGGTACTGCACCTGCCAAGGCTGGCCAGCCACCGTAGGAGCAACCAACCCCGTGGCGGGCAGAACGTCGAGCTCACCAGCCACGTCCGCGCGGATGTCTGGAGTATTGATGGCGCGTTGCGAAATCTTCTCTACCTGTTCGGTCAGCTCCTGCACGGAATCGCCCTCATGGACCGGGATGGCAATATCCACCACCGCGCGCGACCACTCTTGCGAGTAATTTGTGACCACGCCCGCCGAACCATTCGGCACCATGACAACTTCACCGGTCGGCGTACGCACCGTCGTCGTGCGCAAGGTCAGCGAAACGACGGTGCCCTCCACGCCGGTCACGCCGTCGAAGCTGACGTAGTCACCCACACCGAACTGTTTTTCCGAGAGGATAAAGAAACCGGCGAGGAAATCACCGATGATCGACTGTGCACCGAAACCGACGGCAGCCGAGACCACGGTTGCCGGGATGGCCGCACCCAGGGGAGGCACCCCAACGTTGGCCAGTGCAGCCAACACGAGCAGGAAGTACGCCACCGCTTGTGCCACATAGACCAGCGCGCCGGCCAGCGCCAAGCGCGCCTTGGTGGACTCTTGGTTTTCATCGAGGCGGGACTCAATAACCCGCACCGCCAAGCGGCCGATGCGCGGGATGAGAATCGCCAACAACAGCATTCCTAGCAGCGGCAAGCCATGGTCAACGAAGGCCTGCCACATGGCGAAAAAGTAATACTTCAGCATTACGCCAAGCCTAGTCCTACAGCCTGACAGAACCCTTGGAATCTCAAGCGCGGTGGATGAGGTAGTAGTTCGGAGTGGGCTTCCACGTGTAGCCAGCAGGGATGATGTCCTTGCCGTAGGCGCTGAATGCCTTAGTCGTCCACAGCGGAATCGCCGGCATCTTCTCCAGCAACAGCGCCTGGGCCTGCACGTAGTACTCCTGAGCCTCCTCCCGGTCCTTCGCCTGGCCTACCTTCTTCAGCAACTCGTCATATTCGGTGCTGCTAAAACCTGACTCGTTTTCTGAGGAATAGGAGGCAAACAGCGGTATCAGGAAGGTCGACTCATCCGGAAATTCCGCCTGCCAAATCGTCCTGAAAGCACCGGTAATGTGACGCGCTGTGACCTCTTGACGCAATTCCTTCAAGGTCCCAAATTCCTTGCTTTCGGCGAGCACACCGAGGGTATCCGTCACCTGCTTAGCCACGGCATCGACCCACGTCTTGTGGCCGCCATCGGCGTTAAACGCGATGCTGAACGTCCCTTCAAACGGATCGAGTTTCTCCGCCTGTGCCCACAGCTCGCGGGCTCTATCCGGCTGGTAGGTCAGCACGTCAGCACCCTCCGGCGCGGGTGGTGGGGAGCCGAAGAGCGGCGCTACGAAACCGTTGGCTGGAGTCACCCTATCGTCGAAGATGTCCCGCGCAATCCTTTCTCGGTCTACCGCCATGGACAGGGCCCGGCGGCGCAGGCGGCCAGCCTCGCCACGGAAATTGGCATCGTTGGCGGGAATGGTGATCTCCACGATCGAACCGCCGGGCTTAGTCAGAGCTCGGGAACCTAGCTCCTTTTCAAAGCTTTCGAGCTTCTCTGCTGGAATGCGCGTCAGCACGTCCAGCCGGCCCGCCACAAGATCCTGGTAGGCCTGTTCCTCCGAGGCGTACACGACGAACTTTATGCCCTCATTCTGCGGGTTTCGCGGCCCTTTATAGCGCGGGTTCGGCACGAGGGTTAACGCCTTCTCACGTTCCCACGAGGCTAACAGGTAGGGCCCGCTTCCAATCGGGTCCGTGCCGCGCTCACTCAGCTTGTCCTGATCCGCAGAGCGCATGGGGAAAAAGACTGAATAACCCAAGCGCTCCATAAAGCCCGCTGTGGGGCGCGAGAGCTCAATGCGGAAGGACTTCTCCCCCGTCACCGTCAGGCCGCGCATCTCCTTCCTGCCTTCATCGAAACCGAGAATCGGCGCAAAATGATGTGCGGAAAGCAGGGACTGGCGCACCGCGGTATTCCACGTATCGACGAAGTCCTGTGCGCCGACCTTCGTGCCATCGGAGAATACCGCGTCTTCACGAATCTGCACGTCAAAAGTGGTGTCATCGACCTGCGTGACGGATTCCGCCATGTCGTAATGGGCGCCGCCGTCCTTATCCAGGTACATCAGCCCCGAGTACACCAGGTTGATAATGGTTTGGCCTGGCACGTCGTTGGAATCGGCCGGGATGAGGGACCGCTGTGGCTCCGAGATATCGGTGGTAATGAGATTCATTCCCGAGGTATCCATGAGCTCCGGTTCCGTTCCGCAACCCGCCAGCGTGGGGGCCACAACGCCCGACACCGCCAGCGCCGCGAGCATACCCAGAAAAGAACGCCTCGACGTCACGCGTCCATCACCTCACTTTCAACACTAGGTTAAAGCATTTCTCAGGTTCTAATCATCTCTTTTTTCATATCGGCGCATGAGTCTTTCCACCAATTCATCGGTGAGCTGGTCATCGGCCAAGATGCGATCCAAAAGCTCGCGCGGCGTCGGCCCCTCGGTGCTCTGCTCCTCGTAGGAGTCACCACTTAAGTCCACACCGAAGTCGGAGGTTTCTGCCTCCGCAGCGACCGGCTCCATCATCTCCGACATCTCTGCGACTTCCTCGTTGAAGGAGTCGAGGAACTCGGAGGCATCGATGGCGGCTTCCGTACGGCGCTTGCCGGCTCGGACTTCACGCTCGATGCGGCGTTGCAGGGCCTTTTCCATCTGGTTGTGGCGCCAGGAGCGAAGCTTCGTGGGCTCTAGACGACGTCCCACGGCACGCCCCTTGCTTTCTGCCTTGCGCGCCATGACCATGACGTAGGCTGCGGTGTCATTGACCGGCGCCCACTCCTGGCGTGCAGGCACGCGCCACCCGGCCCAGATGCCCAGCATCGTGAGGACAAAGGATACGACCGGTCCGAGAATAACCCCCCAGGCCAAGTAGCCGGCCGAGTCTGCACCCAAGACCACCAGCGCACACGCCACGGCCGGAATCACGGTGGGGGTGTTATCACCAAACACGGCCGGCTCACGACCCATGGCGATGTCACGGATCATGGATCCACCCGTGGCCGTGAACACGCCCATCATGATGCAGGGAATGAAGGGCAGACCATAGGCGATGGCTTTGAGCGCGCCTGTCGACGCCCACAGGGCCGAGACCACCGCATCACCATGCGACTGCACGTAGTCCCATGTCTTGCCCTTGAAGTAGACGAAGCGGGCGATAATAGCACCGGTAAACGCCAGGTAGAGATACTCCGGCTGGCTCATCGCGGCGACAGTGCCGCGGTTGATGAGCACGTCACGGATCATGCCGCCGCCGAGGGAGGAGAACATCGCAATGAAGAAGAAACCCACGATGTCATAGCCGCGCTGCCGGGCCATGGTGCCACCGATGATGCCCATGAGGAGGACACCAATAATGTCGGACCAGTAATACAGCGACTCGATCAATGGGTCCATCTCGACAACGCTCATGGTGGTCATCATATCGGGTAGCGCGCAAAAGTGGGGCCACCGGGGCTCGAACCCGGGACCAACGGATTATGAGTCCGTAGCTCTAACCGACTGAGCTATAGCCCCGCGTATTCCCTGCCTGCATTCCGCACCAGCACTGAGCCAGCACTCACGCACACAGCGAATCCGCTCCCAGCAACATTAATCGGCAGGCCCAGAAAACGGCAATTTAGGGCTCGTCCTGGCCGAGATCCTCGCCTCGGTGTGCCTCGTTTAGGTCTTCCGGGGCTGAACTCTGCGTCTGGTCCTCATCAGCAGCGTTGCGTCCCTTCACCGACACAACGACCCCGATAACGTAGGAGGCAATGACCCCGAAAACGCTAATCCAGAACAGCACCGAGGACAGGTCTAAGGCCCACCGACCGACAATCTGGGTGAAGGCAGATTTCACGCTCTCATCGGTATCGCCGAAATCTACGATAAAAAAGCCAGCAAGGAAGAGAAACACGGTCACAGCAATGAATGCCCACGACTCGCGCCACCCGAATGCCTTGTACGTTCCGCCCGCTTCATCTTCCATCGGGGTACGTACGGGGATGAGCCACAAAACTAACAGCGCAAGGACCACGATGCCGCCGACCGGAAGGGTAAAGAATGCGAGCCATCCGCCGACATCAAATATGACCCGCCCCAAAGCAAAGAACGCCGCGCCTAACAGGCCCATGACAAGCGCCGCGACGGAGCTGATCTGAACGTTCCGATACTTCATGCCAAAAGTCTAGCGTGCTGCGCCACTGTTTTTATCCACAAAACTGTTTCGGCACTCAGCGCCAGACACCACAACGGCCCCACTGTACGCGCACTTCGGCAGCTGAGTAAGCTGCCAAGCTTATTCTTTCTTTTTCATTTTTCTGGCTTGTCTGCGCTCGCGCCTTCGAGCACGTTTTGCTTTGCGGATGTCCACGACCCAGTGGGGAACAAAAGGCCACGGAAGCGGAATACCAAATGCGCCGGTAAATCCAATGACTCCAATGACGAAAGCCGCCACGAGCGGAACAAGCAGCACCGTTTCGACAGACTCGGGAAGGTTTGTGCTTGCCACCAACCCTGTGGCACCGGCCACGCCCATAATGAGCGTGCCATAAGGATAAATGAAGAGGACGCCATCGCTTTCTGCGCCTGTTGCATCGGCTGAGTCGTACCACTCTTCCGATTGTGGGTTCCTCCGCACGCACAGGATGTAGAAGGTCCAGTAGGCCACCATGACCAACACTAAACCGATGCATAAGAGCAGATCAGTAATAGAACCGTCCATAGGATGTGGCCTCCTGTGGTTGCTTTTGCGGTACGTACTAAAACGCTACTAGCGCCGGCTGGGTTAAGGCATGGGGCGAGAACGAAATCTCAGCGCCCGAACCTAGGAAAGATTTATCTGATGAAGAATCCGTGAGCTTGTAGTCTCGTGATCATGAGGCTCCTTTCCTTTAGCGTGTCCAACTTCCGCAGCATCCGCGCCACGCAGACGCTCACGCTCTATCACGACTGGCAGCACTCCACCGCCCCGGAAGAAGGCTGGGCGCAGGTTAGCGATCCCATCACCGTACTCATCGGCCCCACCGCTTCCGGCAAGAGCAGCATCCTCAACGCCCTCGCCTTCGCCCTGCTCGCCATCGAGTCCTCCGCCACCGCCTGGCTTGCCGACGCCCCACCCAACCAACTCCCCCACGCCCCGTACCGCCTCAACCCCCGCACGCAGCGCCTGCCCAGCACTTTTGAGCTGGAGTTCGAACTCGATGGCGTGCGCTACCTCTACGGCTTCCAGTGGAGCTTTACCGGCGTGCACGCCGAATGGCTGAGCCGCGTGCCATCGACCAGGTGGAGCCCCTGCTTCGTGCGCACCCGCGGTGAGGAAGTGCAGTGGACTAAGTCCTTTATGGACAAAGGGGATGTGGCCAAGCTCGGCCCCGTAACAGACACCGAGTTGATCCTCTCCGTCGGCCTGCGCGATGAGCACCCCATCCTCGCCCCGCTAGCACGCGCACTGGTGCACGACGTGTCCTACCTGCCGCACGGGCACGCCTCCATGAGCACTGCCTCCCGCATCACCACCCTTATCCGTGAGGGCAAGCTGCACCTGCATGAGGCTGCCGCCTTGCTGCGCGCGGCCGATGCCGGGATCCACTCCGTGCGGCTTAACCAGGAGCACATCCCGGAGCACGTCTTCCGCCAGATGCGCCCCGTCATCGATGCCCTCAGCCGCAATAGCGGCAGCATCCGCCGCCCCGACGAGTTCAGCGCCTACTCCGATGCGGAGATTGAATCCCTGCTGCACGCCATCATCGTGGAGCACAAGACCGATGATTCCTTCTACGAGCTAAAACTGACCGATGAATCCGGCGGCACCCAGAACTGGATGGCCACCGCTCCCCTAGTTCTGGACACTTTGCGCCGCGGCGGGATCCTGGTGGCCGATGAGCTGGATTCCGCCCTGCGCCCAGCACTGCTCGACTTCCTCATCCACGCCTTTAGCGAGCCCAGCATCAACGTCAACGGTGCGCAGCTCATCTTTGCCTCCCACGCCTTCAGCGTGCTTGAGCGCTCCAGCGAGCTGGGCCTGCGCCCGGAAAGCTTCTGGTCCGTGGAAAAGACCGATGCCGGCGAATCGGAGCTGCACAACCTCAGCGACGCATCCGTGTCCCTGAACAACCCCGACGCCACCCACCGCTTCCTGCGCGAGCGCTACGGTACCGCGCCACGCGAGGCACTGGCCGCGTTACGAGAGCTCGTCACGGCCAGCACGTGAGCAAGCTTCCATTCCCGCGTACAATCGGCGCCCCAGAACCTCTCAACCACGAAGGAGTTACTCATGACCGCCGCCTACACCACCGAAGCACTCTCCACTGGCTCTGGCCGCGATGGCCGCACCGTCGTCCAGGAATCTGACCTCGACTTCACCATGACCGCCCCGAAGGAAATGGGCGGCAGTGGCGAAGGCGTTAACCCCGAGCAGCTCTTCGCCGCCGGCTACGCCGCCTGCTTCCACTCCGCGCTCAAGGCCGTGGCCAAGGACAAGGACGTCGACGTCACCGACTCCGCCGTCGGCGCGCGCGTGACCCTCAACAATGGTTCCGAGGGCTTCTTCCTCAGCGTCGAGCTCGAGGTCACCATCCCCGGCCTGGCCCCAGAGGACGCCCAAGCGCTTGCCGACGCCGCCCACGAGATGTGCCCCTACTCCAAGGCCACCCGCGGCAACATCGACGTCAGCGTTACCGTGGCGGAGGACTAAGAAGGGGGTCTACTGTCGCGCGAGGACTTTTAATGCCTCGCGCACTGCGTCCTAAATATCCCCTCAGTTAGGACTCAGAGAAAACGCTCTCGTTCTCCTTTTCGAATTCACGCCACTCACTGAACGCCTGAGCCCGCTCCTCGGCTCGCTGCTGCTTCAGCTTCAGAACATCATCACGCTTAAAGCGGGTGTGCGTTCCACACTTGTGAGCCACTATCTTTCCCTCTTTAACCCATTTCATGAGGGTTGGACGAGAGACACCCAAAATCTCTGCAGCGACAGTACTGGTAAGTTCCTCGGGTACGCGCGAAATGGTAATTTCGCCGCGCTGCGCAACAGAAGTCAACACTTGAGAAATCAGTCGCTGCACGTCAAGGGGCAACGACACAACACGGCCCTCTGCGTCTGTCACCCGAAAAGTCGCGGCGCCGAGAGAAGGTAGGGACTGGAGATTTTCAACCATGTCATCGTCGATCATCACCCGATCGTTAATCAATGTCGCGGCGTTCATCGGCACTCCTTCCTCTTCTTACAACCAATTAAATCCTTTTCACTTACAAGTGAAATCTCTTCCAATCGTAGTCACACTGCACGTACGTGACCACAAAATACCCCAATTCGCCACCCCCTTACCCGAATTGCCCATGGTCTTACCCGCACTCTAAACCTCCGATCTTCGAAGATCTGAGCCCTACTCCACTGCGCATGTCCGGCGCACCTGTCAGAATCAAGACATGTCTGTTGAAGCACGCGCCCTATCGCTGCGGCGTTTGATGCGCGATTCCGCCGCGATCCGGCTACTGGCCGCGGATAACGCGCCCGTGATTTTGGCGTTGATCGCGGAGTACTTCCCGCGAGGTACCGGGGCGCGCCCGGCGGCGGAGGTCTATGAGCTCATGGTCACTGATTTCGAGGTGCTCGCCAGTGAGTTTTCCATGCCCCGCACACCACAGAATTACTGCAATGATTGGGTCAAGGCTGGGTGGCTCATCCGAAAATCCGGAAAGAGCTCTCATGGCGAAACGCTCGAACCCAGCGAGGAGGCCCTGTCTGCCCTCGAAGCCATTGAGCGCTGGGAAGCGCCGGTGACCACGGTAACGGCGTCACGCGTGGAATCGATTAGCTCCGCGCTGCAAAGGCTAGCGCGGGATACGAACGAAGACATCGCCAGCCGCGTAGCCAGCTTGGAAGAAGAGCGCGACCGCATCGACCGTGAGATTGAAAAAGCCCGCAGCGGGCAGTTCGAAAGGCTCACCGCCGCGGAGGCAGAAGAGCGCGTCCAGGACGTTCTGAACATGGCCATGGCTGTGCCGAGCGATTTCGCCCGGGTACGCCACGAGCTCGAGGCCCTCAACCACCAGCTGCGCCGCCAGCTTTTGGATCCAGAGGGTTACCGCGGAGAGGTGCTGGAGGAGATCTTCAACGGTGTGGACCACATCGCAGAGTCAGACGCCGGGCGCAGTTTCCGCGGCTTCTATTCCCTCCTGATGGATAGGGAGCGCAGCGCCTGGTTGGACCAGTGGATCACAGAGGTCCTCGATAGTGAAGCCGGGCAGGCGCTGGCCGCGGACAGGCGGCAGCAGCTGCGCAGGCTCTTCCGCGATATGGAGGAAACCAGCTTCGAGGTTAACCAGACCATGACGGGGCTGGCACGCAGCCTGCGCAACTATGTCTCCTCCGAGCAGTTCGCGGAGGACCGGCGCATGTTTGAGCTACTGCGGGAGGCCCGCGGCATGGCTATCGATGCCGCGCAAAACTCCGAGCTCAAAGCCTTTCACCGGATGGAGACACCGCTGCAGCGCATCGGTATGTCGATTCACTCCGTCTCCCGTATCCGCCTAGCCAACCCGGGACGGGAAATCGTGGAGGAAACCCCAGTGGCATACCAGCCGGAGGCAGAAGACCCGCAAGCCTTATATGAGCTGGTGCGCGAATCGGAGATTGACTTCGAGGAATTGCACGAGGCGATACGCTCGGCCGTCGCCCAGTCCGGCCCCTGCACGATCGGCCAGGTGCTGCACGCCCATCCCCCAACCCAGGGCCTTGCCAGCGTGGTGGGCTTGGTGCACATCGCCGACCAACACCCAGTGCCTGTGCTGCGTCCAACGCGTGAGAAAGTCACGTGGACCGAGGAGGACGGCACGGTGCGCTCCGCCCATATCCCTGCCAAGTATTTCGATCACACCACCGTTAAGGAGCTACAGTGACCGCCGCACCCACTCCCCGCGTCGATTCTGCCCACGAGCCACCGCTGTGGGAGCACGATAAAGGCTCGCTGACCTACCATTCGCGGCGCGCGTTAGTGCAGCTTTTACAAGGCCCGCTCATTCGCGCGCAGAAGGAACCGGTGCTGTGGGCCGCCATCATCTCGGATGAGGAGAACCTCCGCGCCCGGCTGCATGAGGTGTTTCTGGAACTCGTCGTGGACGAGACCGAAGGCTTCGCATTTACCCGGATGGTGGAGGAAGAAACCTTGAGCATTCCGCAGGTGCTGCGCACGGATAAGCTCAAGCACATCGACACCGCTATCTTGCTGAACCTGCGCCAAGAGCTGGGGCTTGCACTGCCCGGCGAGCGGGTCATCGTGGACATCGAGGACCTCCGGGAAGGAATCGGTTACGTCCGCGCGGTGGACAACCGCGATGAAGCCGGTTTCAACCGTCGTTTCAACGCCGCCATTAAGCGCATTCAGAACGACTATTCACTGCTGAGCGCTACTGAGACCGAGGGGCGCTTTGAGGTATCACCGGTGCTACGCCAGCTTTTCGACGCCTCCACCGTCACCGCCATCCGTGACGAATACGCCCGCCTGGCGCAGGCCGAGGAAGAGCAGGTAGAGGAGAAGGAGGAAACTTCCGATGACTAGCCACACCAACTTGTACCCCGGCCAGTTCCGCATCAGCCGCATTCAGCTGATCAACTGGGGTACCTTCCACGGCTACTTTTCCATCCCGGTGGCACGCAAAGGTTTCCTCATCACCGGAGGGTCGGGCTCCGGTAAATCCACGCTACTGGATGCGATGTCGGCGGTCTTGGTTCCGCAGAACCACCTGAAATTCAACGCAGCTTCGCAGCAGGACCTCGGCCGGCACAACGGGCGCAGCCTCGTCTCCTACGTGCGCGGCGCGTGGCGGCAGCAGGAGAACGCGCAGACCGGCGAGATCGCCCCGGAGTACCTGCGGGAGGGGGCTACCAACTCGGTGGTTGCGCTGACCTATGACAACGGCGCGGGCAAGCAACACACGCTCATTGCTATCTTCCGCCTCAACGGCGGTGAGAACTCAGTAGGCCAGATCAAGAAGTTGTATGGGCTGGTGCCGGGTGATGAGGACTTCGATAAGCTCAGCCCCTTGCTCGCTCGTAGCCTGGACACCCGCAAGATCAAAGCCCTGTACAAGGGACCCGGCGCGTCCTTTACGCCGACGTATGCCACGTTCGCAGACCGCTTCCGCAAACGCCTTGGCATCAAGAACGTGGAGGGCCAGCTGCTGCTCCACCGCACGCAGTCCGCGAAGTCGCTGTCCAGCCTGGATCAGCTCTTCCGGGACTACATGCTCGACCGGCCCTCGACCTTCTCCAAGGCGGAGGAAGCCGTAGAGCAGTTTGAAGATCTGCGCCAAGCGTACCTGCGGGTCGAGGACGTCAAGGCCCAGATTGATACGCTTGCTCCCCTACCCCAGCTGCATGCTCAGCGCGCGACCGCGGAGACAGATAAGAACAAGGCTGAGGCCATGAGCGAGGCACTGCCGGCCGTGCGCGCTCGCCTGGTGGCAGAGGAGCTGGACTCTCGCATCCGCGCGCTGAACGCCCAGCAGGTAGAGGCCCAGTCGGAAGTGGAATCCCTTGAGGCCGATGTCGCCCACCTCGATGATGCGGAGCGCCGCGCCGCGATGGCCGTTTCCCAGCTCAGCGCCGGCGAGCTCGATGCCCTGCGCGCCAAGATGGAGACTGCCGACATAGAGATTGCGCACCGCTCCAAAGAATTCCAACGCCTTGCTGCTGCCGCGGGCCAATGGACCGAGCACTATGAGCTCAGCCCGCAAGGTTTCGCTGAGCTGCAGGCCAACGCCCAGCTACGACTCTCCGATTTCGAGACCGACTCCGCCGATCTGGCGAATCAGCAGCAGGAAGCCGGCGTGGCCGCCCGCGACGCGGCCACCGCCTGCGCGCGCCTGGATAGCGAGCTGCGCTCTTTCAGCTCGCGGCGCACCAATATCGATAAGGCTTTAGTGGAGCTGCGCTCCCAACTCGCCCGCGATACCGGCTATGCCGAATCCGAGCTTCCCTTCGCCGGCGAGTTGATAGATATCAGCCCGCAGCAGGCGGACTGGGAGCCAGTCATCCAGAAGCTCCTGCACGGTTTCGCCGCCACGCTACTCGTACCAGAGGAAGCCCGGAAGGCCATTAACCAGTGGGTCAACTCCCGCAACGTGGGCACCCGCTTGGAATACCGCACCATCCCGGAGTTCACGTCAGCGCCAGCCTCCGCGCGCAGCCCGCGGCAGCTCATCCACAAGCTGGAGTTCCAGGATCACCCCATGACGGCGTGGGTACGCCAACACATTTCGCACCGCTTCAACTATGAATGCGTGGAGTCGGTAGCGGAACTGGACAAGGTCACCCGAACTCCGGCCGTTACCCGCGATGGCCTGGAAAGCCGCCCCAAGGACAAGGACGGCTCCACGCGTTTCATCAAGGATGACCGCAGGCGCTTTTCCGGCACAGCGTGGTACCGGGTGGGTTCCACCAACACCGCCAAGATTGAGCTACTGCGCTCGCAGTTAACACAGGCCAAAGCCACCGCCAGCGCCGCAGCCAGGCAGGTCCACGACCTGAACCGGAAGATGGACATCCTGCGCACCCAGCGCGATAAAGCCCAGCAGGTGCTGGACACGAAATTCCAGGACATTGACACCGCCTCCGCGAAGGCGCGCAAGCAGGACCTTCAAGAGCAATACGATGCCCTGGCATCCTCCCCCGAGGCCCAAGCCTTAGCCGCCGCCCATCAGCACGCGAAAGAAAAACTAGACGCCGCCCGCGCCCGGCTCAACCAGGCGCAGAAGCACCTCGGCGATGTCGAAGGCGAGCTGACGCGCTCCACAGAGCGCCGCCGCGTCATCGGCACCGTGCCGGAGATCGCGAATAAGGACATCGCGAAAGCCGTCGAAGAGGCCCTGCACAAGGGCAAACGCACGCTCACCATCGATAACATCGATACCCGGCGCGATGAAGTCCAGGCCGAGCTACAGGACGCCGCCCGCGCAGCCGCGCGCCGCATCGAGGAAGCCAACGACACGATCGTCTCCGTCCTCCACGCCTACCTGTCCCAGTGGCCGGCAGAAGCCGCCGACTTGGAACCGCAGGCCAGCTTCGCCGGCGAAGGCATAGAGAAGCTGAAGTACCTACGCGCTGACCGCCTGGCGGATTTCCGCGCCCGCTTCCTGGAGTTGCTCAACGGCCAGACCGTCCAGAACCTTTCCCACCTGGCTTCCTCCCTGCGCCATGCGCGCAGCGATATCGAAACGCGCATGGAGTTCATCAACAAGTCCCTGGAGCGCTCGCCCTTCAACGGTGAGCGCACCCTGCGCATTGACGTCAAGGATGCCCGCGGCCAGGTGGTCCACGACTTCCAGCGGGACCTGGACGCCGCCACCTCCCACAGCCTGGCCGAAATCAGCGAGGATGAGCACGATGCTGCCCTGCGGCGCTACCACGACCTAGACAAGATCTTGAGCCGACTGGGCTCTAGCCACCCGGAGGATATCCGCTGGCGCAACGTGGTCTTGGATACCCGCCGCCACGTCAGCTTCATCGGCCGCGAGTGCTACCCCGACGGCACGACGGCCAATACCTATCAGGATTCTGCGTCGCTCTCCGGCGGCCAAGCACAAAAACTCGTCTTCTTCTGCTTGGCAGCGGCCCTACGCTTCCGCCTGGCGGAACCAGACCAGGACGTGCCCACCTATGGCTCCATCATCTTGGATGAGGCCTTTGACCGCGCCGATCCCACATTCACCCGCACGGCCATGTCCGTCTTTGCTTCCTTTGGTTTCCACATGATTCTGGCCACGCCCTTCAAGCTCATCCAGACGCTCTCGCCCTACGTCGATGGCACCATCGTGGTCAATTACGACGAGCCCCTCATCAACGGCCGCCCGCAGGCGCGCACGGGCTATTCGCTTATCGACGCCTCCACGCTCTCCAACCCCGAACCCGAACAGCCCCGCCCCGAGGAGCCCGCCGATGCGGATGCCTAAAGACCTGCAGGCGCATGCGGAAAAGTACCTGCGCAATCACTTTGCCGAAGCGCTCACCGAACCGGATTCGCTGCGCCTGGCGTGGCCTTTACACCCACCAACAGCCGCGGCCGCCGCCCGCGATATCAGCGCCACCCAGGATTTCATCCGCGCCTGGCAGCGCTGGCAGCAGCACCAGGACGAAGTCATCTATGAAACACGCAATTGGTCCCGCGCGGGCCTAGGCACCAACGATGTGCCCACCCGCGTTGCACTCACCGGCGCTGCGCGCATCGCCACTGCAGCGGGCTTGGAACGCGAGTATTCCACCGCCCGGCAGCGCGCCCAGGACATCGCCGCTATCTTCCCGGACGTCCCGGAATTCACCCAGACCGTCCACCGCTCCTACAACCAGTGGAACGATTTAAGCGCCTATGACCTGCACTGTCTCGGGCCGTGTCTGCGCTGGCTGCGCGCAAACCCCCATTCCGGCGAGTGGGAGCGCGCCGTGCCGGTCGAAGGCGTGGACGGCAAGTGGATTGGCAACCACCGCCGCCTGCTTCTGACACTCCTCACGCCCTTTAACATCACGGATTTAGGCCTGCGCCGCAGCGACACCCGCCTGCGCCTGCGCTACCTCAACCACGCCCCAGTACTCTCCGATATCGAAATCCCCCTTGCCGACGCTGCCAGACTCTTCCCGGACACACCGCCCCGGGTGCTCATCGTGGAGAACAAGCAGACCTTCTTAGCTCTGCCCACGCTTGCCAACACCTCCCCTCCCACCATCGCGCTCCTCGGCTCCGGTACCGCCGCCCACCAACTCCACGCACTGAACTGGCTGCACCGCGCCGACATCACCTACTGGGGCGACCTCGATGCCGCCGGCTTTGCCATCCTCAACGCCGTGCGCGCCCACTTCCCCCACACGAAGTCATTGCTCATGGACACCGCCACCGTCACCGCATTCCAGCACCTGGCCGTCCCCGACCCCGGCGACGGCTCTGCCACACTTACCTACCTCACCACCGAAGAGCAGCGCGCCTACCGCCTTCTGTTCACCGAGGGCCGGCTGCGCATTGAGCAGGAGCGGATTCCGTTTGCGCATGCGAGTACAGCACTTCACGAGATACTCGGGCCACCGTAGCAGCACCAGCTTCCCAACCGCGCTAGAAAAATGACCCTCACCTGCCAGTAGCCCCGGTGAGGGTCGAGCAGCTGTACGCGATGTAGGGCTGCTCCTAGCAAGGATTATGCCCAATGAGTACGGAGCTAGTCAACGCCTGCGTCACAGTAAGGAGCCGGCAGGCAATCGTCTCGATGAAGCGAGCATCAATCGACGAAGCCATCATCACCAATTCGATCAAGGTACGCGCTCCAACTTTTAAAAGCGTCAAGAAGCAGATGTAACGGTGTTTCATCAACGTCGTCGCAGTGCCGGAACTCCTTTAGGCTGAATGCTGCCGTGGCTACCACGATAGCGGTTCGGATAGCCACTTCGTAGGTTTCCATTGCATTGCCGCGGCTTCCGATATCTGCTGAGATCCCTATTTCAATTTGGCGGATTACATTGTGGTGCACTGAGCGATTGTACTGGCTGTACATCTCACGACCTTTAAACCCATCAAAATACGTCTCAACCAGATCCGTATACGGCAATAGTCTGTGGCGCCTGCCGTACCCCTGCGATGCAAACGCCTGCCTAATTTTTTGATGCGCCTCCAAAGCATCATGAAGCTTGGATTCGGGCCTTGCAGCGCCAGAGTTCTCGTACCCATTTATCACGGCGTTTACCGCTCGGGCGGTTCTTACCCACGGGTCATTTTGCTCATTCACATACATCACTAGAGCAGCGTTTTCTAGAGCAGGTCTGGCAAGAATTGATGGTGTAAGCGGATACCGAATGTCGGACTTCAGCAACAGACCTATCGAGTGCAAAGCTGCTCCCGCGGCTTGCAAGGCCGCCGCTGTTAGCTCATCAGGAAGTCGAGATATCCCCCATTTTTGAGCCCCACGAACCTTAGGCTCAAATTCCGCCTCAAGGGCATCCGCAACTTCTGAAGTAAGAACCCGGGGTGAACGAGCCATCTCATTTACAGTGAGCGCTGCGACTTCACAATGTGTGCCAAGCCCCTTCAGCGGAAAGAAGTGCTCATACTCAGCAAACGAATTCTCCAACGGATAACCCTGCATCAACTATCACCCCATAGCCTCTCGCACACGTTTACTATACCGAACCGTGCGTAGGGCCTAGTATCCAGCCTCTTGCCCTAGCAGTTCAATCTGTCTAGATATACCGAGACCAGTCATGCATGTCTAAGTGCGCCTGAATTGCTCGAGCTTTAAACTTTATCCTCTTTTTCTCTAGAGGGTTATCGGCATATTGAAGTAATTCTTCAGCTGCTTCGCGTGCTTGATCGGGAGTAAGCACCATTTCAATAGGGGTATTCTGGTTCACGGCGAGATACAGGTAAATAAAGCGAGTTCCGTCAGGAGTCTTTCCAACCCCTACGAAATAGTCTTCCCCTTCATCCGTTATTTTAAGTACGCTAAATCCTGAAGGTAGACTACCGGCGTTCCCTAGAAAAGGTGCCACTAAAGACCGCAAAGCATCTGCAATTTCAGGAACGCCAACTTTTTCACTAACTATTCTTTCCACAAGTTGCTCAGAGGCATCTGCATCAACCTTTCCAAGCAGAGGACCTACTGCCAAGTTCAGCCTGAGAAACAACCAGCAAGCCGCCCAGCCAGTCCGCTTGTTACCATCGAAAAGACTTTGCGTGGTGCAGAAAGAATGCAACAGTGCTGCAGCTTTATCCCAAGCGGTTGGAAACGCATCTCTCCCGAAAACAGTAGTCGCCGGCCGGTTTACATTTGCTTTAAACTGATTGGCATCACGAATTTGGGGCGGGAATCCACAAGCCAATTCCCCGACGATAAGGACTTCCTCTTCGGCGGGATAAGCGGTCAAGCTAGACGGCGGTTAAGCTCCGCGGACCAATTGGCAATCTCTCGCCCTAAGTACTCGACGTAGCGGCGACGGTCTTCCTCATCCATGTTCTGTACCTGAGCTACAGAAGTATTAATAGAAGTATTAATGTTGTCTAGCTTTGAAACGGTTGACTTTGTCAATTCAATCCCTCCTTTGTCCTTCAGTAGTCAGTGCCTGCTTATCTCAGAGATTAGCACTCGTGGAGAATCTGCGTAGAGGAAGCCATCAGCGCTCCTTTCCCAGCATGACTCTTACACCTGAAACGTCTTTCACTTTTCAGTGAGACTCTTCTTAAGGACAACCGAGTTGTGGGCGAATGTCTAGAGGGCACTCCAATGCTCCACATGCTGCGCATGTCCGGCACTCCTGCCAGAATCAAGGCTTGACTGTTAAGGCACGCACTCCATCACTGCGCCCAGAAGTCCCTCCAAAAAGCTCGGAGCCTTCGCGGCTCCAGGCGACAACGTTCCGGCAGCCGGCTCGTCGTGCGCTTATTCTAAGCAATACAACGCCAGGCCGGCAAGGCCTTTAGCCGCTCACCGTCCGATAAACTAGTTCCGACGCACAAGGAACACGCACCATGACTGAACAGGAACGCCTCCAAGCACTTGAAACTCGCGTTAGCGAATTGGAGTCTCAGGTAGCCCAACTACTGCAGGCCCTCGGTCATACTTCTTCGCGCCCTAGTACTGCAGACACACCGCCGCCGGCGAGCGTTCACTCTGATAATCGCTCACCGGAAGAGAAGATTGCGCTCTTCATGGATTACTTCACGGGGAGGACAGACGTCTACGCAGTGGCTAAAAGTACTGCGGGAAAGAAGGCCTGGTACCCGGCCAGCAATGGCTACTATGACCGAAGAAATCCCGACCTAAAGCCTCTGACACCAAAGGTTATCGAAGGACATTTACGCCGAGACAACCGCTTCCACGTCGGTCTTTATCCACTGTGCATAGATGATAGTTGCCGGCTGTTGGTCTGCGATTTTGATGATGACGACTTCAAGCAAGCTGTTCGTGCCTACGCGGAAGAATGCAAGAACCAGGGCCTCGATCCGCTCATAGAGGTTTCACGATCAGGGAACGGAGCTCACGTCTGGGTATTCTTCGGCGAACCTATTCCCGCCAGCCTCGCTCGTTCCGTGGGCATCGGACTTCTTGCCAAGGCTAGTCCGGACTCATACTTCTCCAGTTTCGACCGGTTCTTTCCATCCCAAGACACACTGCCGGCAAAAGGCCGTGGTTTCGGCAATCTGATTGCCCTCCCATTAGCAGGCCACCATCGATCCGAAGGCACAACAATCTTCGTCGATCATGAGTTTCAACCCTTGCCCGACCAATTCGAGGCTTTGGCTGGGACGAAGAAGTCAACGCTTTCCGAGCTCAAGAAAATCTACGCTGCGCTTCAGCCCGATCCCGAGACGTCCCTTCCCCAGGCACCCACTCGCGAAGAGCTGAAGAAGCTCAGAGCCTCCGGAAAAGTCCACGTCTCGCACGATTCTCACGTCCACGTCGATTTATCAGGCGTCGACGCCACCACCCGTACGGCCCTGCGGCACCTAGGTGCTCTTGCCAACCCGCAGTTTTATATAAAGCAGGCTCAGCGTTTCTCCACTTTCGGCACTCCACGGCTCATCATACGTTTTGATGAAAAGGACCAAGTCCTCACGCTCGACCGTGGCACGCTCGATGACGTCCTCGACATCCTGAAGACTGCAGGATATACCGTCACACGCCGTGGCCTTACGCCCAAGCCCCGGCGCATCGATGCGTCATTTGCCGGTGAACTACGTTCCTACCAGCATTTGGCTGTCAAACAGATGCTCAAGCATAAGTCTGGAATGCTCATTGCTCCTCCCGGCACTGGTAAGACCGTCATGGCGTGTGCAATCATCGCCCAGCGTCAAGTTCCCACTGCGGTGATTGTTCCATCCAGGGAGCTTGCTACCCAATGGCGCCAAGCCCTCAAGCAGTTCCTCCCGGAAGCTCAGGTTGGGCAATACTCAGGTACTAAGAAGAAGCTCAGCGGAGAGATAGACATTGTCACTGCCCAATCGATCAGCCGCAGTGATTCCAAGACTGATTTTCTCTCTGCCTATGGACAGATCATCGTTGACGAATGCCACCGAGTCGGCGCTGCGGGTTTAACCAACGTCCTCGCGCACCTCAATGTTCGCTTTATGCTCGGCATGACCGCCACCCCGTACCGTTCTGACGGACTCGATAAGCTGCTTCCCCTCATTTGCGGCCCTATCCGCCATACCGTCGAACTCGAACGCCCTGGGCGCCGAAACTATGTAGTCCACAACACGGAGTTCACTTACGATGCTCCTTACCTGTTCTGGCCCGACCTCGACACCGCTCTGGCGGCGGATGCACACCGCAACCAACTCATCGCCGATGTCATCACACGAGCTGCGCAGGACGAGCACACTGTCCTCGTCATGGTGAAAAGACGCGAACACCTCTCAGCTCTCCATGCCTTGCTTGCCGACGCCCCCTTCCCCGTCCTCCAGCTGCACGGCGGACAAAAGGCAAGCGAAAGGCAAGCCGTCCGTGAACAACTTGCCGCAGCACCGCGTTTCATCCTTTTAGCCATGTCCCAGGTGGCCGGCGAAGGCATTGATCTTCCTGCGTTGGATACTCTTGTGCTGGCCGCCCCAGTTAGCTTTCGAGGCGTTGTCATTCAACAGGTTGGCCGAGTGACACGCGATGCCGATGACAAAGAGAACATCTCTGCAACCGTCCACGACTTTCTCGATGCCAACGTCCCTGCCCTCGCCGCAGCCTTCAGGAAGAGGAGCTCCACCATTGCCAAGCAGGGGTTCACTCGCGTCGGATGCTAGAGCTGCCCCATCCATGACACGATTCCTATTAGATTAGAGGCCGTGCACATTTCAACGCCCTCCCTGGAGCCCTTGAAAAGTCACAGTCACGGTATTTCACGGGCAGCGTTGAGGTGCAAGGCGACTAGGCGGAAGCAGACTAAAGTTGCACCTGCATCTCCGCCGCTATGGCTTGACTATCACAAGCCGCAGGACGGAGTGCTTAGTGCAATTGTCAGCGAGAAGGCAAGTAGGGGGAGACCGACATGGTCACCATAGTCGAGTTAAATCCTCTCGCCTTTAGGAATTCCTTCGTTGCCCTAATCTCTTTTTTAGTGGCACCTGGCCCCAACCGCACATGGGAAAGGTGCGGAATGTTGGCTTCACCGCGCACGGGAACTGAACCAAATCGAGTCTCTAAGTAAGGAACGATAGATTTTTGCGTCGCACGGAAGTGCGACAAATCACCACGGTAATCATGGTAGATTGCACGGACTTCCCGTTCATCCTTGAAACTGGGGTGCTTCAAATACGAACACACTAAACGAGCGCTCGTCCAGAAATCTTCTACAGTTTTAGAGGGTTTTTCTTTAGCGTCCATCGCAGATTCAGACAGCGTCTCATTTCTCATGGGCCGAAGATAGAAATTGATTAGCTCATCAAGCTGATTGATCTGTCGATCAGGATCATAGAGGACTTTTCGCCACCCCGACGAAATGTAACACGGATTCCCGAGTTTCCCGTATTCCGAATTACCCAATGTAAACGGGACGAGTTTTCGATCTCGGTCAACGATCTGCAGATTGTACTGCGCGCAAATACCTACTGCCACGCCGCCACCGCCTGCATAATGCGCCCATTGGTTTAAGGAATCGCCTTCCACACTCGCAGAAAGCAAATAAAACTGACTGGTTTGAGACTCGAAGAAACCAGACGCGTCTCTAAAGACCTCAAGGATATACTTAAGGTTCGCCTGTTCCTCAACTTGCTTTTCTTCCGCAAGCCTTTCAGATAGGCGCTCAATCAAAAGCTCTACACCATATTTAAGCTCCGTAGGATCGTTCAGAAAGTCAGCATTCGTGGCCCATAATCCTTCGGATTCAATAATTCCCTTGAAGCCCTGCACATCCGTGTAGTGCCAAACAATGCCCTCAAGGACGGCTTCTGTGGTGGGGATTCTTAAAAGCAAACCCAACCCCTTCTAAAGAACTAGAATAAGTAGCTTCAAAGATCCGTATCTCATTTTACATTCGATCATTTTACATCACTAACCTCGCTACTTTTTAGTTTACAAAATACGGACCCATGGTAAAAGTGGCATCCACGCCGGTATCGAAAATCCACACATCAGCTTTGAACAGCCCCTTTTGAAGCTCTTACGGTCTTGCACCAGCTCAACCACGAATTTACTGACCAAGATTTCAGGCTTGCCTGAGCACGCGATGGAGACACTCGTTTGCGACCAATTCACATCACTTCCCGAATCGCATTGACTCAATTTTGATTCACGTGTTTAATCGAAGTCAACAAGGAGCACCACCATGAACATCCCCACTGACTTCGGCGAGCGAGTCCGTGCGCAGCGTCAGCTGCGCGGGCTCAGCCAGAGAGAGCTTGCCGCTATGACTGAAGGCATCCTGTCCCAGCCCACCCTGGCCCGCCTAGAGAAAGGCACGGCCACGCCTACTCTCCACCACATCATGGCCCTCGCGTGGGCACTAGGTATCGATGCCGCTGAGCTTGTGGACGCCACCCCACTCTCTAAGCGCGTGCGCGTTGCAGCCCGTGGTCACGAGACCAAAGTTGAAGACGGAACACAAGCCCTTCTTCCATATCTCCAGCTCCGAGTGAACCTGGATAGCACAAATGCCTAAGTCAACGAGCCCCTCACAACAGGGTGTGGAGCTGGCTGCTGGTTTCCGTGCGAAGCACGATCTCGGCTTAGCACCAGTTGGCGACATTAACAACCTCATGAAACTCGTTGATGCTGACTTCATCGTCCTCGACTTGCCGGATGACCTCGACGCGTTGACTCTTCGTGATCCTGTTTCAGGTGCCTTAACCGTAGGGATTAGCACGAGCAACAACCCTTTCCGTCAGCGTTTGACTGTCGCCCACGAAATCGGGCACATCGTGGCCGGGGACATTACGGAAGATGGTGCTTCCTTGCAATGTGACAAGACTCTGCCTTCCGAAACACGCGCAAACACCTTTGCGCGCTGCGTACTCTGCCCCGAGGAAGCGTTGCGTGAGATACCTCAGTACGAAGATCCAGAAGAGCTTTTGTCTGCAGTTGTCCAACGCTTCCAGGTCTCGCCTTATGTAGCGGCAATCCAGCTTCATCAAGCAGGTCTCATCTCGAAAGACACTAAAGAGGAACTAAAAAGTCACACCGCTAAGAAACTCGCCTCCCGCTTCGGATGGAAAGCCACATATGACCACGCCTGCCAAATTGCGCAGCTGCCACGAGCTTCCGAGAGACTCGTGGCCGATGCTTACAAGGCATACGCTCAGGGGCTCATCGCGCTGCCAACGGTAGCGTTCGCCGAGCAAGTAAGCCCAGAGGAAGTAGCCGACTCAATGTACGCCGTCCCGGGTTCTGTCGGCCAAAACCTAACAGGTCAGCGCGATATAGAGACCGACCTAGAAGACTTCTTCGCAAACGAGTAGGTTCACCGTGACTAGAAGGTTCATCTTTGCGGACACCAGCGTGTTGCTGAACTTCATCTGCTCCGGTGAGCAGGACCTTCTTCTCAAATTCGTGGGCAATGACAAACTCCACGTGCCTGCTGCAGTCAACGACGTGATGCACAGAAAGCTAAAGGACACCAGGTTTCAGTGTGGCTCCCGAACCTGGTCATCACTCATTGCGCATGGCCACGTGCACGTGCTTGACGACGACATGGATCGCCTCTTCAAACACATCCGCCTATTCGCGGGTCCCCGATTCTCAATCCAAGGCGGAATGGCGAAGAACCTGGGACAAGCTTTCAAAGTTCGATGTTCTCGCCCCTTTTGAAACGACTCGATTGAACGACCGCACCGTCTACCGGGCGCGAAAGAAAATTAAATGACCCTCACCTGCCAGTAGCCTCCGGTGAGGGTCAAGCAGCAGTACGTAATGTAGGGCTGCTTCTGCCCCTAATCATGCCTCATTTTGCCCTTTCAATCGAGAGACGCACTGCTATCACCCCCAACGCCGCCTGCGATACTCAACCCGAACTGGAATTTCGTCAGGCTCTAATGGCCTGTCAGGGGTCTCGCGGATGGTATACGGCGTTATCTGCTCCGCAAGTAGTTCCTGCCGGTACATTTTGGCAATCTCTGGTTGTTTCTCTTCAATAATCTCGATTAGCCGCTTAGCCAAGTCAAAAAGCCTTTCTCCCTCTGCTTCAGCCGCTATTTCTCGTTCGTACTTCCGTACCGCAGCAAAACCGCACCATTCACGCCAGAGTTCAAACATCGGACGGTAGTGCTCACAATAGAATTCCCATTCCCATCGCGCAGAATTAATTCCCTGATGCTCTCGAAGCTTAAATTTCCACTCCTTCTCTTCTTTTGCCACGACCTCAAGCACTTCATCTGGATGAGACTTCCGCGAATCTTTGCACAATGCGGACTCCGCCCATGGGAGATATCTGCAGCCCTTCCTCGCAGGGGGCGGTTAGCACTCCGTCCAAAAGCACGTCCAATGGGGAATTCACCAGTTCTTCAAGAGTTTTCGGATCGGTGATTATGAAATCATCGGCACTTCCCAGCTCCATAGCTTCTCCTAGGCGGCAACTCTCAATCATGAAGCTTGCGGCACGGTCTTGCTCTTCCCCACCTCGTTGCGCGTGTAGCCTCACCTGATGATTCACGAGTTCATCGATCTCAGCAGCCTTCGCCCACGGTCCCTTAATTCGCGGCCGTGGGACCTTACGTATGGATCCGTCCTCAAGCTCTAGGGAGTACCGAAACGAGGCCTTCCCCGAAGGCTGAATGCCCACAACACTCGGTGCCCTCATCGTTCGCTCCATCCCCCGCCTTGGCCGGGCCGGTGAGTGACCTGCTGGACAACATGCGCCACGGCAGCGTCCCCATGACGCTGGCCACGCTCGTCATCAACGGCGTGGGCGAGGAACTCTTTTTCCGCGACGTGGCACGCCGCGCGCTTTCCGACGTCTCCTCCCCCACCCTGCACCTGGTCTGGAGCACCGGGATGACGTTTGTTCTGCCGGGGTTGATTCACTAGCGCGTGGCGCTGCCCACCCCGCCACGATTCCACCTCGGCCGTCTCAATAATTTTCCGCTAATAAGCAGGTCAGGCCACCATTCCCGTATATACTGCTGTGCTATGCACAAACTCTCTTCTCTCACACTCGCTATCGCCACAGCATGCGCGCTGACCGCATGCAGCAATGACACCTCTTCCCCAACCACCTCACCTGACACCGACAGCGTCGACGACACCACGGTTGCCGTGGAGGAAACGACCACCGAGGACAGTGATGACGGCACCAGCACGGAAGAAGACTCCACTCCCTCCCCAACTACAGCTGCGGACGACGCTGACGATGACGATGAGGCACACGACGACGCAGAGGAAAACACCACGAATGCCAGCCAGATTGGCGGCAACTGCGGTACAACCCCGCAGGGCCACCCCATCACTGCCGGAAGCGCCACGTCCTGCGAGTTCGCGGCGGCCATGTTCGCCCCGGCCTCGAAGGCCACCTACACCATGACCCCGCTCGAGCCTTCAAACCCCACGGTCGGCTCCCTCTACACCGCTCACATCACTGCCAAGAGCCCCGTGACTGGTGAGAGCTATGACCTTACCTGCCGAATCGGCAGCGACAGTGCTGACCTGACCTGCGCGAAGCCCGGTGATCGCAGCGTTTCCGGTTCCTTCAACTCCGCCGCACACGATTGGCCGCAGCGGGTGAATACGGTCGATTAGTCTGACTGCTGCTCTTCCCGAGTACGCAACAAAAGAGGCCTAATTCCCTAACGGGAACTAGGCCTCTTCGCATCTTTAACCCAATTGCTGCCTATATTTTTCCATGATGGCCTCAAGGTCTTTAAACAACGCCGGACCATACTTTGGATGGCGCAGGCCAAATTCCACGCTGGCCGGAATAAAGCCGGCCGGGTTACCCAAGTCATGGCGGATCCCATCGTGGACTACGACGTGAACAGGATGACCTTCCGAGATAAGCAAATCAATCGCGTCAGTCAGTTGCAGCTCCCCACCTTTGCCTGGTTCGATGCGACGTAAAGCATCAAAAATCTCGCGGTCCAACAGGTAACGGCCAGTTGCGACGAGGTTTGACGGTGCGTCCTCCGCTGCTGGCTTCTCCACCATGCCAACAACCTTTTTCACACTGTCCTCGTCGGTGTTCTCGATATCAAACACGCCATAGTTCGACACGTGCGCTGGGTCTACCTCCACAGCTAACAGCACCGAGCCACCATACTCCTGGCGCACACGAATCATCTCGCTCATAGCTGCAGTGGGCTCGATGACGTCATCGGGAAGCATGACAGCAAAGTAGTCCTCGTCCTCGTCCAAGACAGACTCCGCCAAACCAACAGCGTGCCCTAAGCCCAAAGGCTTGTCCTGGACAATAGCAACGGGGTCAATGATCTGCGCGGCGCGCTCAACCTTCGCTGCCTGCTCATCCTTTCCACGAGCACGCAGGATCTCAACTAGGTCAGGAAACTCATCGAAATGGCGCATGACCTCATCCTTGTTAGGCGAGGTCACAATAGCTAGCCGTGTTGCCCCGGCCCCCGCGGCTTCCTCAGCAATCATCTCAATGCCGGGAGTGTCCACGACAGGCAAAAGCTCCTTCGGGACAGTCTTAGTCGCAGGCAGGAAACGCGTACCCATACCCGCTGCGGGGACAACAACAGTGCGGACGGAAGTGGAATTAGCCATGGGTCAATCCTAATGCACTGGGAACACCGCATAGGACCTCGGACTACTAAAGAACGGAAGTTGTGGCGCACACGCTTGTCGATGTCCACCCGTTCCCCTGCCTCACACGTCACCACAAACTAGACTTCGATCTGTCTCGTCCTCATGCACAAAGGAGTCTCTCATGCGTCGACCGCCACGCACCGGTAAAGCACTCGTTGCTTTAGCCCTCACCGCCTCTCTCGTTACCGGACAGGCAACCACCCCAGCACCTGCTGAGGCACAACAATTCCCATCCTTCCAGATGCCTGCCCTTCCCCAGTTCAATGAGGAACAGGTCCGGCAGGCCGTTGCCGCACTTGTTGCGCTTGCAGCAAGTGTCGGCGGTTTGGCGCTCATCGCCGGCATACTGCCCGGAGTCGGTTCTTCCAACGGCTCCTCGTCGGCCCCAGCACCGAGCACCACCCCTGCAACAACTCCAAGCACTCCCACTTCCACGCCTGAGTCCACTCAACCTTCAATCTCCCCGGCACCCACTGAGGAACCCAGCTCCTCGCCGGAACCGACCACAAGCACAGCTCCTGCCCCCGTCACCTCCGTGGAGCCCTCCCCTGGTTTTGCGCAGCACGTTGCCGGCATCAAAGACCGGCTCGCCACCAGTGAAGATAAGGATCCATTGTGGGCGTGGACCGCTCCCCGCGGCCCGCAGCTGACACTGCCCACCCACGAAGGCAGCGGCCAAGCTACCCACCCTTCAGTCCTCTACTTTGAGAACGGTTGGAATGGTTGGAAGTACTGGATGGCCATGACGCCATACCCAGCCAGCGATGAAGGCGCTGAAGACCCCAACGTCGTCGTATCTAACGATGGCTGGACGTGGCAAGTTCCAGACGGACTCGACAACCCTATCGATGACCAGCTGGGCAAGCCCAACCCACATAACTCCGATACTCAGCTCGTCATGGCTCCCAGCGGCGAGATGTACCTGACATGGCGCATGGTGGACCGCCCTAACGGCAAGACCAACCGGATTTTCCTAGTCAAATCGGACGATGGAGTGCACTGGTCGGAAAAGGAAGAAATCAGGTCCCTTGAACCACAGTTCATGTCCCAAGCCCTCATCTGGACCGGTGAGAATTGGCGCCTCTACGGCGTGGCAAATGGCGGTGGGCTGCCTAACCGCGTGGTCTTCTACGAAAGCTCGGATCTCAAGACTTGGTCGGCTCCTACCACCGTCAAATTTGAGCCGGGGCTAGCGTCCGGCCAGCGCCTGTGGCATATCGACGTTCAGCTGTATGACGGTGAATACATTGGCCTCGTCCACATCATCCCGGGCACCGTCAAGCAAGGTAACCTCTACCTCTTGCGTTCTAAGGACGGCGTCACCTGGAAGCGTTCGGATACACCGATTATCTCCCACGAGGAGTCCGGCTACCCCAACCTCTACAAGTCCGCACTCGTCCCCCACGGCAGCGGCGATGATCTCACCTTCGAGTTGTACTATTCAGGCTTCAGCGAAGGCCGCGCTGATTGGCGTATCAATCGCACAGTAGCAGAGCGAATTAGCGTCGACTGAGCCCTCCCTCGGCATAACCCCGCTCAACCGGCACGGAGAGCGCCCGCACTCTCTGTGCCTGGATGTCGTACTCGAATAGATAGGTCTGCGGCCCACGAACGATACGTAGCACCCTCGTGCCTGGCCCGCTGTCCTTGAAGGTGTACTCCACCTTCTCCGCCGGCCCAGCCACGACAACAGCTGTGAGCAGTCCGAAGTCACGGGTGGCGCGTCCAAAGCCTACAGTCCACGTGTCCGTGGGTTGCTCATTGCGGAAGACAATGCCGCGAAGCCCTTCGCGGTCTCCCCGTGCCATATTCACGTCGGTGTGCTCGAAATAGCGCGACCCTTCAATTCCGTAACGGATAAAGACCAACTGTGTTCCGTCAACTACAGAGCAGAACCGGACTGTTTCATACTGCGATCCCACGTACTCAAACTCCGGAGCCACATTCCAACGCTGCTCTGCGTACTCCACCTTCGGCGTAGGCTCCAAACTGTCCGTCACCACAAAAGGGCCGCAGTCAGTAAAACAGGCACTACGATTCCACTTCAGGCCGTCCCACGCAGTGTCTTCCAAATCGAATGCAGACCACGCCTCTTCAACCTGGTGACTCACCAACCGTGAGGCTGCCTCGGGGTTATGTTCCTTCCCGCGCACCATAAGCACATTGTGTGCTTGCCGGCTCTGCGCGTAATCACGCATCTTCCCCCGTGCATAACCTGGGTGGCCAGCATCCACAATGACGTTCCTGCCGCGGTCCCAAAACGTCAGCGACAAATGGTCAAAATGACCATGTATGTCACGGGCGGGCCCAAAGCGCAGGGAATAGAAGCTCTCCATATTTTGTGCCCGGAGTTGCCCAAAACCTGAGCGCCCAAATACATACCCAGCGTTGTACACCTTTACTCGTGGAATCTCCACACCAGTCGCGCCATTCGATAGTGCAAATTCCACTGCCCCTCCGCGCACGAACTCAGGACGCCGAGGCATTGAGTCTCCAACTTCAATGAATGTGCCACCTGGGGTCAGTGAATGCGCAATGTATTCTTCGAGCGGCTTCTTCTTCGCGCGCAGCACATCTGCGCCCGGTGCCCCAAACAACTCAAGGGCATCGACGGCGGTCTGGCGCAGCCTTTCAATATAATTCGCGTACTCCGGAGCTTGTTCATTGATAGCGCCTTCCTCGTCGATCATTACTTCAAGACAAGCTTTTGCGCGCTCTGCACCGGTGGTGAGCATCGACTCATTACTCAGCCTATCCCCCACCACCATCAGTGCCAGTGCCTGGGAAAGCCCATGGTTCCAGTATCCATCAAAATGATCCAGCAACCACTTTCCGTGATATTCGATGGCCTCATGCAGCCATTCGTCTTCAGGGAAGATTTCACTAAGCGCGCTTAGCGACGCCGCCCTAATCGCCACCGCGTGCCCACCCCAAACGTACTCATCGTCTTTCCACCCAGGCGTTACGTGATTCATCTCCCACCAATTCCACGCCACCGCCCAGACGAACTCTGCGCCGGCTGAGATTTCCTCAGTCCACTCCGACTCAGGAAGCTCCGCCGCACGGTCCACTATGAAGTCGAGCCAGTTCAGCGAGTGCAAGTAGAAACGCACTGTTGGGTGCAATCGCTGCTTTTCGATCTGAGGCCAGAACGCTTCTTCGGGATCAAAGAAAACTTCGGGATAAGAGTGAATCACAACCATCCCGCTTAACACGCGCGAAACCTTGTTGATACGCCCTAAGCCGCCAGAAATCACAATGGGGCGGCCGCGGTTGGGAGCGGAATAGAAAGACACAATTTTCCTTTTCAAACTTGTAAATCAAGAACGGCGTAACCGTATTCTGAGAGTTCCCAGGAGAATCGGGAATCAAGTGCATCCGCTGACCCAAAAGTACAGCAATAATCCAAACAACCAGATCGCACCACAGCGTACATACTTGACCATTACCACGGCGCTTAGAATGACTGCTAGTGCCGCACTGACTGCGGTAGATTCAGCGTTTAGCGAAAACCTACTCAGAAAGAAGAACAGGAAGCTCGATACTTATAGAAACTCCATGTGCTGATGCCAGTGCCATAGGCGTCCCCAACAGTCACATCTAAAGTATGAAGAGACCGACTAGTCGAAACGAAGACTAATTCGGCCTCTACGAAGAAAAGTTAAGCTCAATTAGTGGGACGTGGACTATGGGACGCTATGCGGGATCGGCATCGTCGTAGTGTAGAGCTCGATAAAGCGTTCCATACTGTACCGATCCTCCACGTAAACTGCACCATCTTTGGCTCTAGCCTGAAACACCTCGAAATCGCGGCATTCCAATACGTAATCACGCATATCTGCCAGGGACTCAAAGATGTACTGGTTTGGGTACATGTATTCGGCACCAGCCCAAGGACGGAGAAGGGTTATGTTCGATGCGGCGAACCCCTCCGCTGCTGCAACATGAGAGCCCTCCGCGTCGCTTAGGGATAGCACAAAACCCTTGTCTGCTAATTCCGTCTTCGTATCCACCCAACCTTCGAAGTGGACCGAAGAACTGAGGCCATTCGTCTCGATGAACCTCTCGCACTCTGCGAAGTACTCTCGCTCTGCTGGATCATTGATCACCCATCCCAGCTCGTCCGGACGGCGCCCAAAAACCGTCAAAGAATAGCGCGGATCCACTTCCTTGAGTTGCCTTAAAAGCTCTAAAGCTCTCCTGTATCCTTTTCGAATCGGGATGCTTCCGACCATGACAAGGTTGAATACTTTCGACGGATCCGAGCTAGTCATATATTCAGCCGTTTGAATATAATTAGGAACATAAGTAACTATCTCACGGTCAAATTTAAAGACTGACTGCGTCTCTTCAAACATGCCAGGAGCAATAGTAATGATCTTGTCAACGGAGCTTCTGTCGAGCTGATTACCGTAATCCTTGGTGGTTTCAAACCTGTGGAGACGTATCGCCAATGACTGACGTGGACTCTTATTCTTGGAATACCACACCGCATTGCCAAGCATCCATTCGCAGTGAATTGAATCAGCCCATTCAAGCAAGCGACGGCTCTTCGCTTCGTCGTGCGAATCGTGACCGGACCATTCATCAACACAGACTTGATAATATCTTGACAGCTCGGGAACTGCAGGCAGGATAAACCGCAAATCGTAGCCGGCAATCAGCAAGCGAATCTTGATAGCTTCCTGAAACTCGGAATATTTTCCGTCTAATACAAAATCTCTAAGCTGAGCAAACCGAGGACCATAGGTAAACGCTCGAACTTGAGGTTCAAATTCGTTTAGAAACAAGCTAAGCCTGCGGAAATCCTCTTCCGCGAATCCCCCACGATTGAACCTAATCATGTTTTGGAAAGCCGCCTGGAGAGCAACTTGACCTCGGAGCCCGAAGTAGTCTATACCAATCATCGAAAGAATATCGGTGGAACGACGCCACGCCGACAAGTGGTTGTCTAACTCCCGCTTTTGATACTGCTGCGTACTCGAAGTGTTGGCACCGACTTTTACCGTGTTATAACGGAAGTCAGGCTCAGAAGAGTATTGCACATTAGCCTTAACCAAAGCCTTATACAAGAAGATCGCATCTTCAGCAAGGCGTAGATCCGACGGCCATTGGATCCCCTCGTCCTCAAGAAACTTACGGCGGTATAGACCGCAGACTGTAGTGCTATGGAAACGGACTACTTTCCGCACTCTCTCGATACGAGGCATGGTTTCATCCCACTCAGGAATGACATTCATCTTCAATTCGCTTCGGCCGTCAAATCTTAGTAGAGGCGCGCGAACCACATCAGCCTGAGTGCGCTCCGCAATCGCAATCTCGGCTAAGATTCCGTCCGGCAGAATCATATCATCCGAATCCAAGTGGAATACGTATGTTCCACTTGCTTTCTTCAAAGCCTCGTTGCGAGGAACCGATGGAGTCCCAGTATTGACTGGAAGCTGGATACACGATACCCATTCGCGCGTGGAGGAAAAATCTAAGACCTTTTCGTAAGTATCGTCCGTTGACTTGTCGTCAACAAATATGACTTCAAGCCTTTCCACTCGATTCTTAAGATCATCAAGCGATGAAAAGCACTCAAAGATCTTGCTGCTGACGTTGTAGCTAGGGACAATTACACTCAATAACGGTTCCATTTTGATCCTGCCTTAAACGCAATAAGCCTGAACAGCTTTATCCTTGGCTCGACCGGCCAAGACAGCCGATAAACTAAGTTCCGAGACGAGAAGTGATTTCTCTGCAGACGCCGGAACTATTCGGTACCTAGGCTCTGAGCTTTCGCGAGTCATCGATCCTTCTGAAATGATCGGCAGATCGATGTACTGACTGTGCAAAGCCATTTCTCCAACCACTTCAGTGTCCAGTCCCATCTCCAGGAATTCAGATGCGCTCACCAAAAGACCAAACTCAGAGTCATCGAATAGTTCACTAATCGCACACTCCCCATTCAGAAGCAGTTTCTCGTATACAACTCGAATACCGTCTCTATTCCAGTTAGTCAACGCATCAGCATAGGCGAGGTTATCGATGTTCTTATCAAGGAGAATCACCTTTGGGCCTCCCCAATTGTCTAGGGAGCTTAGTCCGTCGAAAACTCTTTGCCCCGCATCCAAGGAGGACGTAGAAACAATAACCGCACCATCGCTGCTATGCTTCCGATAAGCAACTTTCGCGGTATCGAGGATCTGCTCAAAGCGTTGACGGTAAGTGTGTTTTTCAAGAACCTTAATGAGATTCCTTCTCTTGCTTGCTTTCATCTGCTCGGATGACAAGCGTTTGAGACAATCTGGATCTCGGTCAAGGTATAGAACATCGTCTCCGAAAAACTCATGTACACCTTCCGAGAAGTTAGACACCACGTAGGTGTTGCAAGCCATCAATTCAAAAATGCGCCGTGCGAACATAGTTGGTGATTTCGTCTCGGTGTTAATCGTCATACCGATCTCGGAACCCTTGTAGACCTCTGCGACACGATCATTGGGAACAGAGGGCTTGATGTAGCTGCTGAACTCTTCAGGATAAAAATGGCTTTCATCTTTACCACCGTAGAATCGATCAAAGATCTGCAGCTCGTATTCCGAAGAATTAACTGCACTAAACATACGGTTCATTGCCTCACATCGGGCGCCGTGATTCGAATACCACCCTCCAGCGAAATTCACTGCCTTCTTTCGCTCGGTAATTTCAATCGGATTGAAAAGACGCGGTTGAACGGCAAACGGGAGGACATGCACGCTTGGGTGGCCGTATTCTTTCCTATACCGATTTACCGAGCCAAGATCGGTAGTAAAGACATGGTCGAATCGTAGAGCTGTATCGACGAAATTATGACGCTTATCATCATAGTGCGATGGATCTTCTTTGTTCCAAAATACTGTTGGAATACCGCGGCTCTTGCAGTATTCAAGGATTGACAAGAGTTCTTTCCGATTCTCCGACTTGAAATTCGAAGACGAATACACGCGACCTTTCCAAGGACGACTCTCTGAGTCTGCGCCACTCCAAGCGGATTCGCAAAGGAATAGATCTGGCTGAAAATCGTCCAATTGTTCGTGCCATTTATCCGGCAAGAGTGAAATCATGTCGCACTCATATCGGAAGCAATTGCTAGAAAATTCGTCCAGGATTGCAGCCACTTTTACGTCGCTAGCCTTGCGCTGAACAGCCCACGACGAGTTTTGTTCAGTGACGTCTATCTGAACTTCGTTGCACACTTCGACCGTTCCCGACCACCTATGTAGCTCCAATTTGAGCACACTCGCTTGGGCAGGAACAGACACCGATACTCGATTTTCATTTCTCTCACCGTTCGCCGCCAAGTATGAGAAGTAGCCAAATTTGTCACTATAGCTATGCAAAAGTCGATGATCGATACGTTCGCCCTGGTCATCGTAAGCCGTTACGGCCAAAACACCGGCTCGACGCTCAACCAAACCATTAGCTGCCCCGACCGTAATCTGGATATCGGCACGTTCACACCTTTCAACTGGCAGAGAGAGTTTAAGCGGACTTGTCTCCAGCTCAATAAAGTCATAGGAAGGCAGGTTGGAAGCGATCGTCAAACTGAGCTTGCGAACCGTATGTTTGGACGATCGACGGAGTACCTGAATTTCGTCAACTCGGTGTTGGTCACTAAAAATGGTGCGATCTTTGCGCTTGTTCCGCGCAGCCACATGTGAAACTACATAGTTCTGATTCGTGAAATCTATTCCGCCTTCGTCTCCCACCAAGTTCTGCGATAGATGCCAAAGGAGTTTCTCTGCTTGTTCGTTGCTCTTGCTAATTTCCGAAAGCTTTGCGTCAATGCCGGTTTGGGCATTTTTTATCATTTGGGTCGCGTCTGTCACTGTCAGCACATCGGCCTCTCGTTGAGCTCGACTTAACTCATCGATCTTGGTGCTGGCAGCGTTTGTGGCCTTGATGCTCTCAGACGCACGTGCCTGCAGGGTTTTATCAGCTTGCCACAACTGCAAGAGCTTCGTATTAGTACGCTGGTTCTGCCGTTCTTGTCGCGTCACGTAAGACACGACGCCGACAGCGACTGCGGCTCCACCAAGAACCGCAAGAGCGAATGTCAAAGTTAAGTTTGACTCTGCACGCCCCAAAAGAGCCGCCAAAAGCAACAGAATTGCTCCGGCGACAAACATGCCGATTGTAATTATAAAAAATTTTGGTTTCTTCACGTTCTAGCTTGCCACTCCATGGTTCACGGCGTACATTCTCGGATCATTCTTCCATTAGTAGGTCTTTCCAGCAACTAGGGGGAAAATGCTCCCGAGCGCACTCGCAATTTTCTAAATCTCACAGAAGAACAAAATCTAGCCCCACCGGTATCGAGTTTTGCTTACGAATTTGCTTCCAAGAAGACCCTATCCCATTTGGAAAGAACAGCTGCTGTATCCCATTGAGAAGCGTAACTGCGTGCCTCGTTTCCAAGAGCCTTAAAGTCCTGGAGCTGCTGACTTGCCAGGATAGTTTCTATTTGGCTGGACTCTTTTAAAACGCTGGCAAACGGACCAAACACATCCTGGACGCCTTCCCGTTCCCATAGTAACGGGATACATCGGCTTGCCATTCCTTCTGCTGCGGCGAGATGGAAACTCTCTAACTCGCTTGGCGACAAAACATATCCGATCCCACGGAACCAGGAAGCCACGTCTGCAGTAAAGCCGTCGAAGGCCACGCGCTCCTTTAGGATTTGCGAGGAAGATAGCCGATCAAAGAATTCGAGGTATAGCTGCTTTTGCACTGGATCGTTCCACACGTGTGGGTATTCCCACGGAAACCTACCTTTAAACCGAAGCGTGTATCGAGGATCTACTTCGACTAGCTTTTCGAGTAATTGAAGAGCCCTGTCAGGACGTTTCAAGAAGGGAACGTATCCCACCATCCCAAGTGTAAACTCAGCGTTGCGCACCTTTGGGCGGTCAAAATCATCAAGATCGATTACGTTCGGAATGACGAACGTCTTTACGCCGTCCATACCAAACTTCTCTAACGCGGTTTGTCGCACCCATTCAGAAACGAATACCATAGAGTTCACATTTTCCCACCGAACTTGCTTCATCCAAGGTCCGTTTAGTTCAAATCGATGAAGCCTTGAAATAATTCGCGTGGTAGGCGCTATATTCTGTGAGTACCATCCCAAAGCGGGCCCAGCCCACTCACAAAACACTATATCGGCCCAGTCTGCCAACTCGCGGCTCAAAGTCTCATCATGTTTGTGCAGTGTCTCCCAAGGATCTTGCCTTACTTCGTACCTTCGAGACTTCTTCAAGTGCTCCATCAACTCACCCATGAATTTCAAGTCATGGGAAGCCACGACTACTCGCAAAGGCGGTGCCTCGCTTTGCCCCGCGGAATCCGGACTGCCAATTGCACGTGCAAATGAATGGTTTAAGCGTCTTGCAGCAGCCGTCATCGAGAAATGCTCACTCGCTCTGCGCGCTGCTTCCTGCGCTTCGGCTAGCTTCGGCAGTGCGGAAACTAAACTTTTTGCTACATCTGAAATCGAATCGCCAGCGTCAACAAAAAATGGATATTCAGCACCCCAAAGCGCACAATGGTCCTCGGTACGATTCACCAAAGGAACAGTACCGGCCGCGCCGTATTCCAAGGCCTTCGTCGAAATTTCCAAACTCGAATCTAAAGCGGCAGTTCTCCATCCAAAACCTAAATCAGCTTTACGGATGCGCTCCATCGATTCACTACGGGGTAGAGCTCCTAGCCACTTCACACCACTAGACTCATCAGAATCTGCTTCCTCGAGCGCATGCAACATAGTGTCCGCCCAAGCGGGCTCTGTAGAGTCATAATTAATTTTTGCCCCGACCACTTCCAGCACGGCTTCGACATTCAGTTTGGCAAGCTCCTTAGGAAGCTGAAGCATCTCCAAGGTACGCCACTCACGCGCCAGCTTTCCTGCATAAACTATCCGCAAAGGCCTTTGATGCAAGCATTGAACAACGGAATCATTAATGGGTAAGAATGCCTCGTCTGGAATCATGGGAGGCATCAAGACAACTTTACCTGCAGCTTCAGGAACTATGGCTTCCAAATACGACCGAGCCGCTTCCGTTTGCGCAAATACTCTCCTAGCGGTAGTGGATATTCTCCTTAGCCGAGAGGCATTGGTGTCTGAAAGCTTGGTCGGAGGATAAGGAAGATCAGTAACGTACGCCCACAAAAGCGAGGCAAGGGTTTCCGTTTGACTGATCTCATGACAAATGTTAAAGCCCCGAGCGACAATGGCGGGTGAAGAGAATTCTTCGACGACACGCTGGATAGATTTTACGGCTTCTCCCGGGACCATACCCATTTCATCCGTCCCAGAATCGGGCTCATGAATAGTTACATTTTTGATGCCCTCGAGCGATTGGAGAAGTGTCTTATCGACAATCGGACATTTCAGAACTAAGTGAACATGATTGAAAATGCGAGACAGAACATTTGTAATCGAAACAAGCCAGATTGAGGATCCATCAATCACATTGGAGTTGACGTCCCCATAAACTACGACAGACTTCATTTGTTTCCCTTTCCTGAAACCTCCGCGATCAGTGAAACGACGGGAAGGCTAATGTCTTTCTCCCACTCCCATTGCGGCTTCCCATCTTTAACGACTACAGTTGCAATACTTCTCAGCTCGTTGGAAAAATGCTCTTGACTTGAAGATTCAACAACAATCACAAGAACCCCGGCGAGTTTTGATTCGCGAATGTATTTCGAGAGAGTCAGAAAGTTGGCAGTACCTTGCGTATTTAGCACACCCGCCCAAAGGCCATTTCCTAGAGCTGCTTCTTCGATAACTAGGTAAGCGGTCCGCGGGTCGGGTTCACCAAGTTCATGCGGAGCCATCAGCCGTTTGACACACCCGAGCGCACGTAGCTCTTCTTCTACAATTTTAGAACCGACTAGTTCTATACCCCTCTTCCTTGCAGCTTTGTCTGCCCCCCAAAGCGCCCTAAGAACAGCAGAACCATCACTTTCCATATCCTGCTCCGCTGCGATTCGCCCAGCCTGCTGCGCTGCAGGGCGCCCTACTATTCTTGATGCAGGAACAGCTTTGGGCGCGAAGAACAGCCCTTCATTGTCGACGCCCTCACTACGTTCCAGATCGCCAATGAGACCACTCCGAGAATTCAATGCATCTAGTACCTTTTTCTGGCTACCTTGCAGTCTTGAATTATCGTGAGCAAGCAAATCCGCACTCATCTGTTCTAACTGCCGCACGCGACGCAGAATGGCGCGATCGATCCCTTCCGCTTTCTTGATTGAGGAAATCCATAGCGCAGCTAGAAAAAACCCCAATACTAAAGAAGCTAAAAGAAGAAATTTATGAAGGTAACCACTGCCAACAAAAACTGAGAGAGCTAGAAAACCAACGATCGCAGCGCAAAGTACTGTCAGCCCACGTCCCCGTCGGAAAAAGTCAACCATTCCTCATCCTCGTTCCCACAACTCGCTTTAACCCAGCTTCTACCTCAGCAATCGAGTATTTTCGCTGCCAAGCCCTTAACTCTTCGTCACAGTGTTCGCACTTCATAATGCTTTTTCCAGCAAGATAAGAGGTGCCTTATAGCTTTGTTTCAGCTCTTCCAAGTAAGCGTGAGCAGGTTTCTTATTCTCTCGCCCCATTAATTTAGCCCATTCTCGATACTGGGGCGCGACAACATCAGTGGGGCCATCTGCGATAATACGACCTTTCGAAATCCAGATAGCACGATTACAGTTTCGCTCGATCTCGCCAAGTGCATGCGAAACCAGAAAAAGGTTTCCTGCTCTCCCTAAAAGCTCTTCCATGCGTGCAGAAGCCTTCGCTCCGAACGCAGCATCGCCTGTTGAAAGGGCTTCGTCAATCATTAAGATTTCGGGCCGCACAGCTGTCGAAATCGCGAAAGACAGACGAGCAGACATTCCCGATGAATAGGTCTTCATTGGGCGTTTTATCGCGTCACCCAATTCAGTCCACGAAGCAATCTCCCCAATCTGATCTTTCGCGTCATTCGGGCTCATCCCAAGAGCAAGGCACCCCAGGTAAATGTTGTGTTCCCCTGAAAGGTCAGGTTGGAGTGCAGGCGACACTCCCATAAGTGTGGGCTGTGAGCGCGTGAGAATTCGCCCAGAGGTTGGGGCCAATCCACCGGAAATCAAACTAAGCAAGGTTGACTTTCCCGAACCATTAAGCCCGATAATTCCGATCGATTCACTTGGCAAAGCAATCAGTGAAGCATCAACCAACGCATCGACAACTGTTTTTCCACGGCCTTCCCGCGTCATGCTGGCGTCTGAGGAACGCCCCTGACTAATTACGTATCGCTTTGATACATCATCGACAACAACGTTTGCTCTCTCAATATAATTGATGTCCGGGTCCGGCTCCGCTACCTCTGAAGTCATAAGGTCTTCCTGCGATCGCGATTCTCCAGTTTTTCTCTTTGCTTCAAAATACTCACCAGGTTCAGCCGGTAACTTAGACGAGTCGAACATATTTATCCTCCGCTCTCCAAAAAAAGATAAATCCGACCACGAAAGCGCCTATGCTCCACGCGATAAGCTCTCCCCAAGTTTCAAGGCTAGGCACGGTTCGGTAAATCGAACAGTCTCGGACTGCGGTAAGAAATATATAGCAAGGGTTAGCTGACATTATCTGGTGAATAGCTGAGTGCTCAGCAAACCTATCCACCGAAAACATCACGCCTGATAGGAAAAACAAACCGCTAATCACGAGTCCCAAAACGGTCTTAGCCTCTGGAACCTGAGCGGTAAGGCGAGCAGTGATCATCATTAGACCGCATCCAAAAACATGGATCAAAAGAAAGAGCGGTACCACGAGAAAAACCGTCCACGAGGGCCACGTTCCCCACTGAAAGAGAAAGGCAGCCGTCAGCGCGACAATAGCCGGTAGAACGTTATCGATCATCGATCGAAGCGCGGTGGAAAAAGGTATAGATGCCCTTGGGAATTGGAATGCACGGATCATCGAGCGTGATGACTGCATCAGCCCGATTCCAGAACTCATGAGTCCTGTAATCATGGACATAAAGATAATCCCAATAAAGAGAAATCCGATGAAGTTCTCGACGCCACGAGAGGTTTTCAAAAGCAGGCCAAAGAGAAATCCATATAGTGCTACATCAAAAAGTGGATTAAGTACTAACCATATCTGCCAAAGGCGATAATCCCGTGTCGTACGTAGCGCTTTAGCACGCGCGTCAGCGAGGATAAAATGCCGTCGTTCCACCAACCGTGTAATGTACTTGGCCAGGCTAGGTCGGATAGCCAACGGACGAAGACCTTCTGGGTTGACAATCTGTACGCGCCCTTGGTGCCGCGCAACCTGGGCATTGAGTTCTTCGACTCCTAGTTGTGAAGTTTTGGAACCTCGCCATTTGTGGCGTGCCAAAATACATCAGCCTTTCCAGATCTATCGGGGTTCGCACGCCTTCAAGGCCATAAGCTTCAATGGGGCGCCGAGAATTACTACAGGGAATTGTACTCAGTCTTTTTCAGGAGTACGTCGAGAACACTTCTAGCTTGCTGAATGTCACCCGCTACAGAAGAAAAAGTAAGCGGAAGCGCTGACAGAGGGGACCCTTCCACGATTATTCCCCAAACTGCGGCCCCGCTTCCGACGTAGTCAGCATATTTCGAAGGAAGGAACGGGTTAAGGCTCAACGAGGTACCGGCCGTGTTCGTATCGCTGACAATTAGAGCATCGAAGCGCGTAGAAACGTTAAGGAAATTAAGGTACGGCATGTAGCTATTGATCCTTAAGCATTCGACTACAGGATGATTCCACAACTCACGCCGCAGCTCTTCAGGTTTCGAAGTGAAAATATGAATGCGGAACCGGTCCCGCTCCGGATGTGTTTGGAGCGCTGTTAGGACATCAGCAATACCGCGGTTGGAATAGAAGTTTCCAAAATATGCGATGTTTATGAAGCTTGGGTCAAGAGCATAGTCAGACTCCACGAGCTGATACATATCCTCTGTGGGCACAGCATGATGGCGAATCGTCGATTTCGCGCGAACAAACGCCTGCAGGTCAGTTGGATAGCGCTCCAGCATTACCTGTTGCTGGTTAGCGTTGGTGAAAATGACCTCATCGGCATAGATCAAAGTTACCAATTCAGTCAGCTCAAAGTGGGTTGCATACGGCGCTTCTGGCCACGCAGAACGCTTGACCATCCTTTTCAATATGTGTGTCGTCACTCCCCAGGTGAGCTTGCCTGACCGAGGGGTTCCATCGATACCAATGCTAAGTGGATCGGAGAACTCTGCCTCCCAGCGTGTTTCAGGATGTCTGTCTTTAAAAAGCGCTCCGGCGACATGGGATGCAGACCAAAGTGCGCGCGAATACATCGACTCATAACCGCCTTGATTCTTCGCGTGCCTGTTAGCCTTCCTAGTTGCTTGTCGTGCGTAGGAACAAATTGCACCCCAGTGTGCAAAAGAAGCGACGACATCGAGCTCTTCAGCATGAACAAGGTAAGGATCGACGATGAGCTTTGTAGAATCATCGCGACCGCGCACGCGCCCCATATTTGCATAGAAGACGTCAACAAGCTCCGCATCATTCCGAATCACTTTTGCGGTCACGTTGGCCGAAGTATCTGCGAAGGGCGGGAAACAGTAGGAGAACACTAGTCGATTCGCTTTTTCGATACGCAAACCGCCCCAGCGCAAACCAGGAACACCAATATCTACGGCAGTGTCGATGGCCCGCTGAACATCTGTGGGATGGGCGCGTAGGTAATTCGCGATGAATCCGAATTGGGCATCCTCAAGCTTCTGAAGGGCCTGCTGCTTAGAGTCAACCTCACGAATCTCTCGGAGCTGTGCAATACATTCGAGCCGCTGCGCTACGTTGAAATCAAAGCTCTCAACTTGGCGCGACACAGAATCGCGTCGGATGGTTCTCAAATACGATGAGTTACTTGGTGCTGATGGAACGTTGAACACGAGTCCTGATTCTTCAAGGAAGTGTGCAAAGTAGGCGACGTCCTCACCCGAACGCAGCGATTCCTCATAGCGATAGTGTTGGGCCAGCTCCGTGGGGAATACCTTGCACGCATTAAAGCCGAGTGCCCACGGCGCTCTCGCAACTGGAACGGTGGTTCCGCGAAGTGTTGATATACGCGCGTTGAGCGAATTCTCTTGAAGGGCCCCATCATGCGCCTTATCGAGGATCGGCAGAAGCACACAAACGCCATTGCGAGCATGCTCTAACCCCGTCTCAAGGAATCGAGGTTGAAGGGCGTCATCATCATCGAGAAAAGTAACGAAATGGCGACCAGCACTTGCAATACCAAGGTTGCGGGCACGACCGACGCCGGGTGATGCGGTCCGAAGTACTCGTAGATCGAGCTGCGAGAATTGATCTTCCAGATCTAGTTCTATGTCTAGTGCCGCTGGCCCGTTGAAGACGACTAAGACCTCGAAGAGATCGGTGCTTAAGGTTTGATTCGAAAGCGAAGCGAGCGCCGCAGTGAGGCCAGAGCTTGCTGCGTTGGTTGAATCATGCGCATAAGAGGGAATGATGACACTGATTCCTGGAAGGTTGGTGCTCATCTTATCTTCTCCAACATTTTGTACAGCGACACCACCGCAGAGCTTGGTAGATATTGCTTAACTGGCTTAGCCAAAGTCGCAACGCGTGAAATCACTAGTGTTCGGAGCGTCGGGGTATCGGGGGCTGGACCCTGGTCACGCGGACCGACATTGGACGCCGAAAGAGGCGCGGAAAGTCCCCGAAGAAAATCATCGGGGGGCCGAGACGTACCAGCTGATTCCTCTACTCTGAGATGAATCCACCTTTCGGAAATATGCAATCCTGCGACGCCTAGTTCTTCGCTCACTACGTCATCGCTATCAACTAGGTCATAGAGGTTATCCGCCGCTGAGCGCGGCGCCCAGTATTCGACTACTTCCCTATCCCGGATGAGCCGAGCGAGAATAGGAGTTGCTTGGGCAGCGGGAACGTCGGCAAGCACCGCTGGCATATTAACCGCGTGATCGAGTTCCTCCTCGCTGAAACAAAACACCACTGTCCCATGGCTAGCGGGTAAGGGCTGGAGCTGCTCTGACGAGCACAGGAGCACTGCGTAGTCGGTGTCGGCGGGCTTGTAATCATCAAGCGATTCAATTCTCATCGGCACGTTGTCCTTGCCCAGCTAGTTCTTTTCCGAAACAACGCTCGTTACGATCTCACGAATGACGTGCGGAACGGCTTCATCACGTTGTTTGGCAACCCATTCACGCCCACGCGCGGATACGTGAAGCTTCGAGCGGTCCTCCATGAGGCTTATCCACATGTTTGCCAGAGCTTCTGGATTATCAGGTTCCACAACATGCCCAGCCTCAAGTTTTTCAACCAATGCGGCTGCTTCTCCTTGCACTACACCACTAATGTGGAGGCCAACCGACATCAACTCATAGGTCTTTGAAGGCACCGTGCGCGTTAGAGGCTCCCATGAAGTGAGATGGACTAAGGCCGTGTCTGCCCAGTCATAAAACTCTTCCAATCCCTCCGCAGGATAGCGGTGCTCGATCGTGGCGTCAGCCCCTGTTTTTTGAATCAAGTCCCTAACAGCAAGCCACGCAGCGCCGTCGCCGACGATGCGTAACCGCACCTTATAACCGCGTTCCTGAGCAATATTTACCGCTCTGACTGCATTATCGATGCGTTGGGCACGCCCCACCGTGCCGGCGTAGAGGACATGTAGCTCATCCCGCTGTATTCTGCTCATATCCGCAGCTACATACTTGGTTTTTGGCGGAAACACATTACGGACGGTGCGGATAACGCGCCCACGACCGTCCCGCTTCGCAGGCAATGTGGTGCCCAAGTGCGTTGCTAGGTCCTTGGAGGTCGTGATAATTCCATTGGCATGGGTCAACGCGCGCATCATGGCCTTCTCAGTAAGAGCCGTCAAAACTTGGAAAGGGCCTTTGCTCAAGACCACCTCGCGAATCGAGCGTCTGCCCGTTCCGGAGTTCCAGTCATCTTTCTCACGCAGAAGCTCTGGCCATGCATCGCGAAGATCCACGATATAAGGAACGCCGAGATGTCGTGCGACCAGCATAGTGACCACCGATGTTGGGAGAGCAGGTACGGTGCCGATAACCAGATCCGGAGAAATTTCCCGAATTTGTTTCCGGTGCGTCACCTGCATTGCCAACATCGAAGCTGCGACTGAGGCTTGGTTTAGTATTCGGCGAGTTAACGTAGAACCAGAAGGGAAAAACCCTGAGCGGAAGATCTTCTCCCCCGAGTCACCTTCCTCAGCTCTGCGGGAACCAAAGATTGCATCTTTAGAAAACCAATCCCGCATACGTATTTGGCGCTGGTAGTGAGGTGGAGGCGCAATCACAGCCACCTCATGCCCAGCTTCGACGAGGATCTTTGTCAGCCACGACCATCGGCGCTGCGGCACGCCGTTCTCTGGGGCCCAATACTGGGAGAGGACTAGAATCCGCATCCTACGCCGTTCTTCCTAAGTGTCGACTTCCTGCGCGGGCCTACAGTTGAACCGCACAAGATGTTTCTTTAACGCCAAATACCCTTGGTATCGATAACAATCTTGCCTTCCAGCACAGACTGATCGAGATTGACAAACTCCTTGTGGTTAACGAGGAGGAGAACTACGTCAGCAGCCGCAATAGCTTCCTTCGTGTCCTGCTTTGTCAGGTTGGAAATGTTGGAGAGAACAGGGGGAAGCTCATCGACATTCGGCTCAACGACCCGGATATCGAGTTCTGGGTTATCCACACCGAGGCGCTTCACGATTTCCACGGAAGGCGATTCACGCAGATCATCGATGTCGTTCTTAAAAGCAATACCAAGAGCCGCCACAACTGGCTTCTGTTTACCCTCTAGAGCCTTAACTACTTGCTCAATAACCCACTCCGGCTTGCCATCGTTGACATCCCGTGCCAGCTTAATGAGCTTGGCTTCCTCTGGTGCCGCCGACACAATGAACCACGGGTCAACCGCGATGCAGTGGCCTCCAACGCCTGGCCCCGGCTGCAGGATGTTAACGCGCGGGTGGTGGTTCGCCAGCTCGATGAGCTCCCAAACATCAATCCCCAAACGGTCGCAAATCAGGGATAGCTCATTAGCGAACGCGATGTTGACGTCACGGAAGGAGTTTTCCGTAAGCTTTGCCATCTCTGCGGTCGTAGCGTTGGTCATAAGAAGTTCTGCTGTACAGAAAGTTGCGTACAGATCACGAGCAAGCTCGGTACCCTTGGGGGTCAAACCACCGATAACACGGTCATTGTTTTCCATTTCTTCCATGATCTGGCCCGGAAGAACTCGCTCTGGGCAGTGAGCTACGAAAATGGCGTTGTCGTCTTCATCGTTAAGGGACAGATCCGGTCGCAGCTCAATGAGGTGCTTCGCCATATCCTCAGTAGTGCCCGGAGGGGAGGTCGACTCCAAAACGACAAGCGCGCCAGGACGAAGGTGCGGTGCAAGCGCCTCAGAGGCCGCACGAATGTACTTGGTATCTACCTTGTGATTGTCCTGGAAAGGTGTTGGCACGCAAACAATGTAAGCGTCGGCTTCGACCTGCTCAGCTTGAGCGACGAGGTTTCCTTCCTCCACCACCCTTGAGAGAAGCTCTTCGAAACCCGGCTCGAAGAAGGGCACCTTACCCTCATTAATAAGCTTGACAAAACGCTCATTTACGTCAACACCTACGACTTTGACGCCCTTTGAGGCGATAAAAGCCGCCGTAGGCAAACCGATGTATCCGAGGCCTACAACGCAAACTTTGTCAAAGCTATTGGCAGCAATCTCCTGAGGCGTCATTTTCTACCTTTCTCGCTACTGTGCTCAGTCAACGGTAGCACGGGGAGCCGTTAGACAAACGCGCCAGCCTCACTAATAAAAACATCGATCACAGGTTTTGTCTTCCCTCCGTTTAGTTTCCATAGATGGGGCTGTGCCGACTGCCTGCAAAAATACCTCATTCCACCTCGGCACGATAAGCTGACGGACTATGGCTCTGAGGAGAAACTACGCCCGCTACGGCGCTTCAACTACTTTTTTCGATTCCGTAGAGGAGTTTCTCTACTCACCCGTGCCCGCTGGCTCTTCCGAGGAAGCCGAGGCGATTTCGATTCGGTACGGCGCTGCATTCATGGATGTGCTCGTTGAGGATCGCGGCGCCGATACCACCATCGTGCTTTTTCACGCGGCCATCGACCCGGCGACGACCTCTCTCCCAGTCTTCATTGGGAGGCAGATGGTCGAAGGTATTGATGCCAACTTGGTGTATATCTCCGATCCCTCGCTTGATCGGGGCGCAAGTATTGG
>NZ_CABTZR010000005.1 GCF_902489365.1 uncultured Corynebacterium sp. | reverse complement strand
CCAGTTTCGGCGAACTTGTAGGTGAGAAACTCCGCGCCGCTCATGCGCCCGCCGTTGGTGAGCTCGAGCTCGATGTCATCGCCGTCATGGCGGATGATTTTGTCGAGCTCGTCGAGCGTTATCACGACGTTGGTTCCCACCGCCGGCCGAGACCCCACACCTTCTTTAAAGAAGACCTGACGGGTGGCTTCTAGGAGGTCGGTGGGGTTAATGGACTCCAGGGTGCTGCGCATGGTGGAGATGTTGAGCGCGGAGTCGGTAACCGTGAGCGAGTGCGGGCCATTTTTGCGGTAGGTAAGGCGCACCCCAGGCGACGGCACGCGCTTGGGCCTGAGCTCCTTCAAGCGCTCCGCCGCCACTGAAGCAACCCGTTCTGAAGGCGTGGATGCAAGTGTGACGCGCAAATTCCAGACGTCGAGTTGCTTCTTCAGTTTGGCGGCGTAGGACTCAATGAGGCTCAGTGTGGCCAGGTCGTGGCCTTGGCGTTGGGCCGCCCGACGCGCTGCGCGCTGCTTGCCGGTGAAGCGGGTATCGCCGAAATAGATGGCATGAAGCGACGCCAGCTCCGCTGCATCACCGCGTGAGGCGCCGAGCGCGCGCAAGCTTTCGGGTGTGCTGGTTGCTGCTTCCACCAGCGCAATCCCCGAGTTGCGAAGGCGGATGTAGGTCTCAATATCCCCCATGGGCACAGAGCCTAAAACAGGCCCTAAGGCCTCGCAACCGGAGGGGAAAACGCCCTGTTCATGTGCCTTGTAATTCGGAGCTCACACGGGAGTAACGGCACGGGGTGCAATGGCACGAATGGCCATAAGTTCACAGAGACAACATATTGGGTGGTATGTTTGGTGAAACAAATGAACTGGTGGTCCCACTTATCGCTGTCTTGCCGCTGAAAGTCCTGGGCAGAAAGCTGTGAGCGGGCCAGAACTAAAACCATGAGGAGGCGGGAATGCGACGTGAGACGGAAGAAAGCCGGATGAATGCTTCTTCGCCTGGCAAGGCAGATAAGGGGAGCGCAGCAGGCCACGACAGTGAGGCCATGGGGTGGCACCGCGTCCTCGATTGGCGCCCCACGAGTACCGTGTCGCGCGTGCTCATCGTCTTCCTTCTCGTTGCGCCGCTGATCGTAGCCGGCACCATGATGTGGGCCATGTGGGACCCGTCAAAGTACATGCGCAACATTGACTTGGCGGTGGTGAATGAGGACGCGGGCGTCGAGAAGCAGGGCACATACACCAACTACGGTGATCAGGTCGTCGAAGGCCTGTTGGAGACGGGGTACCTGAACTTCACCGAGGTCAGCAAGGGTGACGGGGACGAGGGGCTGCTCAAGGGCACATACCTCATGGTGGTGACCATCCCGGAGAACTTTTCCGAGCAGGCCGTCACCATCATCAGCGATAAACCGGTCAAGCCGGAGATTCATTTCGCCACCAATGATTATTACGGCACGAATGGTTCGGTGATTTCCTCCAGCCTCATCCCGCAGGTGCAGACCAGCGTGGAGAATGCGATTTCCAAGAAATATGCCGACCAAGTCATCGAGGGCCTCAACAAACTCAGCGACGGCCTGGGCACCGCGGCCGAGGGCGCCGGCCGTCTCGATGAGGGTGCGGGCAAATTGCAGGAAGGCGGCGGGCGCGCGGTCGAGGGAATCGCCAAGCTGGACGCTGGCGCGGGCGATCTCAACAACGGTACGGGCCAGCTCCTGGACGGCACGAACCGCCTGAATGACGGTGTAGGACGCCTCAGCGATGGCGCCGCGCAGCTCGATGATGGCGCCGCGCAGCTGGCCGACGGCTCCGACAAACTGCTTGCCGGCACCGGCCGCCTAGCGGATGGCGCGGGCCAAATCGATGGCGGCGTCAACCAACTGACGGGCATGCTCATCCCGGTGCTCAAGCAGGCGCAGGCCGTGGCCCCGGCACTCCTGCAGCTTGTCGACGTCCTCCGGGGCCTTGGCATGCAGCAACAAGCTGAGCAGCTTTATTCACTGGTCTCCAAGCTGGACCCGGCCGCCAGCGGCAACATGGTGGCGCAGCTGGAGAAGCTTTCTGCCGGCACCGGCCAGCTCTACTACAACCTGGCCGATCCCAATTCGGAGTACTTGGGCGGCATGATGGCTCTTAATGACGGTGCGCACCGCTTGTCCGATGGTTCCCAGCAGCTGCGTGCGGGTGTTGGCGAACTGAGCGACGGTGCCGTCCAGCTGCAGGACGGTGCTTCCCGCTTGCACGAAGGCACCGGTACGTTGAAGGACGGAACGAGCCAGCTCGCCGCCGGCGGCACCGAGCTGAAGGATGGCATGGACCAGCTCAAGGCGGGCTCGAACGAATTGGCCACCAAGCTTGCCGACGGCGCCGCCAAGGCCCCCTCCATTACCCAGCCGGATACGTCCGCACAGAACATGGCCGTGCCCATCAATTTCACGTCCTCTAACCTGCATCCGGTCCAGACGGTGGTCGACCCGGTAGACCCGACCCAGAAGAACATCACCGGTGGCGTATCGATGCTCTTCGTGCTCGTCTTCGGATTCCTCGTCATGCTGCTGGTAGCGATGACGCTGCCTTATTACCTGGGGCGCCGGGGCGAGTCGGCCACGAGCCCGGTGCGCGGTATCCTTGCAGCCTTCGGGGTCGTGGCGGGATTGAATTTCCTCGTCCTAGCCTTCATGGCCTTCATGTCCTCCACGATGGGATGGTCTCCGGCGAGCTGGCCGATGATGCTGCTGGTCATCGCTGCCATCGCCGCCGTGGGGGCGGCGACCTACCAGTTCTTCCTGGTTACCTTTGGACGCAAGATCGGCGCCATCTTCGCCGTTGGTGCGTTCGCCTTGGGCATCATGGTCTTCGGAGGCGTGTGGCCGGTGGCGGCGATTCCGCGCCCGTTGAGCATGCTGCATCCTTTCCACCCGATGTCCTATGCGAAGAATGCCTTTACCCGCGCGACCGACGGCATCCACGATGGCACCTTCTGGGCGGGAATCGCGGTGCTGTTCATCGTGACCGCTCTGGCGTTGGTGGCCTCCTGCGTTATTTTCCGGGCCCGTCACCATGGCACCGCCCGAATTGTGGACGAGCACCTATTCCGCGCTCCGGCGGTGGTCGACGCCTAGAAATCGCGAGACGCGAGCCCACCTGGAAGGTTACGCAGCTCGATGCCCATATCCGCTGCCAGATCGGCGTAGCGCAGGACGAAGCCAGCGCTGCGCCCACCGGAGGGGCAGGCCACGTAGACCAGTTCGGAGGAGCACGAAGCGAGCGCTCGGCGCACGGCATCATCATCGGTGACGGTATGCCAGGGCAGTGTCACCGTGGCATCAGGAGAGTCGGGGTTCTCGGAGATATCGAGGAGGGCGGCGTGGCCGGTGACAAGCTCCGGCGGCAGGGTGTGCCGGCCAGGTAGGGCAGTAACGAGGGGGCGCTCAGGATCCGGGACGACTGTGAGCGTGCGGAAACTCCCGGGCAGCGCCTCATAGGACGTAACACGGCCACGCAGCTCTTCATGGTGCGGAAGCTCTCCCAACCAGCCCAGCGCCGCGGTGGCCATGAGCCCCGCGATGACCGATGTCGTAGCCCCCAGGACCCCCGCTGTGGAGCACTCGAGAGCCTCGCCACTAGGCGGTGCGGGGAAGAGATCGCGCAAGCCCACCCCGCGCCCGTCAGCACATGCATTCCCGGAGTGCCACAGCGCGGCCTGCCCGCCGTAGCGCAGCACGGTACCCCAGGCCAGCGGGGTAGAGGTGAGCTCGCAGGCATCAGCGACGAGGTACTTCGTGACGAAGGTATCTGAGCCATCGAGGACGAGGTCGGCCTCTGCGCAGAGGTCAAGAACTGTAGAGGAAGTCAGCCGCGCGTTGAGCGCGGTGATCTGCAACTCGGGGGCAAGCTCGCGGGCGCGCGCGGCGGCTACTTCGACCTTGGGCTTGCCGACGTCTCCGACCCCAAGCAACACCTGCCTGTGCAGATTGCTGATATCGACGGTATCGGAATCGATGAGCGTGATCCGCCCGATGCCAGCCGCCGCCAGCTGCTGGAGGGCCGGGCAGCCCAGCCCGCCGGCTCCCACGACGAGCACGTGCGCCGCGTGGAACCGCTCCTGGGCCTCGTCACCGAAGCCGGGCAGGATGCGCTGGCGCGCGGTGCGGGCGCGTTCGGTCTCGCTGAGCATGATGGCAGTCCTTCTAAATGGAGCGGTGGTGGGCTACAGAACCTGGTCAGCCCAGTTGGCCAGACCTTCGAAAGTGGAGGATGCCTGGGCGTGTTCGCGCTGCGGGATACGACCGGCGCTCCGCGCGAGTCGACCCGCCTCGACGGCGTGGCGCATGGCGGTGGCCATGGCCTCTGGGTTCTGGCAGCGGTTGACCGCGCTGGCCAGCAGCACGCCAGAGCAGCCCAGCTCCATGGCGAGGGTGGCGTCGGAGGCGGTGCCGATGCCGGCGTCGACAAGCACGGGCACCGAGGCGCGTGAGCAGATGAGCTCGAGGTTGTGGGGGTTGAGAATACCCAGGCCGGTGCCGATGGGGGCGCCCAGCGGCATGACGGCCGCAGCCCCGGCATCCTCGAGGCGCTGGGCGGCGACGGGATCGTCGCTGGTGTAGGCCAGCACGGTGAAACCTTCGGCGCTCAGGAGCTCGGTGGCGTCGAGGGTTTCCAGGACATCGGGCAGCAGCGTGTGCTCATCGGCGATCACCTCTACCTTGACCCAGGAGGTCCCCAGCGCCTCACGGGCCATGCGGGCGGTGAGCACGGCCTCGCGCGCGGTGCGACACCCGGCGGTGTTGGGGAGTGGGGCAATGTCCAGCCGGCGCAACAGATCGAAGACACTCTCACCGTCACGGGTGCCAGCGTGGCGACGCATGGCCACGGTGGTCAGCTCGGTTCCGGAGGCGATGAGTGCGCGCTCGAGGGCGTCATGGCTCGTGGCCCCACCGGTGCCCATGATGAGGTGGGAGGAAAAGGTGGTATCGGCGATGGTGAGCATTTAACCTCCTTGGACTGCGGTGAGGATTTCCACGGCCGCGCCTTCGGTGAGTGAGGTGGACTCCCACTGCGAGCGGGGAACGACCTGCTCGGACAGTGCCACGGCGGTGCCGTCGGCGGCGATGTTCCGCTCGTCCAACAATTCGGTGATGGTCGTCGCTGAGGTGTCAGTGGGCTGGCCATTGAGGATGAGGATCATGGCTGCTCCTTGAGGTGACGTAGAGGATCACAAGCGGTGAGATCGATGCTGGGTTCGGAGCCTTCGATGAGTTCGCGGGTACAGCGCGCGGCCAGGGCCGTGAGCAGGATACCGTGGCGGAAATAGCCGGTGGAGATGACGAGCTTGTCGCTTACGCGGCCGAGGTACGGCAGGTCATCCGGGGTGCCGGGGCGGGCACCCGCGCTGGCCTCGAGGAATTCGCACTCTTCGACGGCGGGGAGGATGCGTATGGCGTCGCGAAGCAGCGCGTAGACACCGCCGGCCTGGGCCGTGGCAAGAGTGTCCTCGCGGGTTGTAGCGCCAACCGCCAAGGTGCCGTCGCCGCGGGGGATGAGGTAGATGGGGCGGTCCTCCACGAAGCCGCGGACCACGCGGGTGAGCAGCGGCTGGAGCTCGTCCGGTACGCGCAGGCGCAGGATATCTCCGTACACCGGGCGCAGGTGCAGCGGGGAATCTGTGAGCCCAGCCGAGTCAGCCCACTCGATATCACGCGCACCCAGCCCGGCTGCGAGTACGACCTGTTCAGCTTCGAACTCGCCGACGGCCGTGGTGACCATGCCCGTGGCAGCGTTAATCGACTGCGCTGCCGTGCGGAAGAAACGCACCCCAAGACCCTGGGCAGCGCTGATGAGGGCAGCCGCCCACTGGCGGGGAAAGACCTGCGTGTCACCCGGGATGCTGACGGCCCCGGCCAAGCGTGGTGACAGCAACGGTTCGGCGCGCCGGGCTTCGCGCACGGTGATGCGCTCGACCTCCATGCCGTGGAGGGATTGATAGTCGGCCAGCTCGGTGAGGTGCTGAGCATCCGCACGATCAGCGGCGACGACAAGGGTGCCCTCGGCGCGGTAGCCAGTGGAGACCTCCGTGTGGGCGGCAACCAGATCTATAAGCTCCGGGTACCACGCGCCGGAAGCGCGCATCAGCGGGAAGAGTGGATCCTGCTGGTAGACCACCTCGGCGGCGGGGGCGAGCATGCCGCCGGCATAGTGCGAAGCCCCAGAGGCCGGTGCCGGGTCCAAGACAGTGACCTTAAAGCCCCGCGCGGCCAACTCCACGGCGGTGGCCAGACCAATGACGCCCGCGCCGACGACGATGACTGAGGGATCAGAGCTAGTACTCATCGCGCACCTTCGTCAAAACCGGACAGCAGCGCGCGGCAATAAGCTTCTGGGTCCTCGGCATTCATGATGCCGCGAACCACAGCGAGGCCCGCAACGCCCGTCGCGGCAAGGTCGGCGGCATCGGCGGCGGTGACATCCCCGATGGCCACGAGTGGCACGCGGGAGAGCTTCACCAATTCCGGGTAAGCGTGAAGCCCCAGCGGCGTGCGGCCGGAGTCCTTCGTCGGAGTCGCGCGGAACGGGCCGCAACCGATGTAGTCAATGACATCTGCGACGTCATTGGCAGCCTCGACCAATTCGCGGGTGCCGGTGGTCAGACCGATAATCGCGTCCGGCCCCAACAACGCGCGGGCAGCGGCGACGGGCAAATCGTCTTGGCCGACGTGCACGCCATGCACCGGCTCGCCGGCGTGGCGGAGGGCGGCGGCGACGTCCACGCGGTCGTCGATAAGCACGCGCGTTTCTGGGTTGGCCTTCGCCACCGCGCGGGCCACGTCGCGGCCTAAAAAGAAAAGGTCGCGGGCGGAAATCGGCTTGGAGCGCACCTGCACGACCCCGGCACCGCCCCGAGCCGCTGCCGCAGCGATGCGCACGATCTCCGCAGGCGTGCCCGCGCCCGTGACGAAGTAGCAGCGAAGATCAGGCATGCGCGGTTTCTTCTTCCTGATAGAGCTGAGATCCCTGAGCCTTAAACTCTTCCGACATCTGTTTCTCACCGGCACGGGCGGCGGCCACGACCTCGGGATCGATGGAGCCCTTACCCGGAAAACTTGGCATACCAAGGGAATCGGAGAAGGTATCCCGAATGTCCTGGCTGATGCGCATCGAGCAGAACTTCGGGCCACACATGGAGCAGAAGTGCGCGGTCTTCGCCGGCTCCGCGGGCAGGGTCTCATCGTGGTAGGCCTGCGCGGTGTCCGGGTCGAGGGAGAGCGCGAACTGGTCGTGCCAGCGGAACTCGAAGCGGGCCTTACTCATCGCATCATCCCAAGCGCGCGCACCTGGGTGGCCCTTGGCCACGTCGGCCGCATGGGCGGCAAGCTTGTAGGTGATGACGCCGGCCTTCACATCATCGCGGTTGGGAAGCCCCAAGTGTTCCTTCGGGGTGACGTAGCACAGCATGGCCGTACCACCCATGGCGATATGCGCCGCACCAATGGCGGAGGTGATGTGGTCATAGCCCGGTGCGATATCCGTAACCAGCGGGCCCAGTGTGTAGAAGGGAGCGTCGGAAGCCCAGTCCTGCTCGAGCTCGTTGTTTTCCTGAATCATGTTGAGCGGAACGTGCCCGGGGCCTTCCACCATGACCTGGACGTCGTACTCCCAGGCGCGCCGGGTGAGCTCACCGATGGTCTTCAGCTCGGCGAACTGGGCGGTGTCGTTGGCATCCGCCAAGGAGCCGGGGCGCAGGCCATCGCCGAGGGAGAAAGCGACGTCGTAGCGCGCGAAAATTTCACACAGCTCGTCGAAGTTTTCGTAGAGGAAGGACTCCTTGTGGTGCGCCAGGCACCATCCCGCCATGATGGAGCCGCCGCGGGAGACGATGCCGGTGACGCGGTTCGTGGTTAACGGCACGTAGGGCAAAAGCACGCCGGCGTGCACGGTCATGTAGTCCACGCCTTGCTCGCACTGTTCGATGACGGTATCGCGGAAAATCTCCCATGTCAGGTCTTCCGCGACACCATTGACCTTCTCCAGCGCCTGGTAAATGGGCACGGTGCCGATTGGGACCGGCGAGTTGCGCAGGATCCACTCGCGAGTGGTGTGGATGTCATCACCGGTGGAGAGGTCCATCACGGTATCCGCACCCCAGCGGGTGGCCCAGCGCAGTTTGGATACTTCCTCCGCAATTGAGGAGGTCACTGCGGAGTTGCCGATATTGGCATTGATCTTGGTCAGGAACCTCCGGCCGATAATCATCGGCTCCGACTCGGGGTGGTTGACGTTATTGGGCAGAATGGCGCGGCCACGAGCGATTTCGGAACGCACGAACTCTGGGTCGCAGTGCTCGCGCAGAGCCACGAACTCCATCTCCTTGGTGATGATCCCCTGGCGTGCGTAGTACATCTGGGTGACGCGCTTACCTTCCTTCGCACGCAGCGGCTGGCGACGCTCGCCTTTCCACTCCAAGGAGGCAGCACCGCGGCGCTCGGCCGAGCGGCCATCGTCAGCGAGGTTGCGTGCGCGGCCCTCATACTCTTCAACGTCCCCGCGCTCCGCAATCCACTCCGCGCGCAGCGCCGGCAGACCCACCTCAGGTTCACACTCCGGGCCGCGCGTGCGGTAGATCCGGAACGGTTCGTTGGGCCCGGTGGGAGAATCATCCAGCTGGATCTCGGTCTCTGGTACCTCCAGGCCATTCTCCCGGATGGGGGAGTAGTAGTGCTTGGGGTGGATCTCGCCGGAATCGGTGGATGGGATGGGGTTATGGGTAGCCGCCATGGCTGCTCCTCTCTTCCTTCGCTGGTGCTAACCAGACAGGTTCGAACGGTGCAGGCGCGGTATCAGCGCCACTCTCAGCCCACTTCCGGTGGGCGCCCGTGGGGTATCAGTGCGTCACCCACCTTAGAGCCCCCGGCGGGCACGTGTCAGGCGTTTGGGGCAATTTGTTCTGCGGGGGTGGGGTGTGGAAAGATAGCGATGTTCTGTGTAATAGGCACGAACCGGTCAGCCACCGCGAGGTGGCGCTAGGGTCCTCTGTCTTAAACTGAAAAGGAAAACACCAATGGCAAACCTCATTGACAAGGTTGATGCAGCTTCGCTGCGCGACGATATCCCGTCCTTCCGCCCGGGCGATACCCTTGACGTCAACGTCAAGGTCATCGAGGGCAGCACCGAGCGTACCCAGCTCTTCAAGGGTGTCTGCATCCGCCGTCAGGGCGACGGCATCCGCGAGACCTTCACCGTGCGTAAGGTCTCCTTCGGCATCGGCGTTGAGCGTACCTTCCCGGTTCACTCCCCGAACATTGCTTCCATCGAGGTAGTTCGTCGCGGCCGTGTTCGCCGCGCCAAGCTGTACTACCTGCGCGACCTGCGCGGCAAGAAGGCCCGCATCAAGGAGCGCCGCTAATTTACAGCGCGTCACAGCCCTTCGCCTTATCCTCACCGCGAGGAAAGGTGAAGGGCTTTTTTGGTTTCATCCCTCGAGCGCGCGCCGCGCGGGGCCCACAAGGCCCGTGAGGATAAGACACATTGCTAGGATTTAGCCCGTGGAAAAAGAAAACGACTTTACTGAAGGTTCCCAGGGCGCTGGGGGAGAGGCGTCGGAAAGCACGGCGCCCCCAGCTGAGGACAAGAAGCAGATGCCTTGGTTGCTGGAGACTGTCCTCGTGGTGGTCTGTGTGCTCGCGGTCGTTGGAGTTTTCCAGAACTTCGTGGGCCGGCAGTATGTCATCCCGTCCGGCTCCATGGAGCCGACACTGCACGGCTGCGAAGGGTGCAACAACGACCGTATCTTCACCGAGAAGGTTTCTTATTACGGCGACAAGAGCCCGGAGCCTGGTGATGTCGTGGTCTTTAAGGGGACCCCGGACTGGGACAGCAATTGGGTGTCGCCACGCTCCGATAACCCGATCATCCACCGTATCCAGGATGCCCTGAGCTACGTGTCGCTCACCCCGCCCGACGAGAACACCCTGGTCAAGCGCGTCATTGCTACCGGTGGTCAGACGGTGTCCTGCCAGGAGGGGGATCCGGCAGTCATGGTGGATGGCAAGCCTATTGAGCAGGATTATGTGCAGGATCCACCAACGTATCGAGTCGATGAGACCACTGGTTCCTACGCCTGCGGCGGCGCGTATTTTGGCCCCGTGACCGTGCCTGAGGGCAATATTTGGGTAATGGGAGATAACCGCACGGCCTCCGCGGACTCGCGTTATCACATGCAGGATGAGTACCAAGGAACTATCCCGCTGGAGAACGTTCGCGGCAAGGTGATGTTCATCTTCTTCCCCTTCAACCGCATCGGTGGAGTCGATGACCCGGACATCCAGTCCTAGAGTTCGCGATGTCTTATGGGCGCTGGCAGTTACCTTCGTGGCGCTGGCGCTGATTCAGGCCTTTGTGGGCAGGATGTACCTCATCCCGTCCTCCTCCATGGAACCCACACTGCATGGCTGCCCGGGATGCACGAATGATCGCATCGCGGTGCAGAAGGTGAGCTATTACTTTAACGACCCGCGTCCTGGGCAGGTCGTAGTCTTTTCCGGGCCAGACTCGTGGAACACGTCTTTTGAGGTGAAGCGTTCCCGCAACGTGCTCCTGCGCGGCATACAAAACCTTGGTGCCGCCGTGGGGCTCGTTCCTAACGGCGACAATATCTTGGTCAAGCGGGTCATCGCGACCGGTGGGCAGACCGTGTCGTGCCAGGAGGGGGATCCAGCCGTGATGGTGGATGGCAAGCCCACCAACCAGGACTTCGTTCTGAATCCGCCGGAGATACCTGTTGATGAACGCGTGGGCTCGCAGGCCTGCGGCGGCGCTTACTTTGGTCCCGTTACAGTCCCGGAGGGGCACCTGTGGGTCATGGGAGACAATCGCACAAACTCGCTGGATTCGCGCGCGCACCTCGGAGACAAACTGCAGGGCACCGTTCCCGTGGAGAACGTGCGCGGGAAGGTTGCCGCCGTGGTGATGCCGTTCAGCCGCGCCCAGACTATCGATGCTCAACCGGTGTAAACGCTATGCGCCGTCTCAAACAGAAGAGAACCTATGAAGTCGCGCTCTCCAAGGCGGGGCTGGGGCCTGTCGCGGGGGTGGATGAAGCTGGGCGTGGGGCCTGCTGCGGGCCGGTGACTATTGCCGCGTGCATCTTGCCCGATCGCATCATTCCCGGTTTGGAGCGGCTCGATGACTCGAAGAAGCTCACGCCGGCGGCCAGGGAGAAGCTGGAGCCGCTGATCAAACGTCGCGCGCTGGCGTGGTCGGTGGTGCACGTGGGGGCAAAGGACATCGATGACTTTGGCATCCAGCACGCCAACCTGTCGGGGATGCGCCGCGCGGTGGCACAGCTTAAGGTCCGCCCAGGCTATGTGCTGAGCGACGCCCTTTTTGTCCCTGGACTGCCCACCCCGCAACTGCCGATCATTGGCGGCGATACCGCCGCGCGCTGCATCGCTGCGGCAAGCGTTGTGGCCAAGGTGTCTCGTGATCGCTTGATGGATGAACTCGCGCAGCGCTACCCGGGCTATGCCTTGGAATCGCATAAAGGGTACGGCACCGCCGCACACCAAGAGGCCATCGTGCAGTTGGGGGCGACGCCGGAGCACCGCATGAGTTATCGCAACGTTGCTGGCGCGCACGCGCAATTCCTCGCGCGCGCCTGAAGCCTGAGACGGGCTGCGGGAACTAAGCTGGTGCTCAATCTGTGACACCGTGATCCCGGTTGATTGTGAGCGAAGGAGAAGCACACCGTGAGCGCTGAGGAACTCGATAACTACGAGGCTGAAGTCGAGCTGTCGCTGTACCGCGAATACCGCGATGTAGTCAGCCAATTCTCCTATGTGGTGGAAACCGAACGCAGGTTTTACCTGGCCAATGCGGTCGAGCTCATTCCGCATACGTCTGGGCCAGACGTTTATTACGAGGTCCGCATGTCCGATGCATGGGTATGGGATATGTACCGCTCGGCGCGCTTTGTGCGCTACGTCCGTGTGATCACCTACAAGGACGTCAACATTGAGGAGCTGGACAAGCCGGACTTTGTCCTCCCAGAGTAACGCTCGTCTGCGGGGGCGGGTGCCAATAAAGTGGTGAGTCCGGACTAGTTATCCACAGATTTGGTGTGGCGAGACTCAAGGATCTCGCCAGGGGGATGCCGAGTGAGGTGTTCTGGAAGTGCCGTAAGGGGGGTGTGCGGCACAGGTATTGTCTTGTGTCGTGCTTGCGGCGTGTTGTGTACACGTTCAATTCCAAGGAGCACCATAATGACAAAAAATCTAGCGACTTCTGTGCATTCACCGAGCGTGGGGCAGACCATCCGCCCTGCGGATGCACTGGGGAAAGCGGGGGAGAAGTTCGCCGCTGACTTTTACCGTGCGCGCGGGGCTCAGGTGATAGCCGCGAACGTCCACTACCGCGTGGGCGAGCTCGACCTCGTTGTGCGCGAGCCTGATGGAACCATCGTCTTCTGCGAAGTTAAAACTCGAGCAACCCGCAACTTTGGCGTGGCTGAAACGGTGACACCGCGCAAGCTGAAGCGCCTTCGCAAGGCTGCAGCGCAGTGGCTGAGCGCAAGGCGGAGTACTACTCAGCCCTTAAGCAAGGTTCGCTTCGATGTACTCGGGCTCGTGTCCACAGGGGCTGAGACGGGGGAAGCCTTCGAGGTGGAGTATTTCCAGGGAGTTGACCATGGCTCTCGGTAGATGCGACACGATAGCGCTAGATGGAGTCCTGGCCCGGGTGGTCACAGTGGAGGCCAACGTTGGCCCCGGACTTCCCGGAGTTCACGTTGTGGGACTGGGTGATGCCGCGATTTCGGAGTCGCGGGATCGCATCCGGACCGCGGTGAGCAACTCGCACCTACCGTGGCCGAAGACAAAAGTCGTGGTGTCCATGTCACCAGCATCGTTGCCCAAGGCGGGCGCACATTTCGATCTCCCCATGGCGCTGGCCATCTTAGCGGCAGGCCAGACCGAGAAAAGTCGGCTCAGTGGGGCGCTCGTGCTCGGCGAGTTGGGGCTGGACGGGCAGGTTCGCCCGGTCTCCGGCATCATCCCGGCGATTCTGGCGGCACGGTCGCAAGGCTATGACACGCTGATCATTCCGGTTGGTAACGCGGCAGAAGCAGCATTGGTTCCCGGCATGCGAGTGCTGGTGGCAGAGACTCTTTGGGACGCTTTCGCTTGGGTGTGTGGAAGTGATTGCCTGCCGGACGCGCAGCTGATCACGCACGCTGCGGCGCCTGCGCGCGAACAAGTTGCAGATTTCAGCGAGGTGGCCGGACAGCGGGAAGCCAAGTGGGCAGCTGAGGTTGCTGCGGCTGGCGGCCATCACGTGATGATGGTGGGGCCGCCCGGTTCCGGCAAATCGATGATTGCTTCGCGTTTGCCGGGCATCCTTCCGCGCTTGACCACGGAACAAGCAGTGGAGGCTACCGCGATCCACTCGGTGGCGGGAGCCGTTGGCACCGCGATTTCCCGGGCTCCCTTCATCGCGCCGCACGCTTCGGTCACGAGGGCCGCGTTGATCGGCGGTGGATCGGGGCGTCCGCGGCCAGGTGCGGTGAGTCTGGCGCACCATGGAGTGCTCTTTCTCGACGAGGTCAGCGAGGTTCCGGCGCAAGTACTGGATAGCTTGCGCGCACCGCTGGAAGAAGGACAGGTGCGCTTGACTCGGGCTAGCCGCGAGGTAATCTTTCCCGCCCGCTTTCAACTGGTGTTGGCTGCGAACCCGTGCCGCTGCGGCGCTGAAGAACCGTCACGCTGCGAATGCCGGGCAGCAGACAGGATGAACTACCTATCCAACCTTTCGGGCCCATTACGCGACCGCCTCGACATCATTGTGTCTTTGTCGGGGCAATCTGCGGTACTACACCCAGAAGGGGAGGAAACCTCCACAGATATAGCTCAGCGCGTTGCCGCCGCCAGGGAACGGATGAAGGCGCGCTGGGAGGCCGATGGGCTGGGAAGCGTAGTCAACGGCGCCGTGTCCGCCTCCTATTTGCGGCGTCATCGCCCAGCAGCGGAGTCGGCCATGATTATGCTTGCTGCCTACTTGGCTGAAGGAGAACTGAGCCAGCGCGGGGTGGATCGTGTGCTGCGCTTGGCCTGGACGCTGGCGGACCTCGATGGAACCGCCCGTCCCGAGCTCGACCACGTCAGCCGCGCACTCGATCTCCGCGGCGCTGACACGATCGAGAGGTTGGCCGCATGAGTGAACTCAACGTGTCGACCAGCAGACACACCTGGGCCTACCTCAACCGCGTGGTGGAAGGACCCTCACCAACTCTCCACGGTCTCTTGACCCAATACCCGGCTGAGGAGATAGCGCGAGGAATCTATAAGGGGGAGGACTGGATCGGGCCCCTGCGACAGGCCACAGCGTCGCGGCGAGACTGGCTACGACAAGACGAAGACCTCGCTGCCGCAGAGGCGGTCGGAGCCCGGCTCATCACACCCGATGACGCGGAGTGGCCTGGGGAGGAATTCGCCCGTGCTTTTGGGTTCTACCACCAGGGGCTAGTTGATGCCCCGGCGACGTTTGATGACCAAGCAGTCCCGCCCCACAGCCTCTGGGTTCGAGGCGGGAACCTGCGCGAAGCGGTAGCCCAATCCGTTGCCCTGGTGGGCACGCGCGCCGTGAGCCGGTATGGCTGGGAGGCGGGCTCACTTCTGGCTGGTGGCCTAGCAGCTCACCAATGGACCGTGGTTTCCGGCGGGGCGGTGGGTGTCGATACAGCGGTGCACGAAGCAGCTCTCGACGCAGGTGGGCAGACTGTCGCGGTGGCAGCCTGCGGTATCGACATTTCCTACCCGGCGCGCAATGCACGTCTCTTCGACAGGATCGCCGGGAATGGGTGCATCGTGTCCGAGTTCGCGCCGGGCACACGGCCACAGCGCTTCCGCTTTTTATCCCGCAACCGCCTCGTGGCGGCGTTGACCAGCGGCACCGTGGTGGTGGAGGCCGGGTTTCGTTCTGGTGCGTTAAACACCCTGAACTGGGCGGAGGCCCTGGGCCGGGTTGCCATGGCGGTGCCGGGCCCAGTCACGACGTCTGGGTCCTTGGGGTGCCACCAACGCATCCAGGATGGGCGAGCGCAACTGGTGGCCTCAGTCGATGAAATACGTGGACTCGTGGGCAAAGTGGGGGAAGTGGACGCTGCGGGGCAGTATGAACTTGAGTTCCAGCCGACCCCGGTACAACGCTTGTCCCGCAACGAGCTCAAAGTGTATGACTCCACTCCACCGGGAAGCGCGGAGGAAGGCGCGAGTGCGGAGGATATCGCGGCTGCTGCGGGAATGCGGGTGGCGCTGACCATCCACCTGCTCGTGGCGATGCAAAAGATGGGGGTGATTACACGCTCGGGCGCGATGTGGCAGCGCACCTGAGTACACTCATGTGACATGAGTGGAGCATGTGGTAACGCTGAACGGCGTGTGGGCGGCCAGCTGGAGGAAGCGATCGAGGACTTTGCGGATTATCAGCGCAACGTCCGCGGGCGCTCCGAAGCGACCATCCGTGGCTACTGCTCAGACCTGCGCCTGCTGGCTGCCGACGTTCCGAACTTCTCGTCATTCACTCTCAACGCCCTTCGTGCATGGCTGGCGGGTGCCGTCGATGAGGGAAAATCTCGCTCCACGCTGGCGCGGCGTACCGCGGCGGTGCGCGCCTTTTCCACGTGGGCTGCACGCGAGGGGTACCTCGAGACTGATGTCGCCCAGCGCCTGGCTACGCCCAAGGTGGGCAAGCATCTGCCCACTGTGATGTCTCCCGCCGCCGCGGGGGAACTGATGGGTAATGCCGTCTCCGCCGATGAGATCCATTTCCTGCGTGATAGCGCAATGCTCGAGTTTCTCTATGCTACCGGTGCGCGCGTAGCCGAATTGGTGAGCCTGGATATCGGGGATGTGGATCTTTCCCGTCGCACCGCGCGCGTGACCGGTAAAGGCAATAAGCAGCGCGTCGTCCCCTTCGGGGATGCGGCCCACGACGCGCTGCGCGCCTGGCTGAAGACCGGACGCCCCGAGCTCGCCGGCGAAACGGAAGCAGTCTTTGTGGGCACGCGCGGACGCCGAATCGATGCGCGCCAGGTCCGCCGCGTCGTCGAACGCGCTGCACAAGTCACGGGCGCGCCGGGGCTCACCCCGCACGGCCTACGCCACTCCGCGGCTACGCACCTGCTCGAGGGCGGGGCCGATTTACGAATCGTGCAAGAGCTGCTTGGTCACTCGTCACTGCAGACCACGCAGGTCTATACGCACGTTTCTGCCCAGCGCCTTAAGGACGTTTACGCTCGTTCCCACCCGCGGGCTTGAGTCGAATGACGGGTTCGCCGAGGAGATCCAGCGGGTTGATGTAGTCCTCGCGGCCTTTAATTGCGCCCCAATGGAGTCCCGGATAGCCGTCCACGGACGGCGCGAGTGTGCCGATCACGTCTCCTTCCTGTACTCGGTCACCTTTCTTAACCCGCGCGAACACTGGTTGATAAGTGGTGCGTAGGCCGTTGCCGTGAGCAATCGAAAGGGCCGGCTTGCCCGCTATGGAGCCGGCGAAGTACACAATGCCGTCGCCAGCGGCACGCACCTTACCGCCGACGGGCAGGTCCAGATCGACACCGCGATGCCCAGCCATCCACCGCTTCTCAGGAGGCTCGAAACCGCGCAAGACACGCGAAGCAACCGGCTCCCCGGTGGTGGGGTCAACGAAGGCGGTGGCGAGGGGGACGTCGGCAAGCGCGGCCCAGAGGCATAGCAGGGCAAATAAACAAAGTAGATGGTGACGCATGACCTCAAGCCTGCGCGTGAGCGCGACCAGTGGGAAGAGGCTGCGGTCCACCTGTGGATAACTCGTTGCAGAAGTAACCCATGGTGCGCTAGAGAAAAGTTCGTTAAGCCTGTCAACAATCCAGCGGAGCTGATTCGGTCGCGTCGTTTGGAATCGCCGTGTGTGCAGTACTAAGCTAGTCCACAGCAGTCTGTGCTCGGCACCGAATGGTTACCACATGGACTGACTACGCGCGGCGAAGTAGTCGCTTCCTGGGTTAAGGAAGAGACAGTCCGTGGTTGACGTGGTCCCCGGGATAATGGGGTGTTGACCAGGGCCTTCGTTGCTAGGGTGCGGAATAAAACACCGCACAATTTTTGCAAAACCGAAACAACTTATAGAAAGCGAGCGAAACATGGCAGTCGTAACCATGCGCGAGCTCCTCGACGCTGGTGTCCACTTCGGTCACCAGACCCGTCGCTGGAACCCGAAGATGAAGCGCTTCATCTTCACCGACCGTAACGGCATCTACATCATCGACCTGCAGCAGACGCTGACCTACATCGATGAGGCCTTCGAGTTCGTGAAGGAAACCGTCGCACACGGCGGCACCATCCTCTTCGTTGGTACCAAGAAGCAGGCTCAGGAAGCCGTTGCTGAAGAGGCAACCCGCGTGGGAATGCCCTACGTTAACCACCGCTGGCTCGGCGGTATGCTCACCAACTTCCAGACCGTCTCCAAGCGCCTGAAGCGCATGAAGGAGCTGCAGGCTATGGATGCGGCTGAGGACGGCTACAAGGGCCGCACCAAGAAGGAAGTTCTGATGCTGACCCGTGAGCGCACCAAGCTGGAGCGCGTCCTGGGCGGTATCTCCGATATGACCAAGGCTCCGTCCGCACTGTGGATCGTTGACACCAACAAGGAGCACATCGCGGTCAAGGAAGCCCAGAAGCTTAACATCCCGGTTGTTGCCATCCTGGACACCAACTGCGACCCGGATGAGGTCGACTTCCCGATTCCGGGCAACGACGACGCTATCCGCGCCACCAAGCTGCTCTCCGGCATCATCGCCACCGCTGTGGATGAGGGCAAGAAGGCTCGCGAGGAGCGTCAGCTTGCACAGGCCAAGGAGGCTGCCGGCGACACCGCTGAGAAGGACGCCCGCGACGCCGCTGAGGCTGCCGCTGCGTCTGACCCGGCTTCCGCTGAGAAGTCCGAGGACGCCGAGAAGTCCGCAGAGTAATCTGCATACCTGAAGCCCCCGTACCGCGCGGCCCCTACTGTCCGCGGCGATGGGGGCTTTTTCTCACGTGTTTTCCGAAGCTTGCGAAGGCGCGTGACACACCACAGGGGTGAAACACCACGCGGAGGGTTTCCTCCGTTGGGGGAGTGGGAGAAAGCTAACACCCCCCTCAACGCGACGTGGTGGTAGCGATTCAGCTACGCTGTTTCAACGAATACCGTTTAAATCCAAGGAGGATCGCTCCAACTATGGCGAACTACACTGCTGCAGACGTAAAGGCATTGCGTGAGGCCACCGGCGCCGGCATGCTCGATTGCAAGAAGGCTCTCGACGAGTCCCAGGGTGACTATGACAAGGCCGTTGAGTACCTGCGCATCAAGGGTGCGAAGAACGTGTCCAAGCGTGCTGAGCGTGAGGCTACCGAGGGTCTGATTGCCGTGTCCGGCAACACCATGGTCGAGATCAACTGTGAGACCGACTTCGTGGCAAAGAATGAGGCCTTCAAGTCCTTCGCTGCCAAGATTGCTGAGGCTGCTGGCGAGGCTAAGGTTAACTCCGGCGAGGAGCTCAACAACCTCGAGATCGATGGCAAGAAGGTTTCCGAGGTCGTCGACGAAGAGTCCGCAAAGACCGGTGAGAAGCTGCAGGCACGCCGTGCAGTCACCATCGAGGGTGACAACGTTGCTGTTTACCTGCACCAGCGTTCCGCTGACCTGCCGCCGGCTGTCGGTGTTCTCGTTTCCTACGAGGGCAACGCTGAGGGTGCACACGCAGTAGCCCTGCAGATTGCTGCCATGAACGCTGAGTACCTCACCCGCGAGGACGTCCCGGCTGAGGTCGTTGAGAAGGAGCGCGAGATCGCTGAGGCCACCACCCGCGAGGAGGGCAAGCCGGAGGCTGCGCTGCCGAAGATTGTGGAAGGCCGCCTCAACGGCTTCTACAAGTCCGTCGTCCTGCTGGAGCAGGCTTCCCTGTCTGACTCCAAGAAGACCGTCAAGCAGGTTGCAGACGAGGCCGGCACCACCATCACCGGTTTCGTCCGCTACGAGGTTGGCGCCTAAGCGTTCCTGACGCTGCCGCAGTCATGACCGCGTAGTGCGGCGACTGCGCTCTGCTCCCTCCCCCTCTTCATTTCCTTTAGCCGCGTGGCCGAGGGAAAGAGATGGGGGAGGGATTTCGCTGTTTTAGCCTGCCCCTGAGGGTGGGGCTCGCACGCAGCTGAGTATTAGTGAGCGGCTTCCTATGGTTAAGATGGAACAGAATTATTCAAGCGCTTAACTGAAGCGTCGCCATGCGTGAAGGAGACGATGAGGACCGTGACCAACCCTGAACCGAAGCGAACCGGATACAAGCGAGTCATGCTCAAGCTGGGCGGTGAGATGTTCGGCGGTGGCAAGGTCGGCATCGACCCTGATGTGGTAGAAAACGTCGCCCGCCAAATCGCTGAGGTGGCGAAGCAAGGTACCGAAATCGCCGTCGTTATCGGCGGCGGTAACTTCTTCCGCGGCGCCGAACTTTCCCAGCGCGGCATGGACCGCGCGCGCTCCGACTACATGGGCATGCTCGGCACCGTCATGAACTCCCTGGCACTGCAGGACTTCCTCAAGCAGCAGGGCATCGACTGCCGCGTGCAGACCTCCATCAACATGGCCCAGATCGCTGAGCCCTACCTCCCGCTGCGTGCCGACCGCCACTTGGAAAAGGGCCGCGTCGTCATCTTCGGCGCCGGAATGGGCATGCCGTACTTCTCCACCGATACCACTGCGGCGCAGCGAGCCCTAGAGATCGGCGCGGAAGTCCTCTTCTTGGCCAAGGCAGTCGACGGCGTCTATTCGGCCGACCCCCGCACCAACCCGGATGCCGAACTGTATTCCGAAATCACCCCGCGTGAGGTTATTGAGAAGGGTCTGAAGGTCGCCGATGCCACCGCATTCAGCCTCTGCATGGACAACAATATGCCGATTTTGGTCTTTAACCTGCTCACCGAGGGCAACATCAAGCGTGCTGTCAACGGCGAGAAGATCGGCACGCTGGTCCAGTCCTAGTACAAATGGGCTGCGACCTGCTAAATTCTTTCCCAGAACTTTTGACTATTTCAAGGGAGTTGTAACCCTCATGATCGACGAGATCCAGCTCGAAGCTGAAGAGCACATGACCGCTTCGGTAGAGCACACCCGTGAGCAGCTGCTCACCATCCGCACCGGCCGCGCCAACCCGTCCATGTTTAACGGCTTGGTCGCTGAGTACTACGGGGTTCCGACCCCGATTACTCAGATGGCAACCATCTCGGTCCCTGAGCCGCGCATGCTGCTCATCAAGCCTTATGAGCAGTCCGTGATGAATGAGATTGAGAACGCAATTCGCAACTCGGATCTGGGTGTGAACCCGACGAATGACGGTCAAGTACTGCGCGTGACCATCCCGCAGCTGACCGAGGAGCGCCGCCGTGACATGGTCAAGTTGGCCAAGAGCAAGGGCGAGGACGGCAAGATTGCTATCCGCAACATCCGCCGCCGTGCCATGGAGCAGCTGAAGAAGCTGCAGAAGGATGGCGACGCGGGTGAGGACGAAGTTATCGCCGCCGAGAAGGAGATGGAAAAGATTACTTCCGGCTACATCGATCAGGTAGACCAGCTCGTAGCTAACAAGGAAGAAGAGCTCATGGAGGTCTAGCCTCCGCGCTCACAGAGTTTTGACTTGCCGCCGCGCCAGGCACCGACCAGCACGGCGGTCTTTTCTGTGTAGACCTTGACTTACCCCACGATTGAATGAGGAGCACGCGTGAGCACTGAGCACTCGAGCCGAATGCCCAAACCCAAAAACTCCGCGGGTCGAGACATGCCCGCGGCGATTGCCGTTGGTGTTGGTTTGGGTGCGCTCGTTGTCTTTGCGGTGTGGGCCGGGCCCCTTGTGTGGTACCTCGTCGTAGCCACAGCGCTGGGTCTAGCCATGTGGGAGGTCCTTACCAGGCTGCGGGAACACTCCTACTACGTCCCGCGGACGTTGCTCATCGTCTTGGGCCAAGCCATGGTGTGGGTCTCGTGGTTCCTCAATGCCTCCGGCCTCGTCGCGGTTTATGTGGTTGCGGTCTTGGCGCTCATGTTCGGCCGCCTCTTTCACAACGGCAGACACCGCCCCCCGATCAACTATCTGCGCGATATGTCCGTGGGTATTTTCGTTCTCACCTGGATCCCACTTTTTGGCACCTTTGCCGCGATGCTTTCGCGGGTGGAGACCCCCTTTGCCTCGGGGGCGGCGTCGATTGTCGTGTTTATGCTGTGCGTCGTCGCCTCAGACACCGGTGGTTTCATCGCCGGCGTGATGTTTGGCTCGCACCCCATGGCTCCCGCGGTGAGCCCCAAGAAGTCGTGGGAGGGCTTTGCCGGCTCGGTAGTTTTCGGCACCATAACCGGTGCATTGAGTTTCGCGTTCCTGCTGCACCACACACCATGGGTGGGTGCGCTCATGGGCCTCGGGCTCGTTTTCTGCGCCACCCTCGGTGACTTGGTGGAGTCTCAGTTTAAGCGAGAATTGGGCATCAAGGATATGTCTGCCTTGCTGCCCGGTCACGGCGGCATCATGGACCGCCTGGATGGCATGCTGCCATCCGCGATGGTCACGTGGGTGGCAATGAGCTTCCTGACCACCCTGGCGCCGTAGGTCTTAGCGGCGCGCTTGCTTGCGTACCTGGCGGCGCAACTCGAACATGCGCCAGCCGCCCACCAGGGCCATAATGAGCGCGCCGGCAATGGCGCAGATGAGGTAGGTGACACCGGCGGGGAACTGCACTGACCAGTTAAGGAAGTTCAGCGGTACTTGGTGCTGGTTCTGCAGGATGAAGATGATAAGGACGATGAGCAGCAGGAAGCCTACGATGAGGGCAATCCACGTGCTGGCGGCGAAGGAGCCCTTCACCTTGCCATCATTCTTGTTCTCATTATTCGGCGTGGTTGGAACTGGCTCTACCGAGCCTTCGGTGGCGGGGGCTTCCGCGGTGTAATCAGTCAGCGGCTCGTCGGCCGGCGCGGTGGTGCGGAATTCCTCAGGGGAGTTTTCTGGATTCGTCATGCATCTATTAAATAGGTTGAGATGTCACTTTCGCCACTCCAGCAGAGCTTAGATTGGATAATGTGGCCAAAAACGTGGAAAATGGGCTCTACCATGGCTGAACCACTGAAACTGAATTTCTCCGCTCCGCGCCGCGGGTTACCCCCGAAGCACTTCGCGGACCTGACCGAGGCCGAGCGCATTGAGGCGCTCGCGGAACTTGGGCTGCCCAAGTTCCGGGCAAAGCAGCTGGCCAAGCACTACTACGTCCACCACACCGCTGATGTCTCCGAGATGACGGATATCCCGGCTGCCTCCCGCGAGGCAGTTCAGGAGCGTTTGTTCCCCACGCTCATGCAACCCATCCGTCAGACTTCCACCGATGACGGCGAAACCACCAAGTCCCTGTGGCGTTTGCACGACGGCACGCTGCTGGAGTCCGTGCTCATGCGCTACCCAGGGCGCGCCACCCTGTGTATCTCTTCCCAGGCTGGCTGCGGCATGGCCTGCCCGTTCTGCGCTACCGGCCAGGGCGGGTTGGACCGCAACCTGTCCACCGCGGAAATCGTGGAGCAGTTTAGGCACGCTGCTCGCCTCATGGAAGAGGAAGGGGGGCGCTTAAGCAACGTTGTTTTCATGGGTATGGGTGAGCCGCTGGCCAACTACAAGCGCGTGGTCCATGCGGTGCGCCAGATTACCGGTGCTGACTTAAACGGTTTCGGCCTTTCCCAGCGCAATGTCACGGTGTCCACGGTCGGCTTGGCCCCGGCCATCCGCAAGCTCGCAGATGAGGATTTGTCCTGCACCCTCGCCGTCTCCCTGCACACCCCGGACGATGAGCTGCGCGATACCCTCGTGCCGGTGAACAACCGCTGGCCGGTTGAGGAGGTCCTCGATGCCGCTAAGTACTACGCCGATAAGTCTGGCCGCCGCGTCTCCATCGAGTACGCGCTGATCCGCGATAAGAATGATCAGGATTTCCGCGCAGACATGTTGGGCCGGAAGCTCCATGCGGCGCTGGGCTCCAAGGTTCACGTCAACGTGATTCCGCTCAACCCCACGCCGGGTTCCGAGTGGGACGCCGCCCCGAAGGCGCGTCAGGACGAGTTCGTCCGCCGCGTCATTGCGCAAGGCGTGCCGTGCACCGTGCGCGATACCAAGGGCGATGAAATTGCCGCGGCCTGTGGCCAGCTCGCCGCCGACGAGCGCGAGAGCGCTTAAGAGCTCTGCTTACAGTTTCCTAACAATAGTTTCGCCGGAGAACAAAGCATTAATGGTTCTTGATACCGTTAAGGCTTATGACTCATCCTTATCGCGAGGACTTAGCCGCAGATCCGCGCAGCCAAGCTTTGGCGGTGCGCGATCTGCGCAAGTCCTTTGGTTCTCAGATCGCTGTCAATAGCCTCAACCTGGATGTTCCACGCGGATCCATCTACGGGATAGTGGGGCCCAATGGCGCGGGCAAGACCACGATGCTGACCATGGCCTGCGGTCTCCAGCGCCCCGATTCAGGCCAGAGCTTCATCGCTGGTCACAATGTGTGGGAGGAGCCCATTCCCGCCAAGCAGGCCATGGGGCTGCTCATGGATGGGGCGCCGGTCTTTGACCGTCTCACTGGCGCTGAATACCTCCATTACCTCGGTGCCCTTCACAAACTGGAACGCTCCGAGTCGCTGCGCCGTGCGCAGGAGCTTCTCGACGCCCTCTCCCTCTCCGAGGCCGCCGACAAACGCATCGCCGACTACTCCGCCGGCATGACCAAAAAGATCCTCCTGGCCGGGGCCGTCCTGCACAACCCGGAGGTGCTCATTCTCGATGAGCCGCTGGAAGCCGTGGATCCGGTCTCCGGGCGCCTCATCCAGCAGATGCTGCGCGCCTATGCCTCGCGCGGCGGCACGGTGATCTTGTCCTCCCACGTCATGGAGCTCGTCGAGGGGCTGTGTGATCACGTCGCCATCATCAACGGCGGCCAAGTCATCACTGCGGGACACGTTGACGATGTCCGCCAGGGCCAAAGCCTGAGCGATCTATTTATCGCTGCCGTCGGCGGGCGGGATCTGGATGCCTCGAAGTTTGGGTGGCTGCGCTCGCCAGCGGCAGGTGAGCGCGAATGACATCCACTCTGTTCAGCCTTCATCGCACTTTGTGGTGGCGAAGCGTTTCCTCCAACCCGGCGACGCTCATGATGGGGCTCATGATGCTGATCTACGGAGCAATCGGCCTCCTTTCCATCGCAGCTATGGCATATGCCGATATCACCACGCCCGGACACGGCTACCAAGCACTGACCGTCGGCGTGGCGGGCGGCATGCTCATCTACGTTCTCCTCGCTCTTTTTATGCCGGCGGGGGAGAACCAACTGAGTCCGACAACCTTAGGAGCCCTTCCTCTGACTCCCCGCGAGGTCCTTCCGGGCTTGTTCTTTGCCGGCCTGCTGACCACCCGTGCCATCATGTCGGTCGTCTTTTCCCTGGTGTATGCGATCATCGGCACCATTTTCCTCATCCTGACAGGACCCGGGTGGGCTGCGGTGCCCTTCGTCGTGGGCATGGTGCTGTCGTGCGCGACGACCATCATTGTTGGCGAATGCCTTGGCCAAGTGGCTTCTGCCATCGCGGATTCCCAGAAATCCCGCACCCAGATCGCGGCGATGGTCGTGATGGGCCTGCTGGTCTTTGGCGTGCTGCAAGCGCAGAGCGTCCTCGAGTCCTTGCCACCACTTGATAGAGTCGGCGCCATCATGGCCTGGACCCCGTTTGGTGCGGGGGTGGGGTGGGCGCTCGCGCTTGCCGACGGCCACTTCCTCACCGCCCTAGCCCAACTGCTCATCGCGGTGGCCAGCCTTGGACTGCTGGGCTGGGTGTGGTCGTGTCAGATAGCCGGCCTCATGCGCAATCCGGGAGCGGGTGGTGACGTAGCCAGCGAGGTGACGGGCAAGGGCGTATCCAAGTTGGAGTTGGGCGCGTGGTCTTATTCCAGCCCTGCGGCGATGGAGTATACCCGTGCGTTGCGTTATCTCACCCGTGATAAACGGCAAGCAGGCATGCTCTACATGATGCCTTTGTTTGGCGTGTTGACGCTCTATCAGTTGTGGAAGGGCGATGATTTCGCCGCCTATTTCATGCTGTGCTTCAGCGCAATCGTGCTCTCTTCGCTCTTGGCTAATGATTATGGCTTTGATGGACCGTCGAATTGGGTTCACATGGTGGCACCGGTTGCTCCGCGCACCATCCTCCATGCACGCCACCTCGCACACGTCACCATTCCCTTGATTGGGTTTGTGCTGCTTGCTGTAGTGGTTCTTGTCTTTAGTGATGACGTCACCTTGGGCTTGTTGAGCACAGCTGTGGCCATAGGCGTGTTCATCTCCACGGCGGCGGTGGGCTTGGGACTGACCGTGCTTAACCCTTATCCCTTGTCCGCTCCTGGGCAGAACCGGTGGAATGATAAGTCCGGCTATTCCGCTGGCGCTTTCTTCACGGCGTTTGTCGGCATGCTGCTGGTGTGGGTGCCCGCGCTTCCTGGCATCGTGGTCTCTGCCCTCAGCTATGAGCGCGGCGGCTGGCTGCTGTACGCCGCTGTGATAGTTTCTCTGCTGGTTCCGGCGCTCGTCTACGCCGGTGTCTGGCGCTTCGCCGGAAACAGAGCGCAGGAGCGGACACCGGAAATCTACGCTGTGGTCAACCGCTACGTGACTTAGGTGAGCGCAAAGCAAAGCTCCCTCTCCGCAATTCATACATGAACTGCGGAGAGGGAGCTTTGGTTAAAGCGAAGAGGCTTTTAGTTAGCCACCGGCTTGGCGGCGTGGCGGCCTTCGGTCACACCACGAAGGTGGGCAACGCGGGAGGGCTCGATGTTGAGGGCACGCAGCTCATCATCAGTCAGGGAAGCGTAGACGTTGTGAACGGTCTTCTGCTCGTATGCCCAGTCCGGCTCCTCGTGGCCTACCGGCTTGTTACGGGCGGTCAGGGTGCGCACCTGGGAGAGCTTCGGCTGCAGGGCGTAAATCACCAAACCGAGGGCGATAAGGACTGCCAAGGCGATAAGCCAAATCGTCTCCACGTGGCCCTTGTGGTTACCAAAGTTATAAGCAAGCAGGAAGACGACGGATGTCCAGCCGGCGATCTGTACGCCCGAGCGGCTGATGCGGGACCAACCGAAACCTGCGGACGGGACGTCATCGGTGGATACGCCGTCGAAAACCTGCGATGCCGGCTTGTGGGAAGACACTTGCTCTCCTTTGCGTGTACATGCAGCTCACCCTGGTTAGAACTAGTTGAGTCGAGCGAGCGCACGAAAAATGCCAGTTATTCTCTGTAGTAGTTTAAATGATCCTGCCGACAACCGCGATTAAACACCCCCGCCTATCGCTATCGGAGCGCACGGGACTCCGACTAGGGTCGACCGGCTAGGGTTGAGAGTGTGAGTACCCAACGCATTCTGATTCTCGGCTCTACTGGCTCGATCGGCACCCAAGCTCTGGACGTTATCGCAGATAATCCGGATAAGTTCACGGTCGTGGGCATTGCCGCCGGCGGTTCCAACCCGCAGCTTATTATCGAGCAGGCTCGTGCCCTCAACCTTTCGTTTGACCACGTGGCCGTCGCCAAGCCCGATGCGGCACGCACCGTCTCCGAGGCCCTCGGCGGCGCTGTGCTGTCGGGCCCAGACTCCGCAGAAGAACTTGTCAAGGCCATCGATGCGGATAAGGTTCTCAACGCGCTCGTTGGATCCATGGGCTTGGCATCCACCATCGCCACTTTGGAGAAGGGCGAGCTGTTGGCGTTGGCGAACAAAGAATCTCTCGTCGCCGGCGGCTCCATCGTCACTCGCTTGGCGGGGGAGGGGCAGATCATTCCGGTGGATTCCGAGCATTCCGCCATGGCGCAGTGCCTACGCGCGGGCAGCGGTGTGGAGCTTGAGCGCCTCGTTCTTACTGCCTCTGGTGGTCCTTTCCGTGGGTGGACCCGCGAGGAGATGTGGGATGTCACCCCGCAGCAAGCAGCGCAACACCCGACGTGGTCGATGGGGCAGATGAACACCCTGAATTCGGCGACATTGGTGAATAAGGGCCTGGAGCTCATCGAGGCGACGCTGCTTTTCGACGTCCCCCCGGACCTCATTGACGTCACCGTCCACCCCCAATCCATCGTGCATTCCATGGCCACCTTCACCGATGGTTGCACGATTGCACAATGCTCGCCGCCGTCGATGAAGCTGCCGATCTCCTTGGCGCTGGACTGGCCGCACAGAGTGCCGGGTGCTCAGCCAGCGTTGGACTTTTCCACCGCACATGATTGGCGCTTCGAGCCGCTCGATGACGAAGCCTTCCCAGCCGTTCGCCTTGCCCGGGAGGTAGCCGCTGCCGGAGGCACGCATGCTGCCGTGTACAACGCTGCGAACGAGGAGGCCGCGGCAGCTTTCTTGGCGGGCCGCATCCACTTCCCGGAAATTGTTGACGTGGTTAGCCACGTCGTGGGTCAGGCCTCGGAGTTCGCTGGTGTACCCTCTAGCGTCGATGATGTCCTCGCCGTGGAGGGTGAGGCCCGCCGTCGCGCGAACGCGCTGGTGGATTCGCTCGCTCGTTAGAAAGCCTCAGAGTTTATGGCAAATGTCCTCGGTATTATCCTCTTCGCTTTGGGGATCGGCATCACTGTTGCCCTACACGAGGCAGGCCACATGTTCACCGCCCGTGCCTTCGGGATGCGAGTGCGGCGCTACTTCATCGGCTTCGGACCCCGCATAGCGTCCTTTACGCGAGGCCATACCGAATATGGCCTCGCGGCGTTCCCAGTGGGCGGCTTCTGCGATATCGCGGGCATGACCGTGCAGGATGAGTTCCTCACCGAGGAGGAAGAGCCCTACGCCATGTACAAGAAGCCGGCATGGCAACGCATCATCGTGCTGGCTGGTGGAATCACGGTCAACCTCCTCTTGGGATTCATTATTCTGCTGCTCATCGCCATGACCTCGGGCCTGCCCAACCCAGATGCGGATGTCCGTCCGCGCGTCGGTGAAGTGTCTTGCGCGGCGAATCAGAATTCCAACGGTGATCTCGAGCCCTGCCAAGGGAAGGGCCCGGCAGGTGAAGCGGGAGTGGAACCAGGGGACATTGTTCTAGCGCTCAACGGTGAAACTATGGATTCCTTCGCCCAGCTTCGCGACACCGTTATGACCCACCCCGGCGAAACCGTCACCCTCACAGTGGAGCGCGATGGCGCACCACGCGATTTCGACATTCCCCTGGCCACCGTGACTCGCCTCAACGCTGAGGGTCAGCTGGTGGAGGTCGGTGCCATTGGCATGACCAATCAGATTATCGATATTAGGGAGACCTACTCCTTCGTCGATGCCTTCCCAGCGACTGCCCGGTACACGGGCTTCGTTCTGGACGCTACGGTGCAAGGAATCGCCCAGTTCCCCGCAAAGATTCCAGGTGTGGTGGCTTCCATCTTCGGGCAGGAGCGCGATGTCAACGGGCCGATGTCCGTGGTGGGTGCTTCCCGCGTAGGCGGCGAACTAGTGGAGCGCAGCCTGTGGTCTTCCTTCTTTATGATGTTGGCCACCCTCAACTTCTTCCTCGCGCTGTTTAACCTCATCCCGTTGCCGCCTTTTGATGGCGGTCACATCGCCGTCATCATCTATGAAAAGATCCGCGATGCTCTGCGCCGCCTCATGGGTAAGGAGCCGAAGGGGCCGGCAGACTATACCAAGCTCATGCCAATTACCTATGTGCTGGCTTTCCTCCTCATGGCGGTGGGCGCGCTCATCATGATTGCGGATGTGGTCAACCCGATTCGGCTATTTGGCTAGCGATCCTGCTGCCCCGTGCGGTGCTAGAGTGGGGGCGTTAAACCCCAATTAGCAAGGAGCGCACATGTCGACCCCTATTGGTCTTGGAATCCCCGACGGCCCACCTCCTACCTTGGCGCCGCGCCGCAAGACGCGCCAGCTCATGGTTGGTCAGGTGGGCGTGGGCTCTGATCACCCCATTTCCGTGCAGTCGATGACCACGACGAAGACGCACGACGTCAACGCCACCCTTCAGCAGATTGCCCAGCTGACTGCCAGCGGCTGCGATATTGTTCGCGTGGCCTGCCCGAAGACGGTGGACGCGGAGGCTTTGCCAGCGATTGCCAAGAAGTCCCCGATCCCGGTGATCGCCGACATCCACTTCCAGCCCAAGTACATCTTTGCCGCCATCGATGCCGGCTGCGCGGCAGTGCGCGTCAACCCGGGCAACATCAAGGAATTCGATGGCCGCGTCAAGGAAGTTGCGAAGGCCGCCGGCGATGCTGGCATTCCGATTCGCATTGGTGTCAACGCCGGTTCTTTGGACAAGCGCATCATGGAAAAGTACGGCAAGGCCACCCCGGAGGCTCTCGTCGAGTCTGCACTGTGGGAGGCTGGCCTCTTCGAGGAGCACGGCTACGGCGATATCGCCATTTCCGTCAAGCACAATGACCCGGTGGTCATGGTGGAGGCCTACCGCCAGCTCGCCGCTCAGTGTGACTACCCGCTGCACCTCGGTGTTACCGAGGCCGGCCCGGCATTCCAGGGCACCATCAAGTCATCCGTGGCTTTCGGCGCCCTTCTCGCCGAGGGCATCGGTGACACCATCCGCGTGTCCTTGTCTGCGGACCCGGTCGAGGAGATCAAGGTCGGCGACCAGATTCTGCAGTCCCTCAATTTGCGCCCGCGCAAGCTGGAGATTGTCTCCTGCCCGTCCTGTGGTCGTGCACAGGTGGACGTCTACAAGCTGGCTAACGAGGTCACCGAAGGCCTCGACGGCATGGAGTTCCCGCTGCGCGTGGCCGTCATGGGCTGCGTGGTGAACGGTCCGGGCGAGGCCCGCGACGCCGATCTTGGAGTGGCCTCCGGTAACGGCAAGGGCCAGATCTTTGTCAAGGGTGAGGTCATCAAGACCGTTCCCGAATCCAAGATCGTGGAAACGCTCATCGAAGAGGCAATGCGCCTGGCAGAAGAGCAGGGCCTGGAAGCCGTGGAGGGCGCCAAGGCTGAGGTTCGAGTTACCAAGTAGTCCACCCCGCGGTGTGGGGCGGCCGTCTAGCCGCCCCAGGCTGCTACGCTGCCCAAGCATGAAGAGGTTCGTGGCGCTGCTGGGTGCGGTAGGTTTCGCGGCGTCGTCTGTGGTGGGATGTACCCCCAAGCCGGTGTCTGCGCGCCCTGTTGCAGAAGAGTTTCTTGAGAGCATGGAAACTCGCAACAATGAAGAGTTGGTACAGCTGATCGATGACGGAACCACCGCCACGAACACCCTCGACGCCACCTTCGCAGGCCTCCAAGCAGAAGGCCTTGACGTCGAGCTGACCGGGGTAGATCAGGAAGAGGCTCAGGCCACCGCGCACTATTCAGTGACGTGGACTCTGCCGCGTAATCGTTCCCTCCGCTATGACACGTCCATGGCCTTGACTCGCAAGGACAAGGACTGGACTGTCCGCTGGCAGCCCAGCATCATTCACCCTGATCTCGGCGCGCACCAGCACCTCGAGCTGCGCTCGGTCGCACCGAAGCGCGCAGGCGTGGTCTCCTCCGATGGCGTGGAGTTGATGTCACCGGGGCTGCAATACCGCCTTGTTGTCGATACCGAGGCTGTTGATGACCCGCGCCCGCTGGCAGCTAAGGTTTCCGGCGCTTTGAGCCAGGCGCATCGGGAGGATGACTCCATCCCCGAGATTGATTCTGGCGAACTTGCTACAAACCTCGAAGGGATCGATGGTTCCTACTCGGTCACCATGCTCAACGAGGCCCAGGCAGCGAGGCTGCGTCCCGTCCTGGAAAACCAGAAGGGGATTCGCTTCAATGAGGAGCCGGCTCTCATCACTCGCGATACCGGCCTGGCACCCGACATCCTCTCTCGTGTGCGATCCATGGTTTCTGAAGAAGTCGATGGCAAGAATGGTTGGTCCGTCTCTGTCGTGAACGAACACGGGGCTGCGCTATCCGACGTCGAGTATCACGAGCCCGAAGCGGCTCCTTCCATCAAGGTCTCGCTGGATTATGACGTTCAGCGTGCTGCGCAAGAAGCCATTAATCTGCACCCCGGGTACGAGGCCATGATTGTGGCCATGCGCCCCTCAACGGGCGAAATCCTGGCCGTGGCGCAAACCCCGGAAGCGGATAAGAAGGGTGACATCGCACTCCAAGGCCAGTTCCCTCCCGGCTCGGTCTTCAAGATTATTACGGCCTCGGCGGGCGTCGACAAGCAAGGCCTGTCCACAGACTCTATCGTGCCCTGCCCGGGCACCATGGATCTGTACGGGCGCACTGTGACCAACTACAACGGGTTCTCGCTCGGCTCGGTTCCGCTGCGGCAAGCCTTTGCACAATCCTGCAACACCACGTTCGCACAGATCTCGACCGACCTTCCCAAGGGTGAACTGCGCGACGTGGGCAAGCAATACGGGCTGGGCATCGACTACGACGTGCCGGGGCTTTCGACGATTACCGGTTCTATCCCAGAGGGCGAAACCCCGCTCGAACGCACGGAAGCCGGCTATGGCCAGGGCCTTGATCTTGTCTCTCCCTTTGGCATGGCGCTTGTTTCTTCGACGGTAGCGGCTGGCAGGACCCCGACGCCGACTCTCATCGAGACACGGGAGACCAAGGTTTCCGAGGAGGTCTCCGCGCCGAGTGAGGAGACGCTGAATCAGGTACGGGATATGATGCGCCAGGTGGTGGCGAGCGGTACTGCGGCGGGTATGCAAGCCGGGGGCACTATCTACGGCAAGACCGGTGAGGCGGAAATCAACGAAGGATCACACGCGTGGTTCACCGGATACCGTGATGATGACATCGCGTTCGCCACGCTGGTAGTGCTGGGCGGTGGCTCGACGATTTCGGTCAACATCACTGATAACTTCCTACAGCGTTTGGACGCCCTCCGCGCGGAAGGCCACGGCGAGGTTGCACCCGCACAAGAGCAGTAGCGCGCACCCATTAGTGCGCCAATGGTGCTCTTTGTCGGGCGCTGGGGAAGAGGGCTACCATGAGTAGTTATGACTAAGCGCGCGATGCTGAAACAGGAAAAAGATACTCCAATCCGCACGGTACCGAAGGATATTGAACGCCCAGAGTACGTGTGGAAGGACACGGTCCAGGAAGCCCAGGGCGAGCCATTTGTGCAGACTCCGGAGGTCATTGAGGCCATGCGTGAAGCCTCCCGCATCGCGGCCAACGCTCTGCAGGAAGCCGGAAAGGCTGTGGCCCCCGGTGTGACCACGGATGAGATTGACCGCGTTGCGCACGAGTACATGTGTGATCACGGTGCCTACCCGTCGACGCTAGGGTACTTGGGCTTTCCGAAATCCTGCTGTGTGTCCCTCAATGAGATTGTCTGTCACGGCATCCCGGATACCACGGTGATTGAGGACGGCGACATCGTCAATATCGACGTCACGGCCTTCAAAAATGGTGTACACGGCGATACCAACGCCACCTTCCTTGCGGGCAATGTCTCGGAGGAACACAAGCTGTTGGTGGAGCGCACGAAGGAAGCGATGATGCGCGGCATCAAGGCCGCTAAGCCCGGCCGTGAGATCAACGTCATCGGACGCGTCATTGAGTCTTATGCTCACCGCTTTGGCTATAACGTGGTGACTGACTTTACGGGGCACGGTGTGGGCCCGACCTTCCACAATGGCCTCGTCGTTTTGCACTACGATTCCATGACCTACCGCGACATCCTGGAACCGGGAATGACGCTGACCATCGAGCCGATGATTAATCTCGGCTCGCTGGACTATGAGATTTGGGATAACGGCTGGACCGTCCAGAACACCGATGGCAAGTTCACCGCCCAGTTCGAGCACACCATCGTTATCACCGATGACGGCAACGAGATTCTTACCCTGCCTGGTGAGCTTGACTAGCTAAGAATACACACAACACATACAGGGCTGCCCTAACTGCCGAAAGGTCTCCGGATCCATGATCCGGAGACCTTTCGGTACATTAGAGGGGCTCGCGTGCCCGTTTCGCTAAAGACTGGAAATAGAAAAGAGCCCGTCCCCTCGAAGGAGTCGGGCTCTTTGTGACTGCGCTGAGCTAATCAGCGAGTCCGCGTACTAATTAGCGGCGGAAGATCGGGTCCAGCACGTGTGCCGGGATGATGTGGTTGTACACAGCGAAGTTGTACGCAGCGAACAGGGCACCTGCAATGGCGGAGCCGATAGCAGCGTAGGTACCCTCACGCCAAGCCTTAGCCCACGTTGGGTTGGTGGTGTCATCAGCGGTGTTCTTGCCGAAGAGATCAGCGCCGGTGACCTTCGTGTCGGCATCGGTAGCGTCGCCCCACTTGGAGGACAGGGTAGCGTCGCTGTCGTCCTCCTTGACCTTCTCGTTTGCGGAGGACAGCTCGGAGGAGAGGGTGGTCTTCTCGGTGTCCTCAGCAGCGAAAGCAACGGAGGTACCAGCGAATACAACGGAAGCGGCGGTTGCAGCAGCAACAGCGGCGGTGCGGAAGTTACGCATGAATTTTAAGCCTTTCGGAAAGTGTGTGTGGGGCGTCTTAGAAGGACGGACCGTGGACGAAGAAGTTGTAGATCACGCCGATGAGGCCGGCGATGGAAGCCACAGCGCTAGCAACGCCCACGCCGTAGAAGGTCTTGGCCCAGGTCGGCTGGTCGCCGATGGTGGTGCACTCGCCAGCTTCGCCCGCATCGCAGTGCTCAGACTTGGAGGAACCAAAGATGGCACGGCCGTCAGCCTCGGTGCCGATGTTGTCGTCCTCGTCGATGTTGAACCAGCCGCCAACCTTGGAGGACAGGGAGCCGCCCTCCTTGTCGTAGGGCTGACCGGTCTGTGCGTCGTCGGTAGCTTCGGTGGTGTTGGAGCCGTCGAAGGTGGCTGCGGTGGCAACGGTGGAGCCGCCGAAGGCAACAGCGAGAGCGGTAGCGCCGGCGAGGGCTGCATTGCGGATACGCATATCAAAATTCCTTAATGTCGTACGTGCAAGGCCTCCAGGTGGAGGAGCCTCGATTCACAGGGATAGGGATGAGTTTGGTATCCCCAAAACACACTGAGCCGACAGAGACCATCGACTCGTTCCGGTGTCTGTATAAAACCTAGTCAACGGTCAGGCAAAATGCACGCTAGTTGGAGCTTTCTTTTATGCGACCGGCGGCGATACCCCCAAATTAGGCTAAAGCCTGAAAGTTTCCTGGGGGGATGTTTTCGGCGTTAAGGCACCTTTGTAATGCTATTAGATAAATAAGGCGAGATTAGTTCAAGGGCAGTGTGAGATAATTCACCAAGCGATCTGTAACGATCACTCTAGCCACTCTAGTCCCAAGACGGCGTTTTCGACGACCTCCGGCAATGCTGGGTGGATCCAATACTGCGAACGGCCGAACTCGCGCATGTCGAGCCCGTAGCTCATTGCGGTAATTAATTGTTGAATGAGCGTGGAGGCTTGCGGGCCCATGAGGTGAGCTCCGAGGAGCTGACCGGTTGCGCGGTCGCCGATGAGTTTGCAGATGCCTGTCGAATCTTCCATGGCCCAGCCATAGGCGACATCGCCGAAGTTCTGTACCTTTACTGTCACGTCGTAGCCCTGCTCGCGGGCCTGGGCTTCGGTGAGGCCAACGGTCGCAATCTGCGGGTGAGTAAAGACGGCGGCGGGAACGTGCTCGTGGGGCATGGGCTGAAGATCTTCTGGGTGCAACAGGTTGTGCTGCACTGCTCGCTGCTCCGCGTTGGCGACATGCTTGAGCATGTAGGGCGAGGAGACGTCACCCAATGCCCACACGCCCTCGCAGGTAGTGCGACCGTACTCGTCGACCTTGATGCGTCCGTCCTCGTGCATCTCAATGCCGCTCGCGCAGAGATCCATTTGGTCGCCGTTGGGCTGGCGGCCAGTGGCGACGAGGACTGCCTCTGCTTCCACGACGTCACCGCTATCCAAAGTAAGACGCACACCGTCTGCGGTTTCTTCCACCTCCGTCGCGCTACCAATGCGGACATCGAAACGCTCGCGCACGATGTCATTAAAGCGTGAGCGCAGGTCTTCATCGAGGAAGCGAAGGAACGTCTCCGAACGGTTGACCACGGTTACCTTGGTGCCCAGTCCGTCAAAGGCATGCGCGAATTCCATAGCGATGTAGCCGCCGCCGACAACGATGAGGCTGCGCGGCTGCTTATCCAAGCGCATGATGTCTTCGTTGGTATGGATCGGAGCAGTTGCGCTGGCATAGGGCTCAGGCAGTACCGGGCGTGAACCGGTAGCGATGACGATGTTGTCACCAGTAATAATGTCCTCGCCCGCCTGCAGGGTCTTCGGCCCGACGAACCGCGCGTGCTGGTCGAAGACCGTAATATTTGGGGTCTCCTCGCCGCGGCGGTATTCTTCCCCGCCTTGGGCGATCTGATCAATGCGGTCGTGGAAGACACGCTTGACAATGCCCTCCCAATCCACGGCATCTACGTGGGCGCTGAGGCCAAGGCGTGTGGCTTCACGCGCAGCAAGCGCAACGTCGGCCGCATAGACGTACATTTTCGTAGGGATGCAGCCCACGTTGAGGCAGGTGCCGCCGAAGGTTCCCTTTTCAATGATGGCAATAGATTTATCGTCGAACTCGGGGGAGGGGATGGAGTTTCCCGAGCCGGTGCCGATGATGACGAGATCAAAGTGCTGTGCAGAAGTCATGGCGACCATTCTAAAGGTTCTATAGTCGCGGTTTCTGGAGGTCGAAGAGCGCGCAGCGTGCACACTTACTGAGCACGCTGTTCTGCATCTATCGGCGCAACGACGCGAAGCCACTCCGCCGTGGCATTCAGCGCGTCTTCCAACGGTTCGGGCCGAGAGAGGAAAAGGTCGTGGCGGCCATCTTTGACGACGTGGAGGGTGTAGCGCGAGCTTAGCTCCTTAGCCCAGCGCTGACTTTGCCGGACATCGACAACGACATCGGCCGTGTTGGAGGACTCGCTATAGGACTGATCAAGTTGCGAGCGCGCCGAGGTCATCGTCAGCAGTGGAACTCCAATGGTGATGCGCCCGGAATGGATTGCGTCGAAGCCATGGAAGACAGCGGCGACCCAGCCTAGGTACTTCGCATGCCCGCCCAGCGGCTTCAAGCGGCGATCAAAATCCCACTCGCCCTGTTCTTGGACGTGGATGGATTCCCCGTAAGTGGTGAGATCCCCAGCGGGTAGCTCGACGCGAGGAGAGATGGCAGCACCAGCATAAACTATGCGCTTGACCACCCCATAAGCGCCGTCTGACATTCCCATCATGGCTAGCCAGGGGCTGTTGAAGACGACGCCGGCGATACGACTGAAACGTTGAGCGTCGTGGCGGCGGAGGCGATCGAGCCACAGAGCAATGATGGTGCCGGCTGTGGAGTGCCCCATGATGACGACACGTGGGTTAGGCAGGGCGTCGACAGCCGCGTTGAGGTCGGCGTCGTAGTACTGCAAGTCGCTGATGTAGTGCCAGGTTTGGCCCTCCTGGCGGGAGCGTCCGCACTTGCGCAAGTCGAGAGCATAAAACGCGTAACCGAGCTCATAGAAGTAGCGGGCCACGTGCTCGTGGAAGAAGTAATCCGTCATGCCATGGACCCACAACAAGGCGGGGCGGTCGTCGTGGGCGTTGGAAGCGGGACAGTAGCGCACGAGAGTCGCGCAGACATCGCCCTCGCCATCAGGATCGGAGCCGAGTTCGAGCGGAGCAGCCTGAAAATCTGGGCCGAGAAGATCTTCTGACCATTCGAGTTCGTCACATGTCATGACGTTCATGATAGGTCGTCTGGTCATCTACGTCCGGATGGGCGGAGAGCTGAGGGGATATGTCCTGCACCACAAAAGGGGTAGCGGTTTGGGATTCGGGCATTTATTTTCCGAGGAATGCCTATTTCGTAGGAAGGGGCGTAAGGTGGAATTAATGCTTGACGGACCTTCCTGAGCGGAGGTCTGTATGCCGGCTTGGCCTTAGCATCGTCGAGCGCTTTCTCACCGCGCCCTGTGCCCCCACATGCGCAGGGCATTTGACCACATCGAATACATCGACTCTAAGAGGTAATAAGTACAGTGTCCTCCGATAAGAAGACAGCACAAGTAGTAGACGAGGTTGAGGTCGCACTCATTGGTGCAGGTATCATGAGCGCCACCCTCGGCGCCATGCTGCGTGAACTCGAGCCCAGCTGGACTCAGATGGTGTTCGAGCGCTTGGACGGTCCTGCTCTTGAGTCCTCCTCCCCGTGGAACAACGCCGGTACGGGCCACTCTGCACTGTGCGAGTTGAACTACACCCCGGAGAAGAACGGCCGCATCGACGTTTCCAAGGCCCTGAACATCAACGAGAAGTTCCAGGTTTCTCGCCAGTTCTGGTCCCACCAGCTCAACAACGGCATCCTCACTGACCCGAAGGCCTTTATCAACCCGGTTCCGCACGTATCCTTCGCGCAGGGTTCCATTCAGGTGGATTACCTGAAGCGCCGCTTCGACGCGCTGAAGGACAACCACATGTTCCCGAACATGCAGTTCAGCGATGATGACGCTACCTTCCAGGAGAAGCTGCCCCTGATGTCTGAGGGCCGTGATTTCGGTTCCCAAAAGGTTGCCATCTCGTGGACCGATGCCGGTACTGACGTTAACTTTGGCGCCCTGGCTAAGCAGTTCTTCACCGCAGCGAAAGCTGCAGGCACCGAAATCCGCTACGGCCACGAGGTCGTCGATATTAAGCGTGACGGTTCCAAGTGGCGCGTGGTGGCAAAGAACCTGCACACCGGTGATTACCAGGCTGTCCACGCCAAGTTTGTCTTCGTCGGCGCCGGCGGTTACGCGCTCGATCTGCTGCGCAAGGCCGGTGTCCGTGAGGTCTCTGGTTTCGCAGGCTTCCCGGTTTCCGGCCTGTGGCTGCGCTCCAAGAACCCGGAGCTGGTCAAGCAGCACCACGCCAAGGTCTATGGCAAGGCTGCCGTCGGTGCTCCGCCGATGTCCGTGCCGCACCTGGACACCCGTGTCATCGACGGTGAAGAGGGCCTGCTGTTTGGCCCCTACGGTGGCTGGTCCCCGAAGTTCCTGAAGAAGGGCTCCTACCTGGACCTGTTCAAGTCCATCCGTCCGGACAACATCACCTCTTACCTGGGCGTGGCAGCACAGGAGTTTGGTCTGACCAAGTACCTGGTGACCGAGGTCCTCAAGGACTTCGACAAGCGCGTTGAAACCCTGAAGGAATACGTCCCGAGCGCCGATCCGGCCGATTGGGAGACCGTCATCGCTGGCCAGCGCGTCCAGGTCATTAAGCCGGCGGGTGCACCGCAGTTCGGCTCCCTGGAGTTCGGTACCACCCTCATCAACAACCCTGAGGGCAATATCGCCGGCCTGCTCGGCGCTTCCCCGGGTGCCTCCATCACCCCGGCAATCATGATTGAGCTGCTGGAGCGCTGCTTCGGCGAAAACATGATTCAGTGGGGCGATAAGATCCAGGAAATGATTCCGTCCTACGGCACCAAGCTCTCCAAGGACAAGAAGCTCTACGACGAGATGTGGGAGTACACGCAGAAGACTCTGCAGCTTGAGTCCAAGTAGTCCCGTTTCGCTTCGCAGGTAACTCTCAGTAACTGGCAGGAAGCGTCCAGTGCATCGGAACGCTTCGCCAAGGAGGATGCTCCATACTTATGTTGTGCGTTTGAGAGAGCGCATGCGAGAGATAGAGAGAACCCCAGCCGCGCGGGGCGGTCGGCCTGAGAAACCGACCGGGAGCGCGGCAGTGAAAGATAGAGACACACCACCGCCCCGAGACTCCGTTGCCTTTCCTACGGCGACCTCGGGGCGGTGGTGTGTTTCCTTCTGTTTTGCACTCTTAGGTGCCGCAGTAGGTGAGATAGCCCTCCGTGCCACCGGGCTGTTCATAGTCCGGTGCGGGATCGAAGGGGTGGGTCGTGGCGTGGAGAAGGCGGGAGAACTCATCAAGATCGCCCAGCGCCGCGTCGACCAGACGCGGGCGGGGAATCACGCGCGGCACGGTTCGCTCGAGTAGCGCAACGTCGGGGCCACTCGCGCAGTAGGCGTCAACGAACTGCGAGTCCGCGAATGCCTCGTAGGCCGCTGTTGATGTACCTGCCGCGGCGCTGACGAGAGCCCGGTGGGCCTGTGTGAGGTCAGGGCTCGCCTCAGCGAGTGCTGCGCTGTAGTCCTGAATAAGCTCTTCAGGCATCTGCAAGCGCTGCAGGGCTTCGACTCGCCGTGCTTTATCGAAGCGTTGCGCAAAGGAATTGATGGCCTCCTGGGCCCAAGCGAGGGCGGAGTCAGGGGAGTCGTCGAGAAGCGGCAGCAGGGATTCAGCGAGTCGCGCAAGGTTCCAACCCACCATGTCAGGCTGGCGACCAAAGCGGTAGCGGCCCTGCGTATCGATGGAGCTAAACCAGGTATCGGGATCATAGTTTTCCAGGAATGCGCAGGGGCCGTAGTCGATGGTCTCGCCCGATAGCGTGGTGTTATCCGTATTCATCACGCCGTGGATAAAGCCCAGCTGCATCCATCCGGCTACTGTGGCGGCCTGCGCATCCATGACACGGGTGAACAGCCCCTGATAGTCGGCACCGGGGTAGTGGCGTTCAATGGTGTAGTCGGCGAGCTGTTCGAGCAATCCGGGCCGCTGAGACTGCGCGGCGAAGTGAAAGGAGCCGACGCGAATGTGGCTCGCTGCAACGCGCACCAGCACGCCCGCCTCCTCCACCACTTGGCGTTGAATGGGGCGGCCGGTGGCAAGGACCGCGAGAGACCGAGTGGTGGGCACTCCCAGGGCATGCATCGACTCGGAGAAGAGATACTCGCGCAGCATCGAGCGCAGAGTGCCACGACCATCAGAGCCGAAGCGCGAGTACGGTGTGGGACCCGTCCCCTTGGCGTGCAGATCCCACAGGCCCGCCGGGTTTTGGGGAGCAGTAGGGCCTGTGACCTCTCCCAGTAGGAGAGCGCGGCCATCACCCATGGATGGGTTGTACTGCCCGAACTGAAAGCCGGCGTAGGCCATGGCGTGGGGAGCTATGGGGCCGCGGCCTAGGAGAAACTCCACGCCTTCATCGCTACGTAGCCAGTCAGCGTCGAGTCCGAGCTCAGAAGCTAGCTGCTCATTGAGCACCACGATCCGCGCTGCGGGCTGTTCCTCCCCCCGGGCCTCGGCGACGAGGTGGGGTAGACGGTCGGCGAACTCAGAGTGCAGCTCGATAGGAAGGGGAGGCTTAGGCATCGCGGGACTCCAGGGTGCCACGAACGCGCACGCGGACGTTGCCGCCCACCCAGATGTTGTCCCCGTCGTCGTCGATGAAGACGCGACCAGCGCGTCCTACCTGGCTACCTTGTGCCGCGGTGTAGCGAGCAGGAACTGCATTTTTAGCGCGGAGGAATTGGGCAGCCCCGCCGTTGAAGGAACCGGTGACGGGGTCCTCGAAGTGCCCGGTAATGGCGCGCACTTCGTACGCTGGGTCATCATCATTGGTGAGGCCGATCACGCCAACTTTGACACCGGGCGTGGGTGTGGGGTTGAGTTCGCGTACTGCCTCGGCGGAATCTAGCTGGATGAGGCGCCATCCGGGGCCGTTGTCTACCCAGCCAGAGTCAACGATGTGGTTCTCAGCAATTCCGAGGACTGCAGCTGCATCGGCTCGTTCGGCATCACTGAGAGCCCCCTCGCGCACCAAGGGCGGGGTAGCGAAGGAAAAGCGTCCGTCCTCCTGGCGTACGGTGATGAGGCCTACACCGCATTCCTGAATCAAGGTGCCGCTTTTTTCAAGCAGCTCTGCTGCGACCCGAGCGGTGCCCAGCGTGGGGTGGCCGGCGAAAGGGAACTCCTCGTAGGGGGTAAAGATCCGCACTCGGTAGTCCGCGCGTGGATCCGTAGGCGAGCACAGGAAGGTCGTCTCAGAGAAATTGGTCCAGTGCGCGATGCGCTGCATTTCTTCGGTGCTCAAGTCATCGGCATCCGCAACCACGGCGAGGGGATTACCGGTAAACGGCCCAGTGGCGAAAACGTCTACTTCAAAGAATCGGTGCTGCATGGACCCCAAGTCTAGTCGCACCGGTGGGAGTGGAGGTCTACGCTGGGTTGCATGAGCGAAGCACTCTTTAGCCGCGTCGAGCCCATCCAAACCATGGCTGATGGGACCGTCAAGCAGGTCAACCCCTTCTCCGGAACGGAGGTGTGGACGGTGCCTGGCCGCGGCAACCGCCCGCTCGCGCATCCAGCACAGGACCCACAACCGCTGGCGGCCGATGCTTTCACTCACAGCTGTGCATTTTGCTCAGGCCGCATGCTGGATACCCCGCCGGAAAAGTCCCGCATTCTGGCTTCGGGGGAGATTCAGCGCGGCCTCCTTCCTCACGAGCTGGATAAGTCCGTACCAGCCTTTCGCCGCGTGCCCAACCTTTTTGAGATCGTGTCCTATGACTACTGGCACGAGAACTATGGCTTCACCATGGACCCCGACGTGGCCCGCCACAAGGAGCGCTACGAGTCCGACGAAGCTGGGCGCCTGCATGTGCTCAATGTGGTGCGCACCAAGCTCAAGGCGGCAGGCAAGGATGCCGCGCTGGACGACGACTCTCTGCTCGCCCTTGCCGATGGTTTCTTTGGTGGCGGCCACGACGTCATCATTTCTTCGCGCCACTTTGTGGAGGGGGCGGTCGATGATAGTCAGCTAGCGTCTTCCGGCACGCTGAACCCCGACGAGCACTTCCTGCTGACAACCTTTACAGCAGAATCGACGCGCGAGCTCTACCAGCGCAACCGCTACGCCTCCTATGTCGCCGTGTTCCAGAATTGGCTGGCGCCGGCGGGTGCGTCCTTTGACCACCTGCACAAGCAGCTCGTTGCTATTGACGCTCTAGGTATGGCCGCCCACCAAGAAAACGCCATTCTGCGCGCGCATCCCAACATGTACAACGATTGGGCGGTGGGCTATGCGGCAAAGCGCAACCTTGTTATTGCCGAAAATGACTATGCGGTGCTCTTCGCTGGCTTCGGGCACCGTTATCCCACACTGGAGATCTTTTCCAAATCGCCGCGCTGTGAACCGTGGGAACAGACCCCCGGCGAGGTACGCGGGATGTCAGATCTCATCCACGCAGCACATGCCGCCGTGGGCCCAGATGTGGCGTGCAATGAAGAATGGCACCACCGCCCGCCCAGCGTAGATCTGCCACAGCCGTGGCGCGTGATGATCAAGCTCAGGGTATCGACCCTGGCCGGCTTTGAGGGCGGCACCAAGGTCTACATCAACACCATCGATCCGTGGGGCTTGCGCGATCGCATCGTGGATGCCATGTTCCGCCTGCGCGAGCGCGGCAAGATTGCTTCAGGCATCGCAATCGCCACCGAGTGCGAGCTCAAGCGCAATAGTTTGCGTTATAACCCGCTGGTGTAATCGGCCACGGTTAGTCCACGTAGGTTTGTTCGCCGCCGGCGTGAAGATAATCGCGAAGGTACGGTAGAGCTAGAGCAACGGTGCCGTGCCGTGGGGCGTCGATAAGCCCCTGCTCCAGCAAACGCGCGCGCACTTCACTGAGAGATGTTGTCGTTGTCTTGAGTTCGTGAGCGATAGCGCCAGAGGCGGCCGTCCCTGCCTCATCTGCTATGTCCGCCAGCGCGTGTAGGTACTCAAGTTGGCGTTGGCTGAGTGCACGTACCGCAGGATCGTGCACTTGGGTTCCCATTGTCGTGATTGCCTCACCAAGAACTGCGTCGACGGTTGTTGAGGAAACGGTAGTTTCACTGGCTTGGGATGCAGCGTTCCAGGCCAAGTACCCGATGAGCTGGATGAGGAAGGGATAACCGTGGCTCGCTTCAGTAGCGCGGTCGGCGGCGTCGTCGTTGAAAGCAATCGAAGTCAAAGCTGCCGTTTCTTTGAAAGCGCTGGTCGTAGCTTCCGGGTTAACAGGCCCTAGGTGAAATCTGCGGGCACGGCGCAAAAACGTTGTTCCCGGCAGGTGCAGAAGCTTGTCAACACCGGCAGTAAGCCCTGCCATCACAATGGAAACGTCGAGTTCATCGCGAACAAGATGCTGGAATGTGACTGCTATGCTCTCGAGGTCATGAGGATCGGCGTCCTGAATCTCGTCGATAGTAAGTAGAATTCCGCTGTCTCGGAGATGAGCGGAGAGTTCGCGCAAGCGTGATTCTAATGTTGGCACTGGTGGCGTACCAATCTCTTCAGTGCCAATGCCGCCGAGGCCCGCAATGCGTATGTCCTTGATTCGACGGGTTGATGGAGAAGACAGCTGGTTGATCTTTTCTGGGATGATGGAGTCGATGAGCTGAGTGACTGAATTGCTTCGGCCACTGACCCGAATAACAGCCCATCCTTGTTGGGCTGCGATGTCCTCAAGCTCGGTCAACAGAACCGTTTTGCCCATCCCACGATGACCGCTAATAAGCATTGCGCGATTAGGGTTGCCAACTCCGCCGCCGAGCCCAACCGTGAAGTCATTGAGGACCGCACTGCGGCCAGCCCACTTGAGTGGGCTGGCACCAAAAGTTGGGCGAAAAGGGTTTCCAGTCATGCTGGAAGTATATAGCAGGCAGATAAATTGATAAATAGATAAATCGGCGGGCGTAGATAAATTGATAAATAGATAAATCAGACCACGAGCACCAGCTCGGTGCCGCGCAGTTCGGTGCTCATGCCCGCTTCCTGCGCAACACTGGCCGCATCCTTGAGGGAGGACACACGCTCGCCACTCAGGGCTAGCGCGCGAGCGAGCTCCCCCTTGTAGTGCTTGTTGAAGTGAGAGACCACTTTGCGCGAACCGTCCTCCTGTACAGTCTCCACGCGCACCGTGGCAGCGTCCTTGAGCTTGCCCAGTTGCTGGTAGGTACCCGAGCGCATATCGAGGAGGAACTCGCCAGCGTCGACAAGCGCGCGCAGCTCATCCGTGATGGCCGTACCCCAGCGTGACTTGAGAGTCTTCCCGCCCAACTTGGTGCCGCCGGAAAGCCGGTAGTGGGGGATGAGATCATCGGCGCGCACCAGACCAAACAATGCATCGCCCACGGCGAGGTAGCTCCGCGCTTCCGGGGGAAGGGTGGGGGCGTCGAGGGCGTCGTAGAGCACGCCCGTAAACCGCTCCAGCGCGGGCATGGTGGGGGAGGAGGCCAACTCGCGGTTGGACTCGGCTTCCCCACGCAGCTTCTCAGAGAGCTTGAGCACCTCCAGCGCTTCATCGACGTCGAGGGCCGACAATTCTGCAGCGATTTCTTGGCGGATGGGGTTGAGCGCCGGGAAGGAAAGCTTGTTCCAGTTCACGGCTGCGCCGCTGCCGCCGTGTGCTTTGGTCTCAGAAGGAGGGAGGATGATCAGCATGGCTACATGCTAGCGATGTAGACTGAGCAACCATGATTACACGTCTTTCTGAGCTTTTCCTCCGCACCCTTCGTGAGGATCCGGCTGATGCCGAAGTCCCCAGCCACAAGCTTCTCGTCCGCGCAGGTTATGTGCGCCGCGTCGCGCCGGGTGTGTACACCTGGTTGCCACTGGGGTTGCGCGCCATGCGCAAGATTGAAGACGTAATCCGTCAGGAGATGAACGCCATCGGCGGCCAGGAGATGCTCTTCCCGGCGTTGCTGCCGCGCGAGCCCTACGAGGCATCGAACCGGTGGACGGAATACGGCGATAACCTGTTCCGTCTTAAGGACCGCAAGGGCGCTGACATGCTCCTGGGCCCGACCCATGAGGAGATGTTCACCACAGCGGTGAAGGATATGTACTCCTCCTACAAGGATTTCCCGGTCACGCTGTACCAGATCCAGACGAAGTACCGCGATGAGGAGCGCCCGCGCGCCGGCGTGCTGCGTGGCCGCGAGTTCACTATGAAGGACTCGTACTCCTTCGACATGACGGACGAAGGCCTAGATGAGTCCTACGCCCGCCACCGCCAGGCTTATCAAAACATCTTCAACCGTCTGGAGATTGATTACGCCATCTGTAAAGCCACCTCTGGTGCGATGGGCGGCTCGGCCTCCGAGGAGTTCTTGGCTGTGTCCGAGGTGGGCGAGGATACCTTTGTCCGCGCCACGGAGGGAGAGTACGCCGCCAACGTGGAAGCCGTGGTCACTCAGGCTCCGGAGGAGATTCCCTTCGAAGGCCAGCCGGACGCGCAGGAGCATGAGACTCCGAAGTCCGAGACCATCGAAACGCTGGTGGAGTGGGCTAAGAGCGCCGGCATTACTGTCGCTGGCCGCGAGGTCACCGCAGCGGACACCCTCAAGTGCATGATGATCAAGGTGGCTGCGCCCGCGGCCGCAGAGGAAGAGAAGGAATGGGAGCTTGCCGCCGTCCTCATTCCGGGCGACCGCGAGCTGGATGAAAAGCGCCTGGAAGCGTCGCTGGAGCCGGCCGAGTTTGAGCTCGCCGGTGAGGGTGACTTCAAGAAGAACTCCTTCCTGGTCAAGGGTTATGTTGGACCGCGTGTTCTGAATGCTCACGACGTGAAGGTTTATGCTGATCCGCGCGTTGTCTCCGGTACTTCGTGGATTACCGGTGCGGATGCCCCGCAGCGCCACGTCGTCGGTTTGGTGGCTGGCCGCGACTTCACCGTGGATGAGTTCATCGAGGCTGCCGAGGTTAAGGAAGGCGACCCGGCACCGAACGGCCAGGGCACTCTGACCCTGGAGCGTGGTATTGAGTTAGGCCACATCTTCCAGCTGGGCCGCAAGTACACCGAGGCTTTCGACGTCCAGATTCTTGATGAAAACGGCAAGCGCGCCGTGCCGACCATGGGTTCCTACGGCATCGGTGTTACGCGCATGCTCGCTGTACTGGCGGAGCAGCGCCACGATGAGAAGGGCCTCAACTGGCCGGTGGCTGTTGCTCCATACCAGGTGCACGTGGCCGTAGCGAACAAGGATGCCGCTGCCCTCGAGGCAGGGCAGAAGCTGGTGGAGGATCTGGACCGCGCGGGCGTGGAGGTGCTCTTCGACGATCGCCCGAAGGTTTCCCCGGGCGTGAAGTTCAAGGATGCCGAGCTTTTGGGTATGCCGTTCATTGCCATCTTGGGCCGCGCCTTTGCTGACGGCATCATTGAGCTGCGCATCCGCGGCGGCGAGACCCGTGAGGTCCCCGCCGACCAGATCGTGGAGACGCTCACCGAGCTCATCCGCGGTTAGCAGCTAGCAGAAGCTAGGCGGCGTGGAAGCGGTGTGACTGCGCCGCGACCGCGATAAGCCAGCGCTGCCACGGGGTTGACGGTTCAGCTGAGATGGCCGCATCGGTCCACTTCAGCGTGTCGTTGCGTGCGGCCTCGTCGATGAATGTGCGCGCTGAGTCGGCGTCCGTCGGTAGGTTTCCTGCCGGTGAATCATAGGCCGGCGCGGCCTGCGGCACAGCGCCGAGCTTTTCTAATTGCCCTTGAAGTTGCAGGATTCTGTCCTCATGAGCGTGCAAAAGCTCATCAACGTGCGCCTCCTGGTCGGGGGACACATAGGAGCGCGCGAAATCGAGGGCATAGACCTGCTGGTACTCCCATTCCAAGAGAGTAGTTGCGGCATCGCGTTCCTGCTCGGTGAGTTCGGGGACTTCAGCAAGCCCATCATCGTTCCACGCTGCGAGCGCAATAGCTTGTGCTACTACAAGAGCGCGGGATTCCTCAGGAACGCTGCTGATGATCTCTTCTGAGGAAGAGGAGGCGTCGTGAAGCACAGCGGCCACGTCAGCGGAATCGCGTGGGACAACCTCACGGTCGACTGCGCAAGAGCGAGGAGCATTTCCTTCCTCATCACGGCCGCACAGGCGGTCGATTTCGTCATAAAGCTGCTCAGCCTGCTCCGCGCGCAGGGCCGCGGCATCCGCATCAAGCTCTTCCAAGGCGAGAGCATCCGCGCTGGCGGCTTGAGCAAGCGACGCGAGGGAGGGATCCGCGTGGGGGCCAAAATAGTCCACGATCGCGTCGGTGGCTTGGCAGCCGCCCAACCAGGGGGCGGCGCAGACAAGGAGGGCGGGCACAACTACTCGGCGGTTCACGCGATAGACCCTACCCGTGTGACCTAGTCTAGAGCGCATGGCATTCCCAACACCCGCGCAACTGACCGAAATCCTGCAGCCTATTGCCGCTGCACGCGATCTCGACATCGAAGACGTCAAGACCACACGAGCCGGTAAAAAGTCGCAGGTTATTATCCGCGTTGATGGCGATGAGCGTCCGAGCTCCGATCTCATCGAGGAGCTGTCACAGGAGATTTCCGCGCTTTTTGATGCGCAGGAAGAAGCGGGCGCGCTCAACTTCGGCGCGGGCTACACCCTGGAGGTGTCGACCCCCGGCGTGGATTTTCCGCTCAGCGCCCCACGCCATTGGCGCCGCAACCAAGGAAGGCTTGTCGGATATGCGCTTGCCGAGGAACCTGGAACCACTCGCGTCGCGCGCATCGGCGCCCTGTCTGAGGACGAAGAATCCGTGGCGCTCATCACGACCGTGAGGAAGGAGGTGCGCTATCAGGTCGAGCGATTGGAAAATGTGAGCCGTGCAGTGGTAGAAATTGAGTTTGCTCAACCTTCAGCACAGGAGCTGGAGGCGGCAATGCAGACGTTCGACTTCGCCGAGCAGAACTCGGCAACCCGAGAGGACTAACAAGTGAATATTGATCTAGAGGCACTCCGCACGATTCAGCGCGAGCGAGGCGTCCCGGTGAAGGACCTGCTCGAGGCAATCGCGGGTGCCCTTTTGTATTCCTATCTGGATCACCGTGCCGAGTCCGCTGAGACGAAGGCAGAGGGGACAAAGTCCCGCGTGGATATCGACGCCGATACCGGCGCCGTTGCCGTCATCGTGACGGAAAGCGATCCGGAGACCGGAGAGATCGTCAGCGAATACGACGACACCCCGGATAACTTTGGGCGCGTCGGCGCCCAGGCTGTCCGTGATGCCATCCTGCGCAAGCTGCGCGAGAACGAAGCGGAGCGGACCTATGATTCCTATTCTGAACTGACCGGAACGGTTGTGTCGGGCGTCGTCCAGCGCGATATCCACGCGAACAAGCGCGGCGTCGTCGTGGTGCAGCTGGGTACCGAGCACGATTCGCAGGATGCTTTCCTGTTGCCGGCCGAGCAGCTGCCGGGGGAGAAGCTTGAGCACGGCGACCGCGTTAAGGCTTATGTCGTGGGTGTAAGCCGGAACGGGGCCAAGGTGCAGATCACGCTGTCGCGTACCCACCCAGAGCTGGTTCGCGGCCTGTTCGAGCTGGAGGTCCCAGAGGTGGCCGACGGTGCAGTAGAGATCATCGCCATCGCCCGCGAGGCAGGGCACCGCTCGAAGGTGTCCGTGCGCGGCCACGCTAAGGGCCTCAACGCTAAGGGTGCCTGCATTGGCCCGAAGGGTTCCCGCGTCAGCAACGTGATGCGTGAGCTCGGCGGTGAGAAGATTGACATCATCGATTACAACGAAGACCCAGCCGTCTACGTGGGTAATGCTCTCGCCCCGTCGAAGGTCGTGCGCGTAGAAATCCTCGATGAAGAAGCACAGGTAGCCAAGGTGACCGTGCCTGATTACCAGCTGTCGCTGGCCATCGGCAAGGAGGGGCAGAACGCACGCCTTGCCGCACGTTTGACCGGATGGAAGATTGATATCCACTCCGACGCCGCTCGCGACTAGCTTTCCCACTAACGTGCGGTGGGATTAAAGGTTTGGCCTATTTTCGCGTAGACTAGACAACGGCCCACATGCAGGAATGCTGTGGCGTAGTAGCAGTGGTGATTTGGCGTAAGGAGTGGGATGTCTCAGGGACAGCGACTCCGCACCTGTATTGCCACGCGTCAAAAGCATCCCGACACGGAATTGCTCAGGGTTGTCGCCGATAGGGACGATCCCACAGGAAGCCGTGTTGTTCCGGATCCGCGCCGCCGCCTCCCCGGTAGGGGAGCGTGGATTAGGCCAGATCTGGAGGCAGTAGAGCTGGCGGAGCGAACCCGTGCCTTCAGGCGCGCGCTCCGATTGTCCACAGACGTGGACACAGGTCACGTACGTGAGTACCTCGCTGCTCGGCAGCAGGTGCAGTCGGCGGGCACTAGCCCGTTCGACCCAGAGTTAAAAAGGAAGACCGAACACTGATGAGCGCACAACCATGAAGCAGCATCAGCGATGAAAGTCCATAGCCATTAACTAGGGGTCAAGCCGTATTCCGCGGCCTTGACTCCTAGAAAGATTAAAGAGGAGACAAGTGCCCGGAAAGCTACGTGTACACGAGTTGGCAAAGCAGCTCGGTGTAACCAGCAAGGAACTGCTCGCCACGCTGAAGGAACAAGGCGAGTTCGTCAAGACCGCATCCTCGACCATCGAACCGCCGGTGGTCAAGAAAATGCGCGCACACTATGAAGCTAAGGGCGGCAACGACAAGCCGGCGGAGAAATCCGCGCCGGCAGCCTCCCCGGCTTCTGCTGCCAAGAAGGCGGCAGGGAAGAAACCAGCAGAGAAGCAGCCGGCTACCGCGACTAAGCCTGGACCAAAGCCGGGGGCAGCACCTAAGCCGGGTGCGGCTCCCAAGCCGGGTGGTGCCCCGAAGCCGGGAGCTGCACCAAAGCCAGGCGGTGCCCCGAAGCCGGGTGCACAGCGCAAGAATGCTGACAAGCCTGGCGAGCGCGCCGTTACGCCGCGCTCCATGCCGAAGCCTGGCGGTACCCGTCGCGTCGCCAACAACCCGTTCTCCACGGGTGGCTCGAGCGATCGCCCCAGCCCCGGACCGCGTCCGGGCGGCAGCAAGGGGCAGCGCTCCGGCGGCAAGCCTGGTGATAACCGCGGTGGCAAGGGCGGAGCACGCCCGCAGGGTGATGGCAACCGCAGCGGTGGCCGTCGCCCATCGCCGGCCATGATGCCTTCGCACCCGAACCCGGCCAGCATGCCGTCGAAGGCGGCAGGCAGCGGCGGTGGTGGTCGCGGCCGCGGTGGTCGCGGCGGCGGCCCCGGCCACGGTGGTCCTGGCCACGGTGGTTTCCGTGGCGGACGCGGCGGTCGCCGCGGTGGTACCGCTGGTGCATTTGGTCGTCCTGGTGGTGCACCGCGTCGTGGCAAGAAGTCGAAGCGTCAGAAGCGCCACGAGTTTGAAGAGCAGCAGAAGCATGAGGTAGGCGGCGTACGCCTGCCTGACGGCGGCGGCAAGGTAGTTCGCCTGCGCCGCGGTGCTTCCCTGGCTGACTTTGCCGAGAAGATCGGTGCGGATCCCGCAGCATTGGTTCAGGCACTGTTCAATCTCGGCGAGATGGTGACGGCTACGGCCTCCGTATCCGAGGACACCCTGCAGCTTTTGGGCTCGGAGATTAACTACGAGGTCCAGGTTGTCTCGCCGGAGGACGAGGACCGCGAGCTGCTCGAGTCCTTCGACCTGCAGTTCGGTGAGGACGAGGGCGGCGAAGAAGCCCTTGAGAAGCGCCCGCCAGTCGTTACCGTGATGGGTCACGTTGACCACGGTAAGACCCGCCTTCTGGACACCATTCGTAAGACCAACGAAGGTGCGGGTGAGGCCGGTGGCATTACCCAGGGCATCGGTGCCTACCAGACCACGGTGAAGCTCGAGGATGGCCCTCGCACCATCACCTTCCTGGATACACCGGGCCACGAGGCGTTTACCGCCATGCGTGCCCGTGGTGCTAAGTCCACCGACTTGGCCATCCTGGTGGTCGCCGCTGATGACGGCGTGATGCCGCAGACGATTGAGGCTATTAACCACGCGAAGGCAGCGGACATCCCAGTCGTTGTCGCGGTCAACAAGATTGATAAGCCGGAAGCTTCCCCGGATAAAATCCGTGGTCAGCTTACTGAGTACGGTCTGGTGCCGGAGGAATACGGCGGCGACACGATGTTCGTGGACATCTCCGCGAAGAACAACATCAGCATCGACGAGTTGCTGGAGGCTGTCATCCTGACGGCGGACGCTGCACTCGAGCTCACCGCTAACCCGGATATGGATGCACAGGGTTCTGCCATCGAGGCTCACCTCGACCGTGGCCGCGGTCCGGTGGCTACCGTCATCATTCAGCGCGGTACGCTGCGCATTGGTGATTCCATCGTGGTTGGCGATGCGCACGGACGCGTGCGTCGTATGCTCGATGAGTTCGGCAACGACGTGGAAGAGGCCGGTCCGTCCCGTCCGGTCCAGGTGCAGGGCCTCAACGGCGTGCCTGGTGCCGGCGACAACCTCTTGGTTGTCGAAGATGACCGCGTCGCTCGCCAGATTGCCGCGCAGCGTGACGCGCGTAAGCGTTCTGCTTTGCAGGCCAAGGCCCGCAAGCGCGTCTCCCTCGAGGATCTGGATGCAGTGCTCAAGGAAACTTCGACGCTCAACCTCATCCTCAAGGGCGACAATGCCGGTTCCGTCGAAGCTCTGGAAGATGCCCTGCTGGACATCGAGGTCGACGACGAGGTTCAGCTCAACATCATCGACCGTGGCGTCGGTGCTGTGACGCAGACCAACGTCAGCCTGGCTGCGGCTTCCGACGCCGTCATCATCGCCTTCAACGTTCGCGCTGAAGGCAAGGCGACGGAGGAAGCGAATGCTGAGGGCGTTGACATCCGCTACTACACCGTGATTTACCGCGCCATCGAAGAGGTTGAGGCAGCTCTCAAGGGCATGCTCAAGCCCATCTACGAGGAGCGGGATACCGGTGCAGCGGAGATTCGTGCGCTGTTCAAGTCCTCCGCTGTCGGCACCATTGCCGGTTGTATGGTCACCGAGGGCAAGGTCAAGCGCAACGGCAAGGTTCGCCTTGTGCGCGACGGAAACGTCATCGTCTCCGATGCCAAGATTGAGTCCCTGCGCCATGAGAAGGATGACGCTAACGAGATCAACGCTGGCTACGAGTGCGGTATGGTCCTGTCCTACCCGGACATCCAGGTAGGCGATATCATCCAGGCCTACGAGCAAGTCGAGGTTCCGCGCGACTAATCGCATCCGAGCTCTCCGCTCACTAAGAGCGCTCGAATAACAAAGCCCAGCCAGGAAACATTCCTGGCTGGGCTTTAATCGTTTCGGCCGAAAGGCGCAGAATCGGTATCCTAGACTAGTTGCCAGTAAACGTACGCAAAGGAGCTTCACCATGGTTGATCACGCACGCGCCGCGCGCATGGCAAAGCGCATTCAGACAATCGTTGCCAGCGCTATTGAACGCCAGATTAAGGATCGTCGCCTTGAGCTTGTGACTATCACGGATGCCCGCGTTACGGGTGACCTGCACGATGCCACCGTGTACTACACGGTGCGCGGCGCGGATATCGAATCCGAGCCGGATTACGATCAGGCTGCCGAGGCTCTCACTCGAGCTAAGGGGCAGTTGCGCAAGATCGTGGGCGATGAACTGTCGGTCCGCTTTACACCGACGCTGTCCTTTGAGCTTGATACTGTCCCCGAGGCGTCCGCTCACATGGAGGATTTGCTCGCCCGCGCCCGTGCCCGCGATGCGGAGTTGGCCAAGTTAAAGGAAGGCGCGCAGCCGGCTGGTGATGCGAATCCGTACAAGACCTCGGATATGGAAGAGGACTAAGTGTCACGAACCAACTACGAAGCCGCAGTTGATGCGCTGGTGCAGGCCAGCAGTATTTGCATTATTACGCACTTGCGCCCAGACGCCGATGCTGTCGGTTCCGCGGCGGCCCTCACTTTGGCGCTGCGCCAGCGCGGGAAGCAGACCCGCACCGTGATCGGGCAGCGCCGCGATATTTCCGCCAACCTATTTTCCATTCCCACCGTGGACGAGATTGAGTTGGTGGATGAGCTTCCGCAGGGCTATGACCTTTATGTCACTGTGGACTGTGGCTCGATAGAACGGACAGGTTCGGTAGCGCAGGGGCTCGAGAAAATGGCCGCCGTCGGCCGCGTCCTATGTATCGATCACCATGCCTCTAATGACGGCTTCGGCGCCATCAACGTGGTGGATCCAGTGTGTGAGTCCACCACGGTGGTTCTGCTCGATATCCTGGATAGGCTTTCCATCCAGATCGATCGCGTCATCGCGCACTGCTTGTACGCGGGCCTTGTCACCGATACCGGTAACTTCCGGTGGGGCCGCCCAGCCATGCATGATATCGCTGCGCGCCTGATGCTCTATGGGCTCGACACCAAGCAGATTGCGCTGGAACTCATGGATTCCAGCACTGCCGATGACCTGCAGATGATCGGACGCGTGCTCTCAGGCCTCAGGATTGAGGAAGCAGAGGAGCACCGACTGGCTGTTCTCTACGTGCCGCATGAGGAAGTTGCGTCCCACGCCGATTCCGCGATTGAGTCTTTTGTCGATTATGTCCGCGCATTGAAGGGCACTGACATTGGAGTGGTCTTCAAGGAACAAGCCCCCAATGTGTGGGCTGTATCCTTGCGTTCCTCCGCGGTCAACTGCGCTGAAGTGGCTCTCACCTTCGGCGGCGGTGGGCATGTTCCGGCCGCTGGGTATACCGCGCACGGAACGCCCGAGGAGGTTATCGCGCAGCTGGTAGGTGCGTTGTCCTAAATGGCTTCCGCGCAACCAGTCAAGGTTTCTGCCGCGGAGGTTTTCCGCCTTGCTGTGCCCGCTTTGGGCGTTCTCGCGGCGATGCCGCTTTATTTGCTCCTAGATACCGCGGTGGTGGGCCGGCTTGGAGCGGAGGATTTGGCCTCGCTGGGGGCTGCGGCCACGCTACATTCCGTGGTCACGACCCAGCTGACCTTCTTGTCTTATGGCACGACCGCGCGAGCCTCTCGCTTATTCGGTGCAGGTAAGCGGGAAGAGGCCGTGGCTGAGGGCGTGCAAGCAACGTGGGTTGCCGTGGGCGTGGGGGTGGTGCTCGCTATCACCATGTGGCTCTTCGCCGGCGTCTTCGCGATGTGGTTGACTGGCAATCCAGATACGGCACGCGGGACGGCGCAGTGGCTGCGTATCGCCGCCGTCGCGATTCCCTTTACCCTCATCAACATGGCTGGCAACGGCTGGATGCGCGGCGTGCAAAACACCCGCAAGCCCCTCTATTTCACCCTTGCAGGTATGGTTCCTGGCGCCATCGCGGTGCCTATTTTCGTGCACTTCTGGGGTCTGCCGGGCTCTGCTCTGGCCACGGTGCTGGGGATGGGGATCATCGCGGCGTTCTTCGTGGGGGAGCTGCGCCGCGAGCATACCGGCTCGTGGGAGGTTCGCTGGAGCGTTGTGCGTCGGCAGCTCGTGTTGGGGCGAGACCTCATCGTTCGTTCGTTGAGTTTCCAAGTGGCATTTTTGTCGGCGGCAGCGGTGGCCTCGCGTATCGGAACTGCCCAGTTGGCTGCGCATCAAATCATGATGCAGATGTGGAACTTCCTGTCCCTCGTTCTGGATTCCCTCGCGATCGCTGCCCAAGCATTGACCGGCGCAGCGTTGGGGGCAGGGTCAGCGCGCTATGCCCGCACTGTAGGAACCAAGGTGACGCTCTACTCGACGTCCTTCTCCCTCGCGCTCGCAGCGGTACTCGGCCTCGGCGCCGGTGTCATCCCGCAGATTTTTACTACGAGCCCGGAGGTCCTCGAGGTCATTTCCGGCCCGTGGTGGGTTATGACTTTCCTCGTCATTATTGGCGGCGTCGTTTTCGCCCTGGACGGCGTTCTCCTGGGCGCTGGGGACGCAGCCTTCCTCCGCACACTCACCCTCGCGTCAGTGCTTCTAGGCTTCCTCCCTGGTGTCTGGTTGGCCCTGGTTTTCGGCACCGGCCTGACCGGGGTGTGGGGCGGAATCGCCGCGTTCATCCTCATCCGCATGGTGGGCGTGGTGTGGCGCTTCTACTCCATGCGGTGGGCGCAGGTCTAGCCCTGTGGTAAAAGTAGAGAGAATGTTTGTGTGAAGGAGGCGCTATGACCACTTTGTGGGCAGTCTCCGATCTCCACGCGGCGGTACGAGTCAACGGGGACCGCATCGACGAACTCGTTCCGCCGAACCCGAATGACTGGTTGATTGTGGCGGGCGACGTGGCCGAGCGCATTGACCTTGTCATCAACACCTTGGCGCGGCTGAAAAACCGCTACGCCACTGTGATCTGGGTGCCCGGCAACCACGAGCTCTTCTCACGCGGCCAGGACGCGTACCAGGGACGCGAAAAATACGATCGGCTCGTGGAAGGCTGTCGGGAGATTGGCGTGGTTACCCCAGAAGACCCTTTCCCGGTTTTTGGAGGGGTTACCGTCGTACCGCTCTTTACGCTGTATGACTACAGTTTTCGTCCGCCGGGAACAACGGTAGAGCAGGCGCTCGCGAGCGCGAAGCAGAAGCAGATCATCATGACCGATGAATTTGCTATCGCCCCGTTCGTCGATGTGCGCGCGTGGTGCTGGGACCGCTTGGCGTATTCCATCAAGCGCTTATCACGGGTTGAGGGCGAGACCGTCCTGATCAATCACTGGCCGCTGGTGCAGGAGCCAACCTTGTACCTGCGCTGGCCCGAGGTGGCGTTGTGGTGTGGAACCCGCCACACGCGTTCCTGGCCGCGGCGCTACAACGCCAAAGCGGTCATCTACGGTCACCTCCATATGCCCAACCGAGCCAACATTGATGGGGTAGACCACATTGAGGTGTCTCTGGGCTATCCGCGTGAGTGGCAAGCGCACGGACATCTCCAGCCGTGGCCATATCCGGTGCTGAGTATCGATGAGAAGACAGGGAGGGCAGAGCATGCTTGAGCCTTCCCTCTTCCCGGAGTCAGCGCGCTATTGCTATGTGCGTACAGACGAGTCGATGACCGACCTGCTCAATTACAACCACCTATCCCCGGAAGAGCGCTCAGTGGTCTCGCAGGCCGTGGACGTGCGCAAGTCCGAATTTGGGGATGCACGCTGGTGTGCCCACCAAGCCTTGAAGGAGCTCAACTACACCGACAATGAGCCGATTCTGCGCGGCGAGCGAGGCATGCCGCTGTGGCCGGAGGGCTATACCGGATCGATGACGCACACCGAAGGCCTGCGTGCAGCGGTAGCAGCGCCGACCACCCATGTGCGCTCGATGGGGTTGGATGCCGAACCCGCGGAGCCTTTGCCGGAGCATGTGCTGACGATGATCGCTCGGCCGGGGGAGATGCCGCAGCTGGCTCAGTTACAAGCGGCGGGTATTTCCTGCCCGGATCGCCTGTTGTTCTGTGCTAAGGAGGCCACGTACAAGACATGGTTCCCCATGACCCGGCGGTGGCTTGATTTTGACCAAGCGGAAATTGACCTGCGCTTGGACGGAACGCTGGTCTCTTATCTCTTGGCACGGCCAACTCCAGTGCCGTTTATTACTGGGCACTGGATCATCCGGGATGGCTATGTCATCGTTTCTGCTGCCGTTCCGGCGCTCAACTTTGACAGGTAAACCGAGTCATTAAAGCGTCGAGGGCCGCGCGACGAAAACCGTGGCTAAGCGCTTTCCTTTTTCCTTGATCAAGGCGATCGAGCGTCCCTGCGGATCGACGGCCGCGTACGTGCCTTTCAACCCACGCGGCTCTAGCCACTTGCCCATAGCCAGGGCTTGGGCCTCATCATCGGTGACTTCTAAAACCGGATAGCTGCGAGCGAGAGCCTCATCGAGGCTGAGGGACAGGGTCGGAGAGTCCTCGAGAGTAGAGAGGGGGAGGGCGTCGTCAAGCGTGAAAGGGCCCACCTCCGTGCGGCGCAAGGCGGTGAGATGCCCGCCGACGCCGAGGGCCTCACCCAGATCCCGAGCCAGCGAGCGGATGTAGGTTCCCGAAGAACACGCGACCGACACGTCCAAATCAATGAACTCGCCGCAGCGCCGCGTATCGAGGATATCGAAGCGACTGACCGTCACTGGGCGCGCGGGGATCTCAACTTCTTCGCCTGCCCGCACCCTTTCGTGCGCGCGTTTGCCATCGATCTTGATAGCGGAGACCGCTGCCGGCCGCTGCAGAATATCGCCGGTCAGCGCAGCAATTTCCTGCGAAATGGCAGAATCCTTCACAGCGGTTGCCGGTTTGCCCCACGTAGCTTCACCTTCCGCATCGTCGGTGTGGGTAGCCATGCCGAGTCGAATCGTCGCGTCGTAGGCCTTGGTGGAGGCCACCATGTGCGCGAGGAACTTGGTGCCACGTTCGAGCCCCACAACGAGCACTCCCGTGGCCATCGGATCAAGCGTGCCCGCGTGGCCCACCTTGCGGGTGTGGAAGAAGCGGCGGAGTTTTCCCACGACGTCGTGCGAGGTCATGCCGGCGGGTTTGTCGACGACCACGAGGCCGGAACGTTCGAGCGGATCAGTCATGCCCTGCAGTCTAGGGCACCGGCCGCAGTGGGATAGCATGGTGCCCGTGGATATTTGGTACGGAATCGATAGCATCCCCGCTGACCTTGGCCCGACCTCGGTGACGATTGGTGTCTTCGACGGCCTGCACCGCGGTCACCAACAGCTCGTGACGAAGGCCGTCGAGCATGCGCGCACGCATGGCCAACGCCCAATCATGGTGACCTTTGATCCGCACCCAGTCTCCGTGTTCTTGCCGGAGCGCGCGCCGCTCTCCGTGATTACTTTTGAGCGCCGCATGCAGCTGGCGGAAGAGATGGGCATCGAGGCCGTGCTCGTCATCGACTTCACCGAAGAACTCCGGGGCGTCGAGCCGCGCGAGTACGTGGCGGATCTCCTGGTGGGGCGTTTGCACACAGAACACGTCGTGGTGGGGGAGAACTTCACCTTCGGCGCAGGCGCGTCCGGCACCGCGGAGGCGCTAGCGAAATTCGGTACCGAGTTCGGGTTCGACGTTGACATCGTGCCTCTGCTTGACGAAGACGGCGAGCGCATCTGCTCCACCAACATCCGCGCCGCTCTTGCCAAGGGCGATATCGCGCGTGCCAATTGGGCGCTGGGACGCCACTTTACGGTGACTGGGCCCGTTGTACGTGGTGCAGGACGTGGTGGAAAGGAGCTTGGTTTTCCAACCGCCAACCAGTATTTCCCGGAATCCGTCGCCATTCCAGCCGATGGCGTCTACGCGGGCTGGTTCGTGGTTGAACCCACCGGCGCACCACTGGAAGGCGACATGGAGCCCGGTGTTCCTTATCCAGCCGCTATCTCGGTAGGAACGAACCCTACCTTTGGCGATGAGGAGCGTTCGGTGGAGTCCTTTGTGCTGGACCGAGACGCTGACCTCTACGGCCACGAAGCCACCGTGCATTTCGTCGACCACGTGCGTGACATGGAGAAATTCAATTCCGTGGAGGAACTCCTGACAGCTATGGAGCGAGATGTTGCTCGAGTTCGTGAGATTCTGGCACGCGAGGCCTAAATGAAGATCATCCTCGACCTCGACACCGGAATCGACGATGCCCTCGCTCTCGCCTATGCCGTAGCACACCCCGACCTTGAGTTGATCGGGGTTACCGGCACCTATGGCAACGTGCCGGTGGCGCTGGGAGTGCGTAACTCGCTGGCGTTGCTCGAGCTTCTCGACGCCAAGGATGTCCCCGTCTTCATCGGTCCGACGCGGCCGGGCTTCGATGTTGCTCCCATTTCAGCTTTCATCCATGGCCGCAACGGCCTCGGAGAGGTTCTTCTGCCTCCTCCGCGCCGCAAAGCACACGAGGATGCAGTGGGCTTTCTGATCCGTTCGGTCCGTGAGCATGGTGAGGATCTGGTCATTGTGCCGACGGGGCCGTCGACAAGCATTGCAGCCGCCATGCGCAAAGACCCGGACTTCGCCCGCAACGCCCGCATCGTCATGATGGGTGGGGCGCTGACCGTGCCCGGGAACGTCACGCCCTATGCCGAGGCCAACGTCTTCCAAGATCCCCAAGCCACGGACTATGTATTCCGCCATGCTCACGACCTCACGATGGTGGGGCTCGATGTCACGCTGCGCACCTTGCTCACCAGGGAGCACACGAAGCAATGGCGCGGTACACCCACTGGTCGTATCTATGCAGACATCGTGGACTACTACATCCGCGCCTACAAGACGACCTCCCCGCACCTTGGCGGTTGCGGTCTGCATGATCCGTTGGCAGTGGCCGTGGCTGCAGATCCTTCACTGGTCACATGCCTCGACCTCAACCTGCGGTGTGAGGATAATGGCCGCACGATCGGTGACCCGGAACGCCTTAACGATCCCACCACCCGCGTGGCCGTTGCGGTGGATGACGCGCGCTTCGTCGATGATTTGATGTCGAAGCTGGGCAGCCTCTATACTTCTACTTCGGCTTGCTGACTGCGGTCCACAGTAGTCACGGGCAGTGCCTCACGGCGCATCATTTCATGTGGACTGAAATACAATAGGAGATTTTCCATGGCTTTGAGCACTGAGAAGAAGGCAGAAGTCCTCAAGGAGTACGGCCTGCACGAGACCGACACCGGCTCCCCGGAGGCACAGGTTGCCCTGCTGACCTCCCGCATCAACAATCTGACCGAGCACCTCAAGGATCACAAGCACGATCACCACTCTCGCCGTGGTCTGCTGCTCATGGTTGGTCGCCGTCGTGGCCTGCTGAAGTACCTGGCCGCTAATGACGTTGACCGTTACCGCGACCTGATTTCTCGCCTGGGTCTGCGCCGCTAAGCGCTTAGCTTTTCAACCCCCGCACTGCGTGCGGGGGTTTTCTTATCTCATCTGCTAAAATCCTTGGACGTTGTCAGAAAACATCGAAGAAGAGGCGGCACCGAAGATCGCCATGACAGCTCCAAGGAGAGTTACATCCATGAGCGCTAAGAACGCTAAAAAGCAACCGAACAATTCCGTCGAGTTTCTTATCGACGACGACTACGGCATCACCGAGGCCATCGCCACCCTGGACAACGGCGATTTCGGCACTCGCACCATCCGTTTTGAGACGGGCCAGCTGGCTCGCCAGGCCGGTGGCTCCGTGACCACTTACCTGGACGAGGACACCATGCTGCTGTCCACGACCACCGCTTCTAACCAGCCGCGTGAAGGCTTCGACTTCTTCCCGCTGACCGTGGACGTCGAGGAGCGCATGTATGCCGCAGGTAAGATTCCGGGCTCCTTCTTCCGCCGCGAGGGGCGTCCTTCTACTGAGGCTATTCTGGCGTGCCGCCTCATTGACCGCCCGCTGCGCCCGACTTTCGTGAAGGGCTTGCGCAACGAGGTTCAGGTCGTCGTCACTGTTCTGTCCATGGACCCGGAGGAGTATTACGACGTCGTCGCTATCAACGGCGCTTCCGCCGCCACCCAGCTCTCTGGCCTGCCTGTATCCGGCCCGGTGGGCGGCGTGCGCATGGCACTGATTGCTGATGATAAGCACCCGAAGGGCCAGTGGGTGGCCTTCCCGAATAACGAGCAGCACGAGCGTGCTCTCTTCGAGATGGTCGTTGCCGGCCGCATCGTGAAGAAGGGCCGCAAGGACGACGTTGCCATCATGATGGTCGAGGCCGGCGCTGGTGTGAACGTAGCCGAACGCATCAAGGAAGGTGCACCGGCTCCGCAGGAGTCCACCGTGGCTGAGGGCTTGGAGGCTGCGAAGCCTTTCATCAAGTCCCTGTGTGAAGCGCAGGCAGGTCTGGCGGAGCGTGCAGCCAAGGAGACGCAGGAGTTCCCGCTCTTCCCGCCTTACGGTGATGATGTTTACGCGGCCGTCGAAAAGGCAGCCGCCAAGAAGCTGGAGAAGCTGCTTACCATCCCGGGCAAGCAGGACCGCGATGACGCCACTAACGAGTACATGGAGCAGGTCGAGGCTAAGCTCATCGAAGACTTTGACGACCTCGACGAGGCCGACGCGTCCAAGCAGATCCGCAATGCTTTCAACGCCGTGATGAAGGACATCGTCCGCACCAAGATCCTCACCGAGGGATTCCGCATCGATGGCCGTGGTGTGACCGATATCCGTGACCTTGGCGTTGAGGTTGATCTCGTTCCGCGCGCCCATGGATCCTCCCTCTTTGAGCGCGGTGAGACCCAGATTCTGGGTGTAACCACGCTGGACATGCTCAAGATGGAACAGCAGATCGACTCCCTGACCCCAGTCGAGTCCAAGCGTTACATGCACCACTACAACTTCCCGCCGTATTCCACCGGCGAGACCGGCCGCGTGGGCTCCCCGAAGCGCCGCGAAATCGGCCACGGTGCGCTTGCTGAGCGCGCCCTGCTGCCGGTTATCCCGTCCCGCGAGGATTTCCCGTACGCCATCCGCCAGGTGTCTGAGGCCCTTGGTTCCAACGGCTCTACCTCCATGGGCTCCGTCTGTGCGTCCACCCTGTCCCTCTACAACGCGGGCGTTCCGCTGAAGGCTCCGGTGGCCGGTATCGCTATGGGCTTGGTCTCGGGCGAGGTCAACGGCAAGGAAAAGTTCGTGGCGCTCACCGATATCCTCGGTGCTGAGGATGCTTTTGGCGATATGGACTTCAAGGTCGCCGGCACCTCCGAGTTCATCACTGCACTGCAGCTGGATACCAAGTTGGACGGCATTCCTTCGCGCGTGCTTGCCGACGCCCTCGACCAGGCCCGCGACGCCCGTGCCGCCATCCTCGACACCATGGCGGAGGTCATCGAGAGCCCGGACGAGATGTCTGGCCTTGCCCCGCGTATTACCTCGGTGACGATCCCTGTCAACAAGATTGGTGAGCTCATTGGTCCGAAGGGCAAGACCATCAACGCCATCACGGAGGAAACCGGCGCCGATGTTTCCATCGAAGAAGACGGCACGGTTTATATCTCTGCGGCCACTGGTGAGGCTGCTGAGGCAGCAATCGACCGCGTGAATAGCATCGCTAACCCGCAGCTGCCGAAGGTGGGCGAGCGCTTCCTTGGCACCGTGGTGAAGACCGTAGCCTTTGGTGCCTTCGTTTCCCTGACCCCGGGCCGCGATGGCCTTGTGCACATCTCGAAGCTGGGTGGCGACGAGCGCATTGAGAAGGTCGAGGACGTCGTCAATGTTGGCGATAAGATTCAGGTCGAAATTGCCGACATTGATAATCGCGGCAAGATCTCCCTGGTTCCGGTTGAGGAGGACTAATCCTCGGACTAGCTAGGACTACTAGGACCTCCTAGATCAAGGGCCCTGTAACCCAGAAACTAGCTGGGGACAGGGCCCTTATCGTTTCACCACACGTCAATCCTGGAAGTCGAGAACTAGGCGTTTAGGGCCCTCCAGGAAAGTCACTGAGTACGGCGTCTTCTTCTGTAGTCCAATGATCAATTGGGTTTGTGCCTCGAATGAGGTGGTATATACGACCTCGCTCACCACACCAGTACCGGGAGTAGTTCCCGGCTTCATATACTTTTCTTCGAGCTCGGGTGTGGAAGGCCACGGAGTTCCTTCTATCCCCAGATTGAGAAAAGTGTTTCCGTCTACCTCAACTGGATAACCTGATGCCTGTTGACGCGGATCGCCGGTATAAGACGTGAACCACCCCGGCTCACCTTCTCCTTCGAGGTCAACCACCACCCTCGTGAAACCGTCGTGAGCACCTACGCGCACGCCCGTCGGAATGAGGCCGCCCAACCGATCTGGCATGTGGTGTTGGTCATCAATCGCAGCCGTCCCCATACCCGCAAAGGCAGCAACATTGGCATCCTGTTGTGAGGGAGCATTCTGCGTGTCACTGGACGGCGGCTCCGGCCCATCGATAGCAGCGGAGCTAGACGGAATTGCACTGAACTGCGGCGCCGGAGTCGTGTCTGACCCACGCTCGGCGCATGCAGTCAGAGGCATTACGCATACGGCGCTAACGGCTGCGATGATAGCGACGGAAGAAGGTAAGTGTGGCATTCTTTATTCTCTATTTCTTGAGCTGTACCAGTTGGATGAGGTTCCCTACGGTGTCATCGAAGACGGCGATGATGGAGGGGCCGACGTCGGTAGGCACCATAGTGAAATGCACTCCCTTTTCAGTGAGCTCGCTATATTCCCTCTCCACGTCTGCGGATAGGAACTGGGTGACAGGGATACCGTCAGCATTGAGTGCTGCTGCGTAGTCCTTGGCCGCGGAATGGGCCTTGGGCTCGAGTAGGAGCTCCATATCCCCTTGGCCTTCCGCATTGGTGACCGTGAGCCACCGAAAGTCTCCGTGGGTTACATCGTCCTTGACTCGAAAGCCGAGCGTATTGACATAGAAGTCGTGAGCGAGGGCAACATCATCGACGGGTACTGAGGCAATGTAGATCTGCATTCACCCCATCCTAACCGGCATCACTAAGTCCAGCCGATCCCAACTGCAACAGTTGGGGCGAGCCTGACTGGGCCTCGGCAGTGCAGTCGTCGTCTGTGACGACGGTGGTTTTGTTCCTGGGTTTCTTTTCCTTTCTGGTGGTGTGGTCTCGTCGTTTTATTCGACGGCGGGGTTTAGAAGGGGATGTCGTCGGTGCCTGCGTCTGTGTCGGT